>NZ_JYNQ01000001.1:0-345000 GCF_000934685.1 Lacinutrix sp. Hel_I_90 | reverse complement strand
CGCTCCTATTATAGAACTCCTTAAGTATGACAAGAAAAATGAGCATGGCAATATAAATTTTGTCTTATTAGAAGCTATTGGCCAACCAAAAGTAAATTGTATTGTTGAAAATGATAGTATTTTAGAGGCTTTTGCATTTTATAATTAAGACTCAAAAAGGAATAGCCCACTTGCCCTTTTCAAAATTAACACATATGAAATAGAAATTCAACAGTTATAATCCATTTTGAATTAAAAAAAAATTGTAATTTTATAATACTAACTATTAACACCTTGTACCTAAGCTAATTACTAACATTTTAATTTTTTTTAGTTATGCGAAGAGTTATTGTTGATTATAAAAAACTTACACCAGAAGTACTAAGTCTGTTAACACAAAAATATCCTGATGGATATAGTGATAAGGATATTATCATTTTTGACAACCATAAAAATGAGACCATAGAAGCGGTTGAAGTTAAAACTGAAGACACTATTTATTTAGTTAAAGTGAGCAGTAAACTACATTACACCATGACTAACTTTGATGAGGATGAAGAACTCGAACTTAATGATTTAGGTCATATTATTGTAGACTTTGACTTTGGTGAGGAAGAAATTACAGATAGCGCTGTTTGATAATATTTTCATGATGCTTTTCGTGACCTATAATAAGAAAACCTAGCGCTCTAACTGAAACCGCTCCTCCACCTGCGACTCCCTTAGACTTAAGCATGTTATCGTTAAAACTTTTAAACAGGCTAATTGTAGATTGCCTTTGCGCAGAAAACTCTTCAACTAAATCTCTTACGGTTCTATTATTTGCCAAGCTTGACGGTACATATTTATTTTCGTCAAAACCCAAAACAGGCGTTTTATCTTCTCTTGCAAAACGTAAGGCACGATAACAAAATATGCGTTCAGTGTCTAATAAATGACTTATTATTTCCTTTATAGTCCATTTACTTTCTGCATAGCGATAGTCTAATTTACTTTCTGGAATGGATTGAAAAAAATCGCTCATTTGTGCCAATCCTTTTTCCAATCCTTCCATAAGTTCAATGCTTCCTGCTTGATCGATGTAATTTTTAAAATAAGGTATGTATTCGCTTTGGTCCAGTTGTTTTGCATTCATAAAAGGCGCTTTTTTGAGATCATAAAAAAAGTCCTTTAGTTTGCACCAAAGGACTTTGTGTGTGTTATTAGTTTTCTTATAAAGAATTGAAAATATCGTGCATCAGTCGTCTTTTATCATTGATGCTCTCTTCTAAAGAAATCATCGTTTCTGTCCTGTACACACCTTCAATATCATCTAATCTAAAAATAATTTCCTTTGCATGTTCGGTATTCTTTGCTCTAATTTTACAGAAAACATTAAATTTTCCTGTGGTAACATGAGCTACCGTTACATAAGGGATTTCATTTATGCGCTCTAACACAAACTTAGTTTGCGAAGTATTCTGAAGAAAAACTCCAACATAAGCGATAAAAGAATATCCTAATTTTTTGTAATCTAGAGTTAAAGAAGAGCCTTTAATTATACCCGCATCTTCCATTTTTTTTACTCTTACATGCACTGTACCCGCAGAAATCAATAATTTTTTTGCAATATCTGTGAAAGGTACCCTCGTATTATCAATCAACATATCAAGGATTTGATGATCAATTTCGTCTAATTTAAATTTTGCCATTTACACTAATTAATTAAATATAAATCAAAAATAATACAATTTCGCTGAATTATCCATATTTATAATTGAGTTTATTCAATATTTAATGAAAACTTTACATTAGAAATGTTTACGAAATCGATTTCGTTTCCCAGAACAAGCTGCTGCCCATTTAATGTTAACACTTCATTATAATTGGCTTTCAAGGTTTTATGTGCGTAAAAACCCTTTAATTTTTCTATTTTTTCAATTTGTGGAATAAAATGCACAATATTATCAACTAAACGTTCTTGGTACTGAATAGCAATATCAACTATTTCATTATTATATTTTGCATCCTTAATGATAATGTCGTAAAAACACTTTTCATTTTGAGGGATTTTCGAATACTCCGAATAGCTATTGGTATTAATTTCATTAGATGCTACCAATTGAATAGCGCGTAGTAACGACTGAAACATAAAACGCCTTACCTCTTCTCTATTGTAGTCGTTTTTATAGTGTCCAGCTTCAAATAAAATCGTTGGCACATTTAATGTTTGAAACGTGTCACCTACACAATTAATGTTGTAAGCATCATCGTAAATACCCACCTGATTTGGAATTTCAAGTTGAAGCATACTATTCATATCGTTAATTAAAGACATAGCAACCTGCCTGTTATCTGTTACATTACGCGCCTGGTCTTGTGTTGGTGATAAGAAAGAGATTGTAGCACTATTATTTGTTTTACCTGCACCAAAAATAGTACGCTGGCCGTGTAAATTGAAACAAAAATGTGGTTTAAACGCATTAAAGAAATCCCGTAAGACTCTACTTTCTGGTTGAGATAAGTCTTTAGCATCACGATTTAGGTCTATAGCATTAGCATTTAATCTTGTATAGGCCTTTGCGCCATCTGGATTTAATAGCGGAATAATAGCAATAGTACACGCTTTCAAAATAGCCAGAGTAAGCGCGTTTGACTCATTAAAAAGGTTTAATAAATCGAAGATTGCTTTTGTCGTAGTTGATTCATTGCCGTGCATTTGAGACCACATAAGTATTCTTTTTGGACCATTACCAATGCTAATGGAATGAATAGCTTCACCTAGAACCGAATGACCAATAGGTTCAATCGTAAAATTATTTTTATGTTTTATAAGAAGTGGTTTAATATGTTCAGCATGAATATAACGCCCAGAGAGCGTTTCTTCTTTATGTGTTTCAAAAAGTGTTTTAAGTGTGTTTGTGTCCATTAGGCATTATTGTGTTACAAATGTAAACATTATCTTATTCACAAATGTAAACAATTAAATTTACAATTGTAATTTACAGATGTAACCAATAATAAGCTTTTAAGTACTAAACAAAGCACCTTAAATAGCTAATAAACATGAGCTTACCTAAATATGCTTATATTATTGTATTTCAGTAAGTTATATCACACCACTTAAAGTGTTTAATTAATAAAAACAAGATGTTTTAGGGACTTATTTTATACTTTTACGCATAAAATTTACAATTGTAAACACTGTATTTCAATCTATTTGTTTACATTTGTATAGCAATGATAAACAACGAAGATTTTACGAATAGACTCAAAAAAGTCATTGATTACTATAGCGAAAGTGCCTCTTCCTTTGCCGAAGAAATTGGTGTACAGCGCTCAAGTATTTCTCATATACTCTCTGGTAGAAATAAACCCAGTTTAGAATTTGTACTTAAAGTACTCTCTTCTTTTCCTGAGGTTGAATTGTATTGGTTGATGAACGGGAAAGGAACATTTCCTTCAGAAAAAAACACTTCAGTTAATCTTGAAGAAAAAGTTGAATCTAAAAACCAAGATTTATTTTCTGAACCAATTTCTCAAAATTCAAATTCAGAAACACCTGAATTGCAAAAACCAATAGATGCTTCCAAAAAAGAAATTGATCGTATCGTCATTTTTTATAAAGATGGTAGTTTTTCAAATTTTGAGAATTCGTAAGTCAGTCCATGACATTTTCAAATACGCGATGTATAAGCAAGTGGTTTAAATGAACATAATTTTAAAAAAATTAAATCGATATCTAAAAAGCTATATTAAGAAACACCATCATTTCAAAAACCAATAGCTGCTTCCAAAAAAGAAATTAATTGTACCGTCTTTTTTTATAAAGCTAGTACTTCTCAAATTTTGAGAATTCGTAAGTCAGTCCATAAAATTTTCAAATACGCGATTTATAAGCAAGTCGTATATATGAACAAAATTCAAAAAAAATCTGAACCGTTTTCTAAAAAGCTATATTAAGAAACACCACTATTTCAAAAACCAATAGCTGCTTCCAAAAAAGAAATTGATTGTACCGTCTTTTTTTATAAAGCTAGTACTTCTCATATTTTGAGAATTCGTAAGTCAGTCCATAAAATTTTCAAATACGCGATTTATAAGCACGTGATATAAATGAAAATAATTGAATACTTTTTGCGATAAACCACGTACTCAATTCTTTCATTTTGTAATTTTGCTGTAAATTCAAATTTATGAGAGTATTACTCTTTTTATTATTAGTCACAAGCTTTTATAATTGTAATCAACCCGAACGTCAATGTAAAGACTACAAGACTGGAAGCTTTCAGTTTGAGTATTCACAAAATGGTAAAACTAAAATTGGTTATATTGAGAGAACTGAAAATCTTCAGATAGAAAGATATGACAATACAATAGATTCCTCAGAGGTGCGATGGATTAATGATTGTGAAGTTATTTTTAAAACCATTAATCCTAAACGTATGATTGATAAAAATGACATTCATTTAAAAATTATAGCAACTACTGATTCAAGTTATACTTTTGAATACAATTATGTTGGAAAAAATATAAAACAAAAAGGAACTGCTTTCGTTAGCAAGCCGGCACCACAAATTACTATTGAAGACCACTCCAATTTTTACAGAATTACAGACAACACTTTAATTCGTGATAACGATACGCTTACAAGTCTAAAAACCGAAGACGGAAAAATTACTCTGTATTATAAAGGAGAAAATAACACTACAGAAGAGGGTTATGATTACAAAATAATTTCTCAAAAAAACACAATAACACATAAAACGAATCAATTTTTAGAACTCACCAATATTAAAGACACACTCAAATATGAGATTTTACTAAATTCTAAAACATCCTTATCACTTATGTATTTGCCTACTGGCAAAATGTATCACTTTACATCTACAAAATAATTACTTATGCTTGACTTTCTACTAACCTCAGATGCTATTTTCGCATTACTAACTTTAACTTTTTTGGAGATAATATTAGGAATAGATAATATTGTTTTTATTTCTATTGCGGCTAATAAACTACCTAAAGAACAACGTGGTAAAGTGACAAATATTGGTTTATTATTAGCCATGGTACAACGCATTATTTTGTTGTTTTTTGTATCGTTTTTAGTCGGTTTATCGAAACCATTTTTTATTGTAGAAAAAGATTGGTTGCACCTCGAGATTAGTTGGCAAGCCATCATTTTATTTGTAGGTGGATTATTTTTAATTTATAAATCGACTTCAGAAATTAGAGAGAAGGTTGAAGCGCCTAGTCATGATGAAGATGAAATAAAAGGTAAAGTGATAAAGTCTCTTCAACAAGCGATTGTTCAGATTCTAATTATTGATTTTATATTTTCTATCGATTCCATATTAACAGCCGTTGGGATGACTAATGGATTATCTAATAATCAAAATCACAATTTAGTATTAATGATTATTGCTGTTGTAATTTCTATAGTCGTCATGATTGCTTTTGCAAATAAAATTAGACGTTTTATAGACGAAAATCCTAGTGTTCAAATTTTAGGTTTGTCGTTTTTAATCCTCATTGGTTTTATGCTAATTACCGAAGCTGGCCATTTATCGCACACGTCTGTCTTTGGAAATACAGTTGGTGCTATACCAAAAGGATATTTATATTTTGCTATTGCGTTTTCTTTGTTTGTGGAATTTTTAAATCAGAAAATTGGGAAAACAAAAACAGACGAGAAGAAAAACACTTTATAAGAAAATCTTAAACTGTGTCTGCTCCGTATATGAAGTTAGAACAATTACTGATGAAAAACTTAGCCATCCGCCTAAAAATTTATTTTTTTTTAGTTTTATCCTGTATAGCATTTAGTTGTACTCAAAGTAATGACGTTGATGTAACATCCCCCGCTACAGAACTGGAGAACCCCTTGGAGAATCCTCAAAATGGACCAGCTGCCGGCAACCCCAATGGGAATGCAGCTATTCCTATTGTCGCTGGTTTAGAAGATGTATCGGAACCTGACGTTATAATTGGAAATGGCACTCCTGAAAGTTGTACTTGTGAAGCTGTTGTTGATGCAGTATCCCAAGGAGGAAAGATAATTTTTAACTGTGGTTCTGACCCTCACACCATTATTATGAATCAACCTGCTAAAGTATTTAACAATGCTAATCCCAATATAGTTATTGATGGTGGTGGATTGATTACTTTGAGTGGTGGTGATACAACTCGTATTTTATATATGAACACCTGTGACCCAGATCAAGTATGGACAACCAATCAATGTCAGAATCAAGACCATCCAAAGCTCACTGTTCAAAACATAACATTTATAAATGGTAACTCAACTTCAGAAACTCAGTATACTGGTGGAGGAGCAATTTGGGTTCGTGGAGGTCGTTTTAAAGTAGTGAATTCTCGCTTTTTTAATAATGTTTGTGAAAGTACTGGTCCTGATGTAGGAGGTGGAGCCATAAGAGTTTTTAGTCAATACAACAATCAACCCGTTTATGTAGTTAACACGACCTTTGGGGGTGGTGAAGGCTATGGAAATAGGGGTTCAAATGGTGGAGGCATTAGTAGTATTGGGGTCTCTTGGACAATTATAAACAGTCTTTTTTCTCATAACAATGCTATAGGAAATGGGGGGAACCCGGCAGAATCAGGAACTCCAGGTGGCGGTAGTGGTGGTGCCATTTATAATGATGGGAATACCATGACGCTAACTCTACTTGGTTCTCTTTTAGAAGAAAACGAAGTAAATGCTTATGGTTCATCTATTTTCTTTGTTAGTAATGACCACTCTGGTACTATTAATATAGATCATTCTGTAATTAGAAATAATCACGGAGGGTCTTGGTATCCTGTATACCCAAGTATTTCTATGCATAGTGACACCAATATTGTGGTCACTAATTCTACAATAGAATAAATGCGTAACTTACAGCTAGTCTTTTTTCAATCACTTACAATAATATTACTCTAAAACATACTAGCCTGTCCTTTTTCGTCGGTATCTAAATCTTCAGCTTTATCATTTGTTTTAGCGCTATTAGTTTTTGTATTGCTGTTTTCAGAAACATCAACTTCATCTACCACTTCCAAATCTTCTGCATGTACTTCTTCGGGCGCTTCGTACGGCAAAGGATCAAGCAAATCGATAGTCTTAATTTTCTCTTTGGTTAACTGATTTCCTAAAGCTGAAATTCCTTTAACCGTAATGAATTCCTCAAGATTTACTTCTAAATCATCTTTACGGTCTTTACCTCTTTCCTTCGCAAAAACAACCTGTGCCATTGGTTTCCAATCGGTAGAAACAATCTCCAATTGTGATTTTGGATGCTCTGTGATGAATAATTCTTCCTTGTTTTCGTTTTCAATTAAAAAACGCTTAACAAAATATTTCTCTTTTTCACCATCAAAATAAATCGCAGAGATAGGTTTTTTCGGAATCCATTTTTCCATTACAATCATATCATCATCAAAATGCGTTGTCACTTCGGGAATAATAGTTTTTGCAATTCCTTTTTGATTAATCACTAAAATGCGATCTTCTCCTCTAAATTCACCAACTAACTCACCACGACCGTCAACATTTAATCGTCGTACAGTATCATCAAACCATATTTTACGGGGCTTTAAAGTTGAAATCCCTTTTTCTTTTAATTCAATTGATTTAATGGCATATTTAGTGACAACATTTCCTTTAGAAGCGCGACCTTTAATTAAAATCTCCGCAAAATCAACATCCCATTTTAGTTTTTTAATACTACCAACCTGACGTAAGTAAATGGTAATCACTTCTGCTTCACCGTTTGGATTTGCCGAGAAATACCAAAGTTTTGATCCTTTATTACCATTGGTTAAATCGTATTCTTTATCTCTTGTAATTGAAGTGACTGCAAAACGTTTTATATACGATGCCCCTTTCGCACCATCACGATAGATTAGATTATAAATAGTCCGTTTGTCTTTCTTTTTAAAGACCGCTACATGAATAATATCTTTCCCTATAAAGGTTTTAGAATCTACTTTAGTGACCATCATTTTACCCTCTGCCGTAAAGGTAATAATATCATCAATATCACTACAATCACACACGTATTCATCACGTTTTAAAGAGGTTCCAATAAAACCTTCTTCTTTGTTTACGTAGAGTTTGGTGTTACGTATTACCACTTTAGTCGCATCAACATCATCAAAAGCCCTTAACTCAGTTTTACGTTCTTTACCTTCACTATATTCTTTTTTAAGTCTGGTAAAATAAGTGACTGCGTAAGCTATAAGGTTTGCTAAATGGTGTTTTACTTCAGCAATTTGTTCTTCTAAAGCGTCTATTTTTTGTTGTGCTTTATCGATATCAAATTTAGAAATACGCTTGATTCGAATTTCGGTTAAGCGGGTAATATCTTCTTCGGTAATGGCCCGTTTCAAGTGCTTGATATGTGGTTGCAACCCTTTGTCGATAGCGGCAATAACTCCTTCCCAAGTTTCTTCTTCTTCAATATCGCGATAGACTCTATTCTCGATGAAAATACGCTCTAAACTTGCAAAATGCCACTGTTCTTCATGCTCACCGAGCCTAATTTCGAGTTCCTGGCGTAATAAATCTACCGTATTGTCTGTACTGCGACGTAACATTTCGGTCACGCCAACAAACAAAGGTTTATTGTCTTCAATCACACAGCCTAAAGGCGAAATCGAATTCTCACAAGCGGTAAATGCATAGAGTGCATCAATGGTTTTGTCTGGCGACAACCCCGAAGGTAAATGAATAAGAATCTCTACGTTAGCAGCCGTATTATCGTCTATTTTTTTGATTTTAATTTTTCCTTTCTCATTCGCTTTAAGAATAGAATCTATAAGCGTTGTTGTCGTTGTACCAAAAGGAATTTCGGTAATGACTAAGGTGTTTTTATCGAGCTGAGAAATTTTAGCACGAACACGTACTTTACCACCCCGTAAACCATCATTATACCCAGAACAATCTGCAATCCCACCAGTTGCAAAATCGGGTAAAATGGTAAACCGTTTTCCTTGAAGATGCTTAATAGAGGCATCAATAAGTTCTATAAAATTATGGGATAGTATTTTAGTAGATAGTCCCACTGCAATTCCTTCTCCGCCTTGTGCCAGCAGTAATGGAAACATTACCGGAAGATTAACAGGCTCTTTACGACGCCCATCATAACTCTGTTGCCACTCGGTAATTTTCGGATTAAACACCACATCTAAACCAAACTTAGAAATACGTGCTTCGATATAACGTGCAGCTGCTGCTCTATCTCCTGTTAAAATATTCCCCCAGTTTCCCTGAGTATCTATTAACAGGTCTTTTTGCCCTATCTGCACCATGGCATCTGCAATACTAGCATCCCCATGTGGATGGTATTGCATGGTATGCCCAACAATGTTTGCTACTTTATTATAGCGACCATCATCCAAGTCTTTCATAGAGTGCATGATACGGCGTTGTACAGGCTTAAAACCATCTTCTATTGCTGGTACTGCACGTTCTAAAATGACATAGGAAGCATAATCTAAAAACCACTCCTTATACATACCAGTAATTCTGGTTATTGTTTCTTGTGGTTCTTGGTTGTCTAAATTTTCGTTAGTTAGGTCGTCGTTTTCTTCTATCATATTTTTCTGTCATTCCTAGAAATAGGGGGCTTATTTTTTTGTGGATTCCGCATCAAATGCGGAATGACAAACATTTCATAATATCTCTTTTATTTTTTAATCCGTTTTTTACACGTTTATTTACTTGTTGTTCAGCTCGCTAAGACTACTCTACTTACATTCCCTCAAACTCCTAAATCGCCCGTATAGATTTTATAAAACTACTAACCAAAAAGTAAAATAAAACATACTATTTTAAATAATTTCAGTTCGAATACACTAATTCTTTTCTATTTACTTAGCAGTTTCTGCCTTCAATGGAACATCAGCCTCTATCAAATCCAGCTCCACTTTCAAATTATCAATAATAAACTCTTGTCGTGTTGGTGTATTTTTACCCATATAAAAAGACAATAAATCTTCAATAGACATATTATCGTCTAACATTACTGGGTCTAAGCGAATATCATCACCTATAAAATGTACAAACTCATCTGGTGATATTTCACCTAATCCTTTAAATCGGGTAATTTCTGGTTTTGGTTTTAGTTTTTCTAAGGCATCACGACGCTCTTCCTCTGAATAACAATAAATGGTTTCCTTTTTATTTCTAACTCTAAATAATGGCGTTTGCAAGATGTATAAATGGCCTTCTTTTATCACTTCTGGAAAAAACTGAAGAAAAAACGTTATTAACAATAAACGAATGTGCATACCATCAACATCGGCATCTGTTGCAATAACCACGTTATTATAGCGCAGATCTTCAAGTGATTCTTCAATATTTAAAGCAGCCTGTAATAAGTTAAACTCCTCGTTTTCATACACGATTTTCTTTGTGAGTCCGTAGCAATTTAAAGGCTTTCCTTTCAAACTAAAAACAGCTTGCGTATTAACATCACGTGATTTCGTAATACTTCCAGAAGCCGAATCTCCCTCGGTAATAAATAAGGTAGATTCTAAGTTACGTTCATTTTTAATGTCGCCAAAATGCACACGACAATCCCGCAATTTCTTATTGTGAAGACTGGCTTTTTTAGCTCTGTCTTTAGCTAATTTTCGAATCCCTGAAAGCTCTTTACGTTCGCGCTCTGCTTGCATGATCTTGCGCTGAATTTTATCGGCTGTTTCTGGATTTTTATGTAAATAATTATCTAACTGCGTTTTTAAGAAGTCTGAAATGTAGGTTCTCACCGTTGGTAAATCGCCACCCATATCTGTAGAGCCTAACTTCGTTTTGGTCTGACTCTCAAAAACGGGCTCCATAACTTTGATGGCCACTGCAGAAACCACAGATTTCCTAATATCTGAGGCATCATATTGTTTACCAAAAAACTCCCGAATGGTTTTTACTAAACCTTCTCTAAACGCATTTAAGTGCGTCCCTCCTTGCGTTGTGTTTTGGCCATTAACAAAACTATTATACTCTTCGCTATACTGGGTTTTACTATGAGTGAGCGCTACTTCAATATCATTCCCACGAAGGTGAATGATTGGGTACAGTAAGTCGCTTTCTGCTATCTTTTCAGCTAAAAGATCTTTTAAACCATTCTCACTGTAGAATTTTTCACCATTAAAAACTATCGTTAAACCTGGATTTAGGTACACATAGTTTTTAATCATCTTAACTATATATTCATTTCTGTATTTATAGTTTTTAAAAATCACCTCGTCAGGAATGAAAGATACTTTGGTTCCTTTACGTCTTGAGGTATCGTCTAGTAAATCTTGATTGGTAAGATTACCTTGTTCAAATTCTGCTGAAGCGCTTTTATTATCACGGGTAGATTCTACTCTAAAAAAAGACGATAATGCATTCACTGCTTTGGTACCAACACCATTTAATCCTACTGATTTTTTAAAGGCCTTTGAGTCATATTTTCCTCCCGTATTCATCTTAGAAACCACATCTACTACTTTTCCTAAAGGAATTCCACGACCATAATCACGAACAATAACCTTGCTACCTTGAATAGAAATCTCAATGGTTTTACCTGCGCCCATAACATACTCATCAATAGAGTTGTCTAGGACTTCTTTTAGCAGAATATAGATACCATCGTCTGGAGAAGAACCATCTCCCAATTTTCCAATATACATTCCCGGACGCATGCGAATATGCTCTTTCCA
The DNA here is from genome assembly GCF_000934685.1 of Lacinutrix sp. Hel_I_90. Lineage (NCBI taxonomy): Bacteria > Pseudomonadati > Bacteroidota > Flavobacteriia > Flavobacteriales > Flavobacteriaceae > Lacinutrix > Lacinutrix sp. Hel_I_90. Next base: position 333,330 of record NZ_JYNQ01000001.1, on the reverse strand, counting down.
GTCAAGCGAGCGTATATTATCTTCGGTATATTTGGTTTCTTCAGACATAGATTTGAGTAAGATTTCGTGATAGTGTGCTAATATAATATAACGCTATAAAAAATGAAACACTGCATTGATAAAGTAATTAACAATGTTTTTTGATAAGTATCGTTAATCGTTTTGTCAGGTATTAATCTGTCTACATTTGAGCTTTATAAGTTAAACTATTACTAAAAATACAATAAAATGTTTACTATTAATTAATCTCGATTATTTTTGATAAATTCCTTAAACTTATGAAAAAGACTTTATTCATTCTACTTCTTTTACCTTTACTTGTTATAAAGACATACGCTCAAAAAAACACCTCTCCCTATGAGTGGGATTGGACGAGGGATGGTATATGGACAGGTACTGCTTTAGCAGGAAGTGTTGGTGGTTTATTAATTATTGCAGATAAAGACCCTTTTACCGTTAACGAATTAGCAGCCTTTCAAACCAAAGTCGATAACATTAATTTTGTAGATCGCTGGGCTGCTGGGAATTACTCTGAAGAAGCCAGTAAGTTTAGTGATATCCCTTTTGCATTATCTTTTGCAGCTCCCTTTGTGTTGCTTTTAGATGATGAAGCCAACAATCATTCGGGACAGTTATTTGGTATTTATATTGAAAGTTTGGCTACAACCTCTGCCCTATTCTCAATAACCGCTGGTTTGACTAAGAGAGCTAGACCATATGTATATGGTAGTGATGCGCCGCTAGATAAAGTTGAAAGCACCTCTGCTACCCGATCGTTCTATTCTGGACATGTGGCAGCTACTACAACAGCGACCTTTTTTGCCGCTAAAGTATATCAGGATTTCAATCCAGATTCTCCAGCAATACCTTATGTGTGGGCTGGAGCAGCAACTTTGCCTGCTTTAGTAGGGTATTTTAGAATGCAAGCTGGACAACATTTTTTGTCAGACGTCGTATTAGGGTATAGTTTAGGTGCTCTTGCGGGCTATTATATTCCTGAACTACATAAAAGAAAAGACGAAACAGCTATTGGCTTCACTCCTATTATGGGGCAAACGCGATTTGGAGATAACTACCAAGGCTTTTGCCTAAGTTATACGTTTTAGCGGCTTTCTATCTGCTCTTTTAAAAACTGATTTCTGGTTTTCAATAGATTTATCATATACTGTTTTAAGAACAGTCTGTTTGCGAGTTTCCCAAAGATTCCAAAAGGCGATTCAAATTGAAACCGATCAGTCATGATTGTTTGGTTGTTTTCCTGTTTGAAAATATGTTCATGTTTAAAACTCTTAAACGCGCCAGAAACCATTTCATCTACAAAATACTTTGGCGCATCAAATGCTATGATTTTTGAGGTCAGCTGTTGTTTGATACCAAAATGAAACGCTTCCCAGGTGACCCATTCATTTAAACCAATTAAACCAGAGGTTTTACCTGCAACTGCCTTTTCTTTAGAATGTACTAATGACGCTTTATGAAAATCAATATCGCGAGATAAATCAAAACAGGTTTGAATGTCTGCGTTTAGTATGGTTTTAATCTCTATTAGTGGCATATTTAACTATACTTAAATAAAAACGAGATGACATCGCATCTCGTTTAAATCTTCATTGTTTTAGCTTTAAGAGTAAGAATCTTGGTTCTGTTTACACATTAAATAAGAAATGCATCACATCACCATCTTTAACAACATACGTCTTACCTTCTACTCTCATTTTACCTGCTTCTTTAACTTTAGCTTCGCTACCAAACTGAACATAATCATCATAAGCAATAACCTCTGCACGAATGAATCCTTTTTCAAAATCGGTATGAATAACGCCGGCTGCTTGCGGTGCTGTAGCCCCTACATTAACGGTCCAGGCACGTACTTCTTTTACACCTGCGGTAAAATACGTTTGTTGGTTTAATAACTTATAAGCTGAACGTATTAATTTAGCCGACCCTGGCTCATCTAATCCAATATCTGCTAAGAACATTTGACGTTCTTCATAATCGTCTAACTCTGTAATATCAGCTTCTGTACCAACAGCTAATACTAATACTTCAGCATTTTCATCTTTGACAGCTTCTCTTACTTTATCTACATAAGCATTCCCTGAGACTGCTGAACCTTCATCTACATTACAAACGTACATTACTGGTTTTTCTGTGATTAATTGTGCAGGTTTAACAAAATCAGCATACTCATCGTCGGAAAATTCTAATGCGCGAACAGATATTCCTGCCTCTAAACCATTCTTAATTTTCAAGAGCACAGCTTCCTCTTTCTGTGCCTCTTTATTTCCAGTTTTTGCAGCACGCTTAACCTTATCTAACTTTTTCTCTACAGTATCTAAATCTTTTAACTGCAATTCAATATCTATAGTCTCTTTATCTCTTATGGGATTAACATTACCATCAACATGCACAATGTTATCATTATCAAAACAACGTAGTACGTGTAAAATCGCATCGGTTTCACGAATATTCGCTAAGAATTGATTTCCTAAACCTTCCCCTTTACTGGCTCCTTTTACTAAACCAGCAATATCAACAATCTCTACAGTTGCTGGTAAAACACGCTCAGGGTTTACTAACTCTTCTAACTTCTTAAGCCTGGCATCGGGAACATTTACTACGCCAATATTAGGCTCTATTGTACAAAATGGAAAGTTTGCGCTTTGTGCTTTTGCATTAGACAAACAATTAAATAACGTGGATTTCCCTACATTAGGTAAGCCTACAATTCCTGCTTTCATTGATTACTTTTTTTGTCATCCTCGCAAAAGGCGGGGACCTATTTATTTTTCATTCCCACAGAAGCAGGAATCTCGTTTAGTATATTTTTTTCGCTACAAAATATTTGGAACGAAACGCTGTTTTTTTCGTCTGCAAATATACTACTATATTAAACAAAATCAGCATTTATAAGATTACCATATTTTTAACAGTTATTAACATATTATTCCTTGTAATAGTTAATTAAATATAAAAATTATTTAAAAATGTGCTTGATTAATAATTATATTTGGTAAATGACAGACAATCAATTTGAAAAATCTATTTGGGATTCTTTTTTAGAAGGTGACAAGAGTGCTTTTTCTACACTTTTTAAATTGCATTATGCCGGGCTTCATAACTATGGTTTAAAAATTTCGGGAAATGCCTATCTTACTGAAGATTGTCTTCAAGATTTTTTTGTTTATTTGTTTGAAAACAGAACCCACATTGGTACTGTTAATTCCATCAAGTCCTATTTATTTATATCTTTTAGACGCGCCCTTTTAAAAACGTTAAAGAAAGAAAGAACCTATGTAGCTTCTAATACCCCTTTAGAACTATTATTAAATTTTGAGTTTTCATCTGAAGAAGTTGCCATTAAACAAGAATTTACCATTATAAAATCTAGCGTGTTAACGACCCTACTAAATGCGTTAAGTGTTAGAGAGCGGGAAGCTATTTATTTAAAATACTATGGCAACTTAAAACTCTCTGAAATTGCTTTGATAATGAATATTTCTTATCAAAGTGTTTTAAACACCATTCAAAAAGCCTTCATTAAACTTCGTAATAACATAGAAACAAAGGCACTTGAAGACGTTTTGAAAAATTAATTAAAAAAAGTAGGGTATAAAATCTCGCTTACTGTCTCTTTATTAATAACGGGTATCTTAAGGACTAATACCATTTTAATGAGAAAAACGAACAAGCCTTTTATAGAAAAACTTTTAAATGATGATTCATTTATTAATTGGGCTAAAGAAACCAATACTAATGACATTTCTTTTTGGAATGCCTGGATAGCCAAAAACCCGGAGCATATAGATGACATCTTTACAGCAAAAGCCATGTTACTAGGGGTTGTTTTTAATATAAAACCACTAGACAAAAATAAAATTAATTCAGAATTAGTAACGGTCTTAAATCGAATTGATAAGCCACAAAAAACAAATAATAATAATGCGCAAAGGTATTTTAAATTAAGGCGATTTAGTAGATACGCCGCTGTGGTAGCTATTGCCTTATTTGTTTCCATTTTTGGTATAACGACTATCTACAGCTCTAAAACAGTTACACACCAAACGTCTTTTGGAGAAATTATTGACCTTAAACTTCCTGATGGTACTACTGTAGTCTTAAATGGTAACTCGACAATTAAATACAATAAAGACGAACCAAGAACGGTTTATTTAAAAGGTGAAGCTTATTTTAAAGTAAAATCTATTCCCGCCACAAAAGCCAAGTTTTGGGTTAACACACAGGACTTAACCGTTGAAGTCTATGGCACACAATTTAACGTAAACACACGACAAGAAAAAACCAGTGTCCTCTTAGATGAAGGCTCCATTCATTTATTGCTTAAAAATGGTGAATCTAAAATCATGAATCCTGGTGAAATTGCTTCCTATTCCAAAGAAAACAAAAAAGGATCACATAAAAAAATAACAAAAAAAACCTCCTATGCGTCATGGAAAGAAGGCACCTATATATTCAATAATATTACTTTAAATGAGGTCATGCTGCATATAGAAAACACCTATGGCACTTCATATGAATTTGTAGACCCGTCCTTAAAAACAAAATTAGTGTCAGGAGGTATTCCAAATGAAAATCTGGACATCTGCTTATTGGCTATTCAAAAATCGACTGAGGTTAAAATTATAACCAAGGAAGATAAACTCTATATATATAATTCAGAAGACAACTAACAAGAAAATCAAAAATTAATCCATTATGACATTTAAACAAACCCCTCGACTGTTTTTATTGTTATTCCTATTCTTAGGAATAACAAATACGTATGCAAATACAAAAAACACAGAAACCACTAGAGAGGACAAGTCTATTCCTCTAGCAGAATTTTTAGACAAACTAAGTGAAGAGTACAATGTATTTTTTACTTATAACCCAGAGTTAGTCTCTGGAACTATTCTTGATCCAGAAAAATATGATTACAACAAATTGGAAAGAATCATTCGAAAACTGGAAAACAAAACCAGATTAGGTTTCGAATATTTAGGAAACAAGTATTATGTAATCTATAATAAGAAAAGTGATACACTAGAAGTAAAAGGGCTTATCGCTAATCTTAACACCTCTAATATTACAGTCGACAATATTCTTGATAACCTTCAAGAAACAGTCTCTGGTAAAGTTACAGATGCAGACGGTTACGGTCTTGCAGGAGTTAATATCGTAGAAAAAGGAACCAATAATGGAACCGCTTCAGATTTTGATGGTAACTATTCGTTAACAGTAAATAGCTCTAGTACACTAGTTTTTAGCTCGATAGGCTATTCTAAAAAAGAAGTCGCCGTTAATGGCCAGTCGATCATTAATGTCACCTTATCTGACGGTGAAGCCTTAGAAGAAATTATCTTGGTAGGATCTCGTACCGCACCAAGAAGTAGTGTCGATACGCCACTGCCAGTAGACGTTGTCTCTTCTAACGATTTAATATCTACGGGACAAGCCTCTTTTGATAAAGCATTACAATATAGAATTCCATCATTTAATACGGTACAAACACCTGTTAATGATGCAACATCCCTTTTAGACCCTTATGAAATTAGAAATATGGGACCTTCTAGAACCTTAATCCTTATTAACGGTAAGCGTAAAAATTTAAGTGCCTTATTATATACACAAACGTCTCCAGGACGAGGTGAAACGGGTGCAGATATCTCAGCCATTCCTACAGATGCTATAGAGCGTGTAGAAATACTTCGTGATGGTGCTTCTGCTCAATACGGATCGGATGCGATTGCCGGTGTAATGAATATTATTTTAAAAGACGATGTTAACTTAGGTTCTGCGACATTAAGATCGGGAATTACTTCTGAAGGCGATGGTGAAATGGTAGGAATAGCTGTAAATAATGGTTCTGAAATTGGAGACGGTAAAGGTTTTATAAATTATACTATAGATTTATCTAAAGTAAATTTGGCTAACAGACCTGGAACTGTTGATGCTTCTGGTGAAGTTGCAGATTTTACAGGAGGAACTCCTGCTGATATTGCATTTGTTAATGAATTTTTAGGACGTCGTCCAGATGCAGGAAACATAAATGGCTCTCCTGAAACGGCTGCCTCTAAATTCTTAATTAACGGTGGCTTTGATTTAAGCGAGAATACCGAGCTGTATTTTAATACGGCTTATGTCTATAAAAAAGTAAACAGTTTTGCTAATTATAGAACACCGTATTGGAGAACAGTTGATGATATGCCTTACTTAGCAGACTTCTTTCCAGGGGAAAATCCAAATACGGCTGGTGGCTATGACGGTTACGTACCAACGTTTGAAGGCTTATTAAATGATTATAATGGTACCGTTGGTATTAAAACAAAAATAAATGACTGGAATGTCGATTTAAGTTATACTACTGGTGGCAACACACAAACGTATAAGGTGAATCAGTCTCATAATCCAAATGATGTTGCCTCTGATCCTGTCTGGACTGATACTGATGGGGATCATGTTATTGATGATGGTGAAATAAGTTTTTCGCCTTTATATAGAGAAAACAGTCCGCAATCATTTGATCCTGGCGGAACACGATTTACTCATAATGTGGGAAATATCGATATCTCAAGATTACTATCTGATAAAGTAAGTATTGGTTTTGGTGCCGAGTTTCGAAATGAGGTCTTTGAAGTAATTGAAGGTGGCTTAGCCTCTTATGATGGTGGTGGCGCCGATTCTTTTGCTGGTAATGCTCCTCAAAATTCCGGTAAATTTAACCGCTATAACTTTGGGGGTTACTTCTCTTTAGATTTTGATGTGAGTGACGCCTTCTTAGTGAGTGGAACCATTAGAACGGAAAACTATTCAGATTTTGGGAATACCTTTGTTTATAAATTAAGTTCTCGTTTAAAAATAAATGAACAATTAACAGCAAGAGCTTCTGTATCATCGGGCTTTAGAGCACCTACATTACATCAAATTTACACACAAAAAGCGCAGTATAGCTTTATTGCTGGTTCTGGCATACAAGTTGGTGGCTTAATAAACAATGTTTCTACTCAGGCAAAATTACTAGGAATTCCAGAATTGGATGCAGAAACCTCAAACAACTTTACCGTTGGTGTAGGCGGTAAATTTGATAACAACCTAAGTTTTACTCTAGATTATTATAACATAGCAGTTAAAGATCGTATTGTTTTAGGGGCAGAAATTGGACCTAGTGGAGATCCAACAAACCCATTAGATATCCTTTTAGACGAAAACAACTTAAGTGACATTAGTTTTTTCTCTAATGCCATAGACACCAGAACTTCTGGTATTGATGTTGTTTTATCAAAAAGAAACATTGGATTAGGTAGTGGTCAATTAGATCTTAATTTATCTGGAAACTACACCATTCAAAATGAGAGAGATGGCGCTGTGAAAGACATTCCTTTAGTAGCCAATTCTGGCCAATCTGTAGTTAACGACACACAGGAAGCCTTATTCTTTACTTCAAGACCAGTAACAAAATGGATCTTAGGAGCTAATTATGATATTAATAAATTTGGGTTCTCTTTAAACAACACGTACTTTGGAAAAACAACCTTTAAACAACAAGGTATGAGTAACGATTTAAGAACGGAATTTATTCCTAAGATTGTTACAGATTTAGGTATTAACTATAATGCTACCGAAAAACTAACCATCGCATTAAACGTCAATAATTTACTAAACGTTTTACCAGAATGGGAGTTTAAAGCAGAGAATGCAGCAGGAGAAGCCATTTTAGCCGATCCAGCGCAAACTAAAAACCAGTCTAACCTTATTACCTTTAACCAACGTTATTCTCAAATGACTTACGATGGGTACCACTTTAGTCAATTAGGAACGATGTTTAATTTATCGTTAAACTATAAATTCTAAATCACTAATTTATTGTGATTATTTAAAATGCTACTCCAATTTGAGTAGCATTTTTTTTATCTTTAAAACATGCAAAGTCTCTACACAAACGGATTGGAACACCTCTATGATGCCATGTATCAAACCTTCATAAACTATGAGGAAGAATACCTGTTTTATAGTACGCTATTAAATAAGTATAAAAAAAATCAGGTTTTAGAAATGGGTTCAGGTACGGGCAACCTCGCAAAATATTTTGTAGCAAATGGTTTTGACTACCACGGTTTAGATTATAGTGCAGATATGGTGGCCCTCGCAAGCCAAAAGCTTTCTAAAAAGCATTTTATACAAGGTGACATGCGTGATTTCAAATTAAATCAAACCACGCAAAGTATTATTATTACTGGTAGAACTTCAAGCTACTTACTTTCAAATAAAAATGTTCATAACGCGTTACATGCTATTTATAACAATTTAGAAAATCAAGGGATTCTGTGTTTCGATTTCATTGATGCGAATCGGTTTATTAAGTCTATTAAAGGGGGTGTTAACATGGAACATGCTGCTACTTACAAACAAAAAACATACTATAGAGAAAGCTTTTTAACACCGACGACCTCAAATAATATCATGTTTAATTGGAATGCAAAGTATTATGAAGTAACTGAGGACAGTAAGAAACTAATTACACAAGATGATTCTGAAGTACGTGCTTTCACTAAAAACGAATGGGAATTATTTTTATATCTAAATGATTTTGAACTCATTGAATGTATAGACAAACCGTCGTATATGTTTGATACGTACGTTATGGTCGCCAGAAAAATGGCACAAAAAAATCCTAACGTTGTGTAGGATTTTTTTATTAATTGATAATACCGTATAAATTAATCTTCAGGATGCATGAATTTTTGCTTTCCTAATAAGACTGCTTCAGTCTCTACATGATCGTCATCTGGGACACAACAATCTACAGGACAAACTGCAGCACATTGTGGTTCATCATGAAATCCTTTACACTCAGTACATTTGTCTGGGACGATATAATATATTTCATCACTTATTGGTTCCTGAGCTTCCTCGGCATCCACAGCTTTACCATTAGGTAAAACAACACTACCTTCTAAGCTTGTTCCGTCTTTATATCTCCAGTCGTCAGCACCTTCATAAATAGCAGTATTTGGGCATTCTGGCTCACAAGCACCACAGTTTATACATTCGTCTGTTATAATAATCGCCATATAGCTTATTTTTATCTAAATTTGCATTGCAAAAATAATGACAAAACAAGTCTTACGCAAATAGCTGATGGAATTACAACAAAGAATTAACGCTTTCTCAAAATTAGGTGCTTTTATAAAGCAATTCACTAGTGAAGATTTTCAAAAAAATGAAACTGTTTTACATAACGATTTGTTCTTTGAAGGCTTTAAACACCAGATTAAATTAGCACAAGAACATAATGGCTGGTTTACGAAAAAGAATATCGTTTTTGCTTTAAACGGATGGGCGAATGAACTTACTGACAGTCAATTGAGCCAATGGACGTCAAAATATGATTTTACTAATGTCCATCCGCAAAATGTTGCGATTATCATGGCAGGAAACATCCCCTTAGTTGGCTTTCATGACTTCTTAGCGGTATTAATTTCGGGACATAGCGTTGTGGTTAAGCAATCTTCAAATGACAAAAATTTACTTCCTTTTTTAGCCAAGTATTTAGAATACATTGCGCCTGAATTTAAAGGAAAAATACAATTTACAGAAGAAAAACTCAGTGATTTTGATGCGGTAATCGCTACAGGAAGCAATAATACAGCACGCTATTTTGAATACTATTTCAAAGGCAAACCTTCAATTATAAGAAAAAACAGAAACTCTGTTGCTGTTTTAAATGGCAAGGAAACCAAAGAAGAACTGGAAAACCTCTCTGATGATATCTTTAGATACTATGGATTAGGTTGCCGAAATGTGTCCAAATTGTTTCTTCCAAGAGGCTATGCTTTCGATGCTTTTTTTGAAGCCATGTACAAGTGGCATCCCATCATTAACGAATCTAAATATGCTAATAATTACGATTATAACAAAGCCGTTTATTTAATGAGTGAATTTGAGATGTTGGAAAACGGATTTCTCATGATTAAGGAAGATGAGAGTTTCGCATCTCCTATTGCTACTGTGTTTTATGAATATTATGATACTAAAGTAGCGCTTCAGGAAAAACTAAAAAACCACGCAGATAATGTCCAATGTATTGTTGCTGAAGGCTTCTCTTCCCAAGAGATCACATTTGGAAACACACAAAAACCAGCGCTTTGGGATTATGCAGATGAAGTGGATACCATTGCGTTTTTGTTAAAATTATAGCGGATAATTTATCATTTTAATAACAAAAAATCATAGATTATTTAGCACCTTTGTAACGCTAAAAACAACACTATTTAATTATGATGAGACATAACTTTAGCGCAGGTCCTTGCGTGTTGCCAAAAGAAGTAATTTTAAAAGCCTCAGAAGCTTTATTAGATTTTGATAACGGATTATCCTTGATAGAAATTTCGCATAGAAGTAAAGCTTTCGTTGATGTGATGGAAAAAGCCAGAGCGCTAGCATTAGAACTTCTAGGCTTAGAAGGCAAAGGTTATAAAGCGTTGTTTTTACAAGGTGGCGCGAGCACGCAGTTTTTAATGGTGGCACTTAATCTATTAGAAAAAAGAGCCGGTTATTTAAATACAGGAACCTGGGCAGATAAAGCGATGAAAGAAGCCCAAATTTATGATGATGTCTATGAGGTCGCTTCTTCTAAGGCGTCTAATTATAACTACATTCCAAAAGGCTACGATGTGCCTTCAGATTATGATTATTTGCATGTCACTTCAAATAATACCATTTTTGGAACCCAAATGAAAAGCTTTCCAAAAGTAGACATTCCTTTGGTATGCGATATGAGCAGTGATATTTTCTCTCGTACACTTGATTTTTCCCAGTTTGATTTAATTTATGCAGGGGCTCAAAAAAATATGGGACCAGCAGGTACGACTTTAGTTGTAGTGAAAGAAGAGGTTCTAGGAAAAGTATCGCGTAAAATTCCATCAATGATGGATTATAAAGTACATATTTCTAAAAACAGTATGTTCAATACGCCACCTGTTTTCGCCGTTTATACTTCGATGTTAACGCTGGAATGGTTAAAAAACCTTGGAGGTATTAAAGCCATTGAAGAAGTGAATGAAATGAAAGCGCGTATTATGTATTCGGAAATTGACTTAAACCCACTATTTAAAGGGTTTACAGCAAAAGAAGACCGTTCGAATATGAATGCTACGTTTACTCTGGAAAGTGAAAACTTAAAAGAAACATTTGAAACAATGGTTAAAGAGGCAGGAATTAACGGCATTAATGGACATAGAAGTGTTGGAGGCTACAGAGCATCAATGTACAATGCATTATCGATTGATAGCGTTAAGGCTTTAGTGGAGGTTATGAGTGAATTGGAAGCTAAAGCATAAAAATATTCAAGTTGCCGTCGCCGGTATTAGTGCGACTAGAACTTAACATAAATAAAATAGTAATAGACTCCTTCTCCCTCGATAATTATCGAAAATGTAGGAATTAAAAATAAAGTATTGCAATGAAAGTATTAGCAAACGATGGTGTTTCTCAAAGCGGAATTAACGCTTTAGAAGCCGCAGGATTTGAAGTGATTACTACAACAGTAGCACAAGAGCAATTAATTAATTTTATCAATGAGAATGAGGTGACTGTCCTTCTAGTAAGAAGTGCAACAACCGTTCGCAAACCGTTAATCGATGCCTGTCCTAGTTTAAAGATTATAGGTCGTGGTGGCGTTGGTATGGATAATATTGATGTTGAGTACGCTCGCGATAAAGGTTTAAAGGTCATCAATACACCTGCTGCTTCTTCACAATCTGTTGCAGAACTAGTGTTCGCTCACCTTTATGGCGGCGTCCGTTTCTTACACGATTCTAATAGAAACATGCCCTTAGATGGAGATTCTCAATTTAATAAGTTAAAGAAAAACTACGCTAAAGGTGTTGAACTAAGAGGTAAAACACTAGGTATTATAGGCTTTGGTCGTATTGGACAGGAAGTTGCTAAAATTGGATTAGGTGTTGGAATGAAAGTAATAGCAGCTGATATGTTTATTGATGGTGCCGAAGTAACTGTTGATTTTTTTGACGGCCAAGCGGTAAGCTTCAATATTAAAACGCAACCTATGGAAACCGTTTTAAAAGAATCTGATTTTGTAACACTTCACGTACCAGCTCAAAAAGACTATGTTATTGGTAAAGCAGAATTTGATTTAATGAAAAAGGGTTCTGTGATCATAAACGCTGCCCGTGGTGGAGTCGTTAATGAAGTGGAATTAGTTAATGCGTTAGAAAGCGGTAAATTAGCCTTTGCAGGTTTAGATACCTTTCAAAATGAACCCACTCCCGCTGTACAGTTATTAATGAATGGAAGAATTTCATTAACACCACATATTGGAGCTGCAACTAATGAAGCACAAGATAGAATAGGTACCGAATTAGCAACACAAATTAAAGACATACTACTTTAACTAAATAAAACGTTTTATCCATAAAACAATTAGTTTTTAATATAATTAAAGCCGCAAACTATAACGTTGCGGCTTTTTTTATGTATCTTTTTTCCATCAAATTTTAACTTAAACAAGAACATAATGGCAGGAATTTTAGATGTATTAGATAGTGAGTTAGGAAAAACTATCGTTAGTGGCGTTGCAAGATCAACAGGAAATGACACAAAAGAAACAAGTAGTGTTTTAACGATGGCTTTACCTGTATTAATGGCTGCAATGAAACGTAATGCAGCCACACCTGAAGGTGCCGAAGGCTTAATGAGTGCAATTCAAGGCAAACATGATGGTAGCATTTTAGACCACCTTGGCAGTCTATTTGGCGGAGGTGTTGATGATGAAGTGAAGCAAGATGGCGCTAAAATTTTAGATCATGTTTTAGGCTCGAAAAAGGTAGGTGTTGAAAGGGTAATAGGTCAAAAATCTGGATTAGACGCAAGCACAGTAGCAAACATTTTAAAAGTTGCAGCACCAATTTTGATGGGCATTCTGGGGAAACAAGCTAAACAGGAAAATGTAAATTCTTCTAATGATATTGGCGGCTTATTAGGTGGTTTATTAAGTGGTTCCTCAAATCAAAAAGAACAAAGTTTTTTAGAATCCATTCTTGACGCAGATGGTGACGGGAGCATTGTAGATGATGTCGCCGGTATGGTATTAGGTAGCTCTAAGAAAAAAGGTGGCCTTGGGGGGCTACTAGGTGGTCTTTTTGGAGGAAAATAATAATTTGACTCACGCTAAAATAAACATAGTATTATCAATAGCCAAACACTTGTTTGGCTCTTCTCGCTTTTATTGATCCACCTTTATTTGTATCTTTATTCAAAATTAAACTATGAAAAATTTAATATTAGTAGTATCAATATTGACTATTGCTTTTGGATGTCACTCATCAAAAGAAACGACAGATACAAATACAGTTGAAAAGCCTGAAGCGCAAGTTGGTGATACCTTGAAAATTTCGAGTGATCAATTAGAATACGACATCATCATTATAGAGCCTGGTTTTAACACGTGGTTAATAACTATTGCAAAGCCAGAAGGTTTTTACACACAAAACTATTTAGAAACTAAGAATATTCGTTATGTGCAAGAATGGAATTCCAGAGTATTACAACCAGGACGTTTTAACGACAATTTATATGAACTTCAAATAAACTATAGGCAAGGCGTCGATTATGGCTACGATGTAAATTATAAGCTCTATAATTATTTTATTTACTTTCAAAACACCTATAATCAAAATCTTTTAGGTGGCAGAGTTCCTCAAAATTAATTTATATTTGCACCCATAAAATTTTACTATGGAGCAATTTAAACAGCGTTGGGAAATTCAGAAAAATTGGCAGCTACTCTTTCCTGTTTTAGGGCTTTTAGGCCTTTTTTACTCCGCTTACAAAATCACTGGTTTATTTCGTGAAGAATACCATATTGGTTTTAAAATTGCTTTTGCGTTTCTCATAACCTTTTTTTTATTAAGACTTTGCCTACTTATTTTTAAAAAATTAGAACAAAAATGGGTGGTTAAATACCGTTGGGAAATGATTCGCATTTTTATTGTTTTTGCGATTACAGGATCTTCCTCTCTTTTTGTTGGTAGGCCTGTAATTAAACTCCTAGGAATTACTAAAGAAAACTTAAATATATATGTTTATTGGATATTATATATTATTATTGGACTCATTTTCTACCAAATCCTGTTGGTATGCTTTGGTTATATTTTAGGCCAAGGTAAATTTTTCTGGGAGTTCGAAAAGAAAATGATACGCCGTTTTGGATTAGGGCGTTTTGTAGATTAAATGCAACATATAAAGCAACATATCATCATTAAATCACTCGCTATAATACTCGTTTTAGCCGTGATGTTGCCTGCTGCTGTTAAGTTTAATCATATTTTTGAGAATCACAAACATGAGGTTTGTGACAATCCACAGGATACCCATTTTCATAATATCGATTTAGAATGCGAATTTTATAAATTCAATTTAAATACGGTTTATACTGTTACTTTTAAAGAAATCGCATTTGGTTTTACAGAAGATAATCACAACATATTAAGCTCTCAATACGAATTTGTTAGCGCCTTTCAAAAACTTCCGTTTTCACTTCGTGGTCCGCCACAATTAGTTTAATACTTTATTTTTTTCTTTGTTGAAATGGCAGCATTTCAATTTTATTAAACTAAACTTTATTTAAATGAAATATCTATTCACGATAGTACTGTGTACAGTACTATCAAGTGCTTTGGCACAAAATACCATAAATGGCCTTATTACAAACAATGAAACGAACGAGGCTTTAGAATTTGTTTCCGTTTACATTCCGCAATTAGACAAAGGCACAGTAACTGACGAAAACGGTACTTTTTCTTTAACCGAAATACCTCAAGGCACTCAAACATTAATCATTTCTATCATTGGCTTTGAGACGGTTTCAAAAAAAATTACAATCCCAACAACCGAAACCTTAGCCATCCCACTAAATCCTTCTGCTATAGAAATGGAAGAGCTTATTATTTCTACTCCATTTCATAAATTACAATCTGAAAATGTAATGAAGGTTGAACGAGAAGCCCTTTCAGAATTGCAAAGACAAGGTGCAGTAACCTTATCTGATGGTTTAACCACTATTGCAGGCGTAGAGAGCGTCTCAACTGGTGTAAGCATAGGGAAACCTGTTATTCGCGGACTTTCGGCCAATCGCGTTTTGGTTTACACCCAAGGCATTCGATTAGAAAATCAACAATTTGGAGACGAACATGGCTTAGGAATTAATAGCGCTGGTATTGAAAGTGTAGAAGTTATAAAAGGCCCCGCTTCTCTACTCTATGGTAGTGATGCTCTGGGTGGTGTGTTGTATTTTAATCCTGAGAAATATGCTTTAAAAAACACTAGTGAAGGTGAAATTGGTGGGAATTATTTCAGTAATACCCAAGGCTATAATTCATCGGCAGCTTTTAAAGCTTCCGCAGAAAAAGTAAAATTCCTTTTTAGAGCGGGTCTTTCAGAACATTCAGATTATGATACTGAAAATTACCAGGTGACTAATACGCGTTTTAGAGAGCAAGATTTTAAGGCAGGTATTGGATATCAAACTGTTGGATTTAAGACAGATTTCCGCTATAATGTTAACCGTTCAAAATTAGGTATTCCTGAAGCTATTGGCGAGCAATCGACAGCCCGAACCCCTTTATTACCTTATCAAGATTTAACCAATCATATCTTTAGTTTGAAGTCTAAAGTATTTCTCAATAATTCTAGTTTTGATGTTAATCTAGGATTTACTTATAATGATCGAAAGGAATTTGAAGAACATCACGATCATGAGGAAGAGGAAGAAGAAACAGCAGAAATGCATGAAGAAGAAGAAGAAGAAATAGGCGAAGCTGCATTGCAAATGAAGCTAAAAACGGCGAGTTATGATGTAAAATATAATCTACCAACCTTAGGTAAATTTGAAACGATTGTTGGATTGCAGGGCATGCATCAAGTCAATACCAATTACGGTGAAGAAACGTTGATTCCAGATGCAACGACTAATGATATTGGTGTTTTAGCGACCGCACACATACATTTTAATAAAGTCGATGTGCAATTAGGTGCCAGGTTTGATACTAGAGCTATTAGAGTTTTAGAGGGTGTAAATCGTGATTTTAGCAGTTTTAATGGGGCTTTGGGAGCAAAGACAGCGATCACACCAAACATCATAGCCAGACTGAATTTAGCCTCTGGCTATCGCGCACCAAACTTAGCCGAGCTTACCAGTTTTGGAACACATGAAGGGACTAACCGTTTTGAAATAGGTAATAACAATTTAGAAAACGAACAAAACTTTCAAACCGATCTGTCTTTAGAGTTTAAAAATGAGCATGTAGAACTTTTCGTTAATGGCTTTTACAACAGCATTTCCAATTATATTTACCTCTCACCTACTGGCGATGTGATAGACGCTGCACCTGTTTATGATTATTTGCAACAGAATGCTAATTTATATGGTGGTGAAGTTGGCTTACATATCCATCCGCACCCTTTAGACTGGTTGCATTTTGAAGCCAGTTTTGAAACCGTAACTGGAAAACAAAATAACGGTGCTTTTTTACCTTTAATTCCAGCAAACAGTATAACCAATACCATTAGAATAGAATTTGAAAAAGCTTGGATTAACAATGGCTATACCTTTGTTAAATTACGAAACACTTTTAAGCAAACCAACGTGAGTGTCTTTGAAACACTAACCGATGGTTATGCCTTATTAAGTGCTGGTTTTGGTGGTGATTTTAAACTATTTGATAACATACTTTCTTTTACGCTTTCTGCAAATAATATAACGAATAAGAGCTATGTGCATCATTTATCACGTTTAAAAGCCGATGGCATTGCTAATATAGGACGTAATATTAGTCTAGGTTTTATCTATAAAATATAAATTATTTTATTTAATAACAGTTTGAGTCTGTGAGCTAAAACTTTATATTAGAGATTACATAAACCATTATTAAAAGTATTAAGAAAAGCACAAACCTTTTTGTTTGTGCTTTTATCATTTATAACCTTTGGTAACTTTCACTTCATGCTGATTCAATTAAAACCTAACTTCTCTAAGTTTTTAATAATCATCTTTGTTAACACCAACATATTTTTAAACCCTTTTTTTAATAATGGAGCAATAAAAACCAATACTTCAATGCTTTAGAGCACACTAAAAATGTGTAACTTAGCTTAGCGCTGATTAATAGTCTATTAATTAATACCATAGTACCAATGAAAAAACCAGACTTTAGCCATCTAAAAGCAGTTTATGTAAACTGCACCTTAAAAAAATCACCAGCTACTAGTCATACCTCGAAACTTATGGATATTTCTAGGCAGATTATGAAAAATGAACAGGTAGCCATCGAAAATATTAGGTTAATTGATCACAATGTTGCCAGTGGTGTTTATCCAGACATGACCAATTACGGCTGGAAAACAGATGAATGGCCTGAACTCTTCAAAAAAATAATTTCTGCCGATATTTTAATTGTTGGCACCCCAATTTGGTTGGGAGAGAAATCGTCTGAAACACAAAAACTCATTGAACGCCTTTATGCGATGAGTGGAAAAACCAACGACAAAGGCCAATATATATTCTACGGCAAAGTAGGAGGCTGCGTCATTACTGGTAATGAAGATGGTGTAAAGCATTGTGCGATGGGTATTTTATATGCTTTACAACATGTGGGCTACTCTATTCCACCACAAGCCGACTGCGGTTGGATAGGTGAAGTAGGTCCCGGACCAAGTTATGGCGACACCGAATGGAAAGATAAAAAAATTAATCCACCCGTTGGTTTTGAGTCTAATTTCACAAACAGAAATACTACATTTATGACCTATAACCTACTCCATCTTGCGGCTATGCTTAAAAACCAAGGGGGCTACCCTGCTTATGGCAATTCTCGAAGTAAATGGAATGATGGTGACCGTTGGGAGTTTGAAAACCCTGAGTTTCGTTAAGGGTTTATAATGATTACTATAAAAAAAATGAGAAACGTAGTGGATTTCGCTTTTTTTCACCCTTTGATAACTTTTATTTCAGAGTAGAAGTACCCATGAATTCTAAAAATTAGAAAAACGGAAACTGACTTGACTATTGATATAGAACCATGAATAAAACAAGCCTACTCTTATTATGCCTTTTCATTTTTGGTTGCAAATCTGAATTAAAACATAAAAAAATTGATTGTAAGCTTCCCCTTAAACCGAACGGTTTAAAAGTAGCATAAAATAAAATCCCCTTCTTTTAGTACTAAATACTACTAAGATCACTTCTCAAAAATTCAATTTACAAACCTTTTCCTTAACTTTGTTCTGCTAAGAAAAAGAACAAATTTATAAGGTTCCCGTTTTCACGGGAAATGCTATGATTAACATCCACAAAAAAACATTACAAGATTTAGAATTCGCCACTGTTTTAGAACAGGTTAGTGAGTATTGTGTAACACATTTAGGTCATCTTAAAGCACAAGACATTGCTCCGTTCCAAGACAAAGAGACCTTACTTAATGCCTTACAGTTAACCAACGAATACGTGTCGTCTTTTTATAACGACAACCGTTTACCAAATCATGGCTTTGAGGCGATTACCAAGGAATTACAATTACTACGCATAGAAAACACCTATTTAGAAACACACAGTTTAAAAAAGATTGTTTCTATTTCACTAACGGCTAATGAGATTGTTAAAGCTCTAAATAAGTTTGAAGACTATTATCCCAACTTAAAACAGTATGCACAACGCATAGAGGTCACAACAGCAATCATCGAGAAGATTGACAGTGTCGTCGACCGTTTTGGCGATGTAAAAGACAATGCTTCTACGCTACTCTATGACATTAGGCAACAAATAAATAAACTTAAAGGTAAAATAAATTCCAGTTTCACCTCGGCTTTAAACCAATACCACAACTTAGAATATTTAGATGATATCCGGGAGTCTGTGGTAGAAAATAAACGCGTTTTGGCAGTAAAAGCCATGTACAGACGTAAGGTTAAAGGTGCCATAATGGGCGGAAGCAAGACTGGAAGTATTGTTTATATTGAACCAGAAACCACGTTACAGCACTCTCGAGAACTTAATAATTTACATTACGAAGAGGGCGAAGAGGTCGTTCGTATCTTAAAAGAAGTCACTAACTTTTTACGTGAGTTCTTACCACTAATCGCAAACTATCAGGAATTTTTAACTGAAATAGATGTGATTGCTGCAAAAGCAAAATATGCCAAATCAATGAACGCTATTTTACCAGAAATTAGCGATGAAAAACATTTGTTTTTGCGAGATGCGTATCACCCACTACTATACCTAACCAATCTTAAGAATAAAGAAAAAACCTTTCCGCAAACCATCGAGCTCAATAAGACTAGCCGAATTATCGTGATTTCTGGACCAAATGCGGGTGGAAAATCGATTACCCTAAAAACGGTAGGTTTACTACAGTTAATGTTGCAAAGTGGGATGCTAATTCCTGTTCACGAACGCAGCATCGTGAGTGTTTTTGATAGAATCCTTACCGATATTGGCGATAACCAATCCATAGAAAACCATTTAAGTACTTATAGTTACCGACTAAAACAAATGAATTACTTTTTAAAGAAGTGCAATAAAAACACTCTCTTTTTAATTGATGAATTTGGTACAGGATCTGACCCTGAATTAGGTGGTGCTTTAGCCGAAACCTTTTTAGAAGAGTTTTATGCGCGGGATGCTTTTGGTATTATTACCACACATTATGCGAACTTAAAAATGTTAGCTAACGAAAAGGACGACATGATTAATGCTAACATGATGTTCGATGAACGTACGTTAGAACCCATGTACAAACTGGCATTAGGTCAGGCTGGTAGTAGTTTCACCTTTGAAGTGGCTCAAAAAAATGGCATTCCCTATAGTTTAATCAATCGTGCTAAAAAGAAAATTGAACGCTCTAAAATACGCTTTGATGCCACCATTGCTAAGCTTCAAAAAGAGCGTGCAAAGTTGGAAAAAACAGGGGAATCACTTAAAATAAACGAAAAGAAAAAACAATCTGAAGCTGATAAGCTTGAAGAAATCAACGGGAAGATTCAAAAGAAACTAGAAAGCTATCAGGAATTATACGATAGTAATCAGCGTTTAATTTATCTCGGACAGAAAGTTAATGACATTTCAGAAAAGTTCTTTAACGATAAGAAAAAGGGTGAACTAATGGCAGAGCTATTCCGTTTAGTACAAATAGAAAATTCTAAACGTAAAAAAGTATCAGCAAAACAAGCGAAAGTTGAAAAAACGAAAGAGAAACAAGTAAAACAAGAAGCTGAAAAAAAGGTAGAAGTTATTCGTAAAAAGAAAAAAGAAGCTAAACTAAAAGCTATTCCTGTAGAAAAACCAAAACCAGTATTAAAAATTGGTGATCGTGTGAGAATGCATGACGGCAAGGCCATTGGAAGTATTGATACGCTAGAAAAAGGCAAAGCCATTGTGAATTATGGTATTTTTACCACAAATGTAAATGTGGATTTATTGGAGTTGGTTGACCCGTTGAAGTAAGTGTTAAGGCACAGTATTCAGTCTTTACGCGAACAGCTGCTTCTAAAATTTATAAAAAGTAAAATCGTATTTTTGTAGTGTATGGTGATAAAAGAACTTCCAAAACATAAAAAACTAATCCTATTCGATGGGGTTTGCAACCTATGTAACGCTTCTGTACAATACGTCATTAAACATGATACAAAGCATCAATTCCTATTTACGGCACTGCAAAGTGAGATTGGACAAAAAATCATCTCGCATTTTAATATAGATCCTTCAAAAACAGATTCTATACTGCTTTATTCTGAAGAAAATGGCATAAAAGTAAAATCTTCAGCAGCACTTCATATTGCCAAAGCACTTGGTTTTCCAAGAAATCTAATGGCTGTATTTTTTATGGTTCCCACATTTATAAGAAATTGGGTGTACGATTACGTCGCTAAAAATCGTTACAAATGGTATGGTAAACAAGAATCTTGCTGGATTCCTACTCCAGAATTAAAAGCTAAGTTTTTAGACTAATCGCTTGCTCTATTTGCAATAATGCCATATCAATACTTTGCGCATTATTGGGTTCTGAATTGATGACAGATAATTCAGTACAACAAATTATTACCGTAGAATTCGCTTTATAAGTCTCTAATAAACGTCTAAAACCAAGCAGATCTCCCTCGGTTTCTTGGCTATTATAAACCTTTTTTCTCAAAGCATCAATTACGTTTTGATCTTTAAGCGTTGGTCTTTCGACTGTGATCTGTTCTTTCTCGAATGCTTTGAATAGATAATTGGCATTCATTGTATACTGAGAACCAATAAGTGTTACTTTATTCTTTTTGTAAAAGTGTAGTCTTTCAATACACAGCGTTACTGGATGAATAATTCTAGTAGGCATTGTTATATGTTCTAATGTTTCATGGAGCGTTAGGTTTGGAACTACTAAATGGTCTATAGCTAAGCTTTCCAAGTCTTTAATGACTGGTTTTAAATTATGAAGCAAGTCTGAAGTTTTATCAGGTAAATAGGGATTAATGCTATTAAAATCTATATTTAATACAAGGCAGGGAAAAGTACTGTACCCTTTATTCAACTCCTGATACAAAGCATTCAGTTTTTCTAAATAGAATACTGTGCTTCTACTCCCTAAACCTAAAAGACCTACAGTCGTTTTACGAGTCATGAAGCTGATTTATTAAAAATATAGTTTGCGAAGAACTGTTTTGAATCCGTAAGCTTTTTAAGCCTTTTAAAACCTGAATTTACAATCAATTTATCGACAATAGCATCATTGTATTTACGAGAAATTTCAACATTTATAGCTTCCTCTTTTTTAAAATTAAATGTTTTGTTTAAACGTGCAATGCTTACCGTCTGTTCTACTTTGCTAACAATATAACTTCTGGCAATACCTGTCTGTTCTGAATAAATTGCTCTATGATCGAAGGTTTCTATATTAAAATCTGCTAATAATTCTTTATTAATACGTGATAATAAATTAAGATTAAACGCTTTAGTTATACCTGCCTGATCATTATACGCAGGCAAAACAATAGCTTCAGACTTTATTAAATCTAATCCCACTAACAATTTATCGTTTATCTCTAATGCGTCGCTTAATGTTTCTATAAATACCTGTGCTTTTTCATCTTCCATGTTACCCATATTAGACCCTAAAAACAACACAACTTTAGGTTTCTTATTGGCTTTAATTTCTTTTAAAACTTCGAAATAGTCCCCTTGTTTTTTAGCGATATTCAAGGTTTTAAATTCTGCTCTTAAGCTGTTCTCTAAAAGATTTAAAACATTACTTGAAATATCTATAGGAACATAATTAAAATTATAGTCATGTTTTATTAGATAGCGCAATAACTCTTTGGTTTTCTTACCATCTCCTGCGCCTAACTCCACTAAATCGAATGGCTTGTTTTTAGTCAGACCCAAATTATTTACAATAGTTTCTGTTTGTTGACTTAAAATTTCAAATTCAGAATTGGTTAAGTAATATTCTGGCATCTGCATTATTTTTATAAACAAAGCATCTCCGATGGCATCATAAAAATATTTTGAAGATAAGATTTTCGGATTAGCACTGAGCCCGTTATCCACATCTTTCATAAAGGTATTGTTCATTTTTTTTAAATCTATTTTACTAAGCGAATTCCAGAGAGTTGCCATTGCATTTCTGGACTAAAAAAGTTTCTGTACGTATTACGACTATGATTTGGTGCGGTCGCTGTCGAGGCCCCTCGAAGGACCATTAAATTGACCATAAATTTACCATTATACTCGCCTACAGCACCTTTTGAAATTTTAAATTTTGGATACGGTAAGTAAGCAGAGTTAGTCCACTCCCATCGTGTTCCCCAAACAAACTGTTTGGATGCTATTTCCCATTCATATTCGGTAGGCAATCTATGTCCAGACCAAAACGCAAATGCATGCGCTTCATAAAATGAAACATGACTTAATATGGCCTTTTTATCTATTGGTTTAAGTCCTGAAACCGTATAATGGAACCATTTACCCTCAATTTTTTTCCAGTATAAAGGTTTTGATATAGCGTTACTATTAATCCAAGCCCAGCCGTCGTCTAACCAGTATTTTGGATCGCTGTAAGCGCCTGATTCTAAAAACTTAATATAGTCACCGTTAGTAACTAAATCTTTAGAAATTTCAAAAGGTTCTAAAAACACGCGATGTACTCCTAATTCATTATCAAAAGAGAAGTCTTTACTTTGATGCCCAATAGTATAAACACCTTCTGCTATAGCTATCCAAGCGTCATCTGTTGTGTTTTTAGTATTTTGATCTGAAATAAAATTTGTATTGGATAGTTCTGGATAGGTAGGATTATGAGAAAAAGAATATTTTAAATCTGTAATTAATAATTCTTGGTGTTGTTGCTCGTGGTTAATGCCTAAAATAATGAGTGTTTCTAATGCAGTATTTAAATCACTTTCCAATAGTTTTTCTATATGCTTATCCACATAATCTCTGTACTTGAAAATGGTATTACTAGTTGGCCTGGTTATTAACCCTCTTTCGTGACGTCCAATACGTTCTCCTAAACTGTTGTAATAACTATTAAACAAAAAAGCATAAGTATCATTATATGTTTTATAATCCTTACTGAATTGCTTTAGAACCATTTCTTCAAAAAACCAGGTGGTGTGTGCCAAATGCCATTTAGGCGGACTCACAAAAGAAGCGGCTTGTATTGAAAAATCTTCAGGTTGAAGCCCTTCACAAAGCTTTACCGTTTGGGATCTTGTTTCAATGTATTTCTTAAAAAGTCTGTTTTTTTCTTCCATTCATTTTTTATTTCCGATGACTATCCGTTAGCTGATTTACTATAAAACGTGGAATAATCATTAGGTAAGAACATGTGTTTTTAATTACTTACTAATTTAGTTATAATCAAAAACATATACACAGAAAACCGATGTATTTAAGAATTATATAACATTCTTGTTTAAGTAAAAGTCCTAGAAAATTGTAAACCTTAAAAACTAAAGGTATTAGCATAAAAAAAGTCTGAATTGAGACATTCAGACTTTAACTAATACGTTTGTATTCTTGGATTAATTCAATTAATATGCTTATTAGCACATTTCTGGTTCTTGCTTTTTATTAGCAATAAGGTTTAGGTAGCTTGTTTTATTGTAATTTTCAATATCGATTTCATCCATTGTTTTAATGCCTTTGACACTAATAACAACCTCTTGATTCAGATCAATTGATGGCGCTTCGATAGTAGGTATAATAATGTTTATTTCTTTTTTATCTTCTTGAGCAGAAGCAAAAAACACAGTAAATAGTAAAAGTATTGTTATCAACAATTTCATAGGTTTGGGAGTATTTATTCGTAATAGCACTGCTAATATAAATGGGATATTTTATTGTGCAGTAAAAAATCGATGAACGACCTAATTATTTGATTTACAACCTATTTTTGTAAAAATTACCGATGAATGACATAAAAAGACACTTAACTCATTTAAAAGTAGTATTCACTCGTAGAAACCAGCACTTTACTCATTATCGTTTTTATAAAGCCTATCTCTTTGCTAATTTTATAGCTGTTGAGATTGGTTAGAGTCTCAAAGCACATAATAATTAATTTACCCTAAATCACGATGAGTTAGGAATGAGTACGTTCTTTTAAGGTTTATAGTCTACACTTTAAAAGCTTCAGTTTTAGCTACTGAATGGATTATATATGGCTTTGAGACTTTTTTTATTATTACATTCTCAACAAGCCATACAATGAAAGCAGTCTAAAATATTACACTTGAAGGAAATCTAGTATTTCTAAAGATAATTTTTGAACCCGTTGATTTTTAATTAAATACTTATTTCTCTAAAATTTTCCTTAAGTACATAAATACGGTTTCTTCCATCTCCTCTGCTTCACCATGCGCGTATAACATTGATTTAATATCTGCAAACAATTCGGCATAGTCATTCCTAAAATAATCATGTGATTCTACACTTTTAATTATTTTTTGAAGACATTGGTAATCATTATCCTTGTCGAATTCTGCATGAACACTTGCAAAAGTTTCTCTATCGACTTTAGACATGATAAAATCTTTTTCATCGTTGCTTTCATTAAGATCTGAATTAGCGACATAAAGCAAAATGTAAGCTATTAATTCCTGTTTTGTCCAATCTTTAGGTGTCTCCATAATTAATTTGTTTTTAAGGTGCCGTATTCTGTCCATGAGCCATCGTAAACACTATTCTTGTATCCCGCAATAGTTGCAGCTAAACTTAATACAGAAGCCGTAATACCAGAGCCACAAGAAAACACCAAATGCTGATTTTCATTCGCTAGCGTTTTAAAAATTAATCTTAATTCTGGTTCTGGTTTTAGTGTTGTTCCATTAAGGACCTGGTGGTATGGTAAATTTACTGAATTAGAAATCGTTCCGCTTCGTAATCCTGCCCTTGGTTCTGCTACTAAACCATTAAACCGATCACTTGAGCGCGCATCGATAATTTTAAATTTTGAGTCTTTTGAAAGTGCCTCTAAATGATCATAATACACCACATGTTTTGCATTATATTTGGCTTCAAAATCTCCAATAGGTTTGTTATTTTCTTGTTTCGCTTCCGTTTTATAACCTTGATTAATCCATTCTGGTAAACCACCGTCTAAAACGGCTACATTATCGTGCCCAAATATTTTAAATAGCCACCAGACACGTGCACTTGAATACAGGCCTAAATCGTCGTAAGCAATAATAGTACTGTCCTGATTAACACCCAATTTTCTTGCTTCCTCTTGAAATTGCTTTTCAGATGGCATCGTATTTGGAAACCGAGCTTCTGTGTCACTAAATTTATTTTTAATATCGAAAAATTGTGTGTTAGGAATTTGTACATCCCTGTCATCACTCTTGTCTGCCGTAACTTTAGGTATACTGGCGTCGAAAACAAGACTATTCTCATCTTGTAAATGATCGTGTAACCATTGTACTGAAACCGAGTGACTATTGCGCGTGATTTTTGACATGGTATTGTGGTCTAAAAAATACGATTCCTTACCGAGACACGTCTAGGATGACTAATAGAACCAGACCATGTCTGTTTCTAATAGTCATTTTAAAATGCGATAAGCCCAGACAACTCTTTTGAATTTTCATTAAGAAAACAGTTATCGTCTGGATTCGTTTCTATAAATTTAATAAGAATATTCTATTTTTTGAAATTATTTTACTGCTTCATAATTATCATCCCACTCTTTTGGTCTTGGCTCATGCAATTTATCTAATGACTTTGCGACCATCATAGATACGGTAGCATCTCCAGTAACGTTAACTACAGTTCTGCACATATCTAATGGTCTGTCTACAGCAAAAATTAAGGCTAAACCAATTGGTAGTAATTCCGCAGGAAAACCAATAGATTCTAAAACGATAACCAGCATAACCATACCTGCACTTGGTACTGCGGCACTTCCTATAGAGGCTAATAATGCTGTTGCAATAATAACCAATTGATTAGTAAATGTTAAGCCTTCTGGCCAAATCACCTGCATGATAAATACCGCTGCAATACCTTGATATAAACTCGTACCATCCATATTCACGGTTGCACCCACTGGTAAAACAAAACCCGAGACTTCTTTATCTACACCTAAATGTTCTTCTACACGCTCCATAGTAACTGGTAATGTCGCTGCACTTGAACTTGTTGAAAAAGCCAATAATTGTGCGGGACTTATTTGCTTTAAAAACCAAAGTGGCGATTTTTTAGTGTATACTTTAACTAAAACAAGATAGAAACCTATCATTAAGGCTAAGCCTCCTACAACACATAGCGCGTAGTTTAATAACTTTAATAGAATTTCGGTATCGTCAAAAGCAATAATCACATTTGCCATTAAAGCAAATACAGCATAGGGTGCAAATAGCATTATTAAATCAACCATTTTCATGACGACTTCGTTGAGCGAGTCGAAAAAATCAATTAATGGTTTTGCCTTTTTCTCAGGAATAAGCAATAAACAGATCCCTACAAATAAAGCAAAGAAAATAACTTGCAGCATACTGGCATCTCCCAAAGATTGAAAGATATTGCTTGGAAAAATATCCACCAAAGCTTGCAAAGGTCCAGCATCTTTTTGAGCTGATGCTTTCATTAGCTTATCGCTAACATCGGCATCATTCTCGTATTTTAATTTGATTTTCTCAATCGTATCCTGAGGCATTCCTGCGCCGGGCTTTATAACATTAACAATTGATAGCCCTATTACAATCGCGATTAAAGTTGTACCTACATAAATAATAATGGTACGTAATCCCATCGATTTAATCTTAGAAATGTCTTTTAAATCCGAGATACCTTTAATTAAAGAAGCTAAAATTAATGGTACAGCGATAAGTTTTAAAAGGTTGATAAAGATTGTTCCAAAGGGTGCAATCCAATCGGTAACAAAGCCTTTTCCGCCACCTACAGCGTTCATTAGGAATCCAAAGAGGATTCCTAATACCATGCCTATTATAATTTTCCAGTGTAATTCTAGTTTTTTCATATTTATTTCCCGAGAAAGCGGGAATCTTTTATTAGTTAGTTTTTAATTTTAACTACGTATGTTGTAATAACAATATCGATTAATATATAATAAGTGAAATAGAGATAAAAGTAATCAAAGCATAAAAAATATAACCGTATTTACACGCTAAAAAAGACTCTTTTTACTTTGTTTCAAACCCAAATTTTTCAAATCTATTTTCTTCAATTTATAAAATTTCTGCCTGCGTTGGAATTGTTTAATACAACTTATTCAACAACCAAAAATCGGCAATAACCAAAGCTGCCATTGCTTCAACAATAGGCACTGCTCTTGGTAAGACACAAGGGTCATGACGCCCTTTACCTTGCATCTTAACGGTATTCCCGTCTTTATCTATGGTTTCATAATTTTGAATCAACGTTGCTACAGGTTTAAAAGCTACTCTAAAGTAAATGTCCATACCATTACTTATACCGCCTTGAATTCCTCCTGAAAAGTTGGTTTTTGTAGTACCGTCATTATTAAAGGGGTCATTATGTTCGCTACCTTTCATTTTAGCACCACAAAAGCCGCTACCATATTCAAAACCTTTTACTGCATTTATAGACAACATGGCTTTACCCAAATCGGCATGTAATTTATCGAAAACAGGTTCTCCTAAACCAACGGGTACATTTTGAATGACACAGGTAATCGTACCGCCAATAGTATCTCCCGCTTTTCTTATTTCTTTTACTTTGGCAATCATTTTTTCTGCAGTAGCCGTATCTGGGCACCTAATGTCGTTAGATTCAATTTTACTAAAATCTAATTCCTGATAGGGTTTATCTATAAAAATCTCACCTACTGAAGAGGTGAATGCATTAATCTTAATGTCTTTTAAAAGTTGTTTTGCAATCGCTCCAGCGACTACTCTGCTTGCTGTTTCGCGTGCAGAACTTCGTCCGCCGCCACGGTAGTCGCGGTGTCCGTATTTTTTATCATACACATAATCGGCGTGACTTGGACGATATGAATCTTTTATATGCGAATAATCTTGTGATTTCTGATTTGCATTTTCAATAATAAAACCAATAGGTGTCCCCGTGGTTTTGCCCTCAAAAATACCAGATAAAAATTTAACTTCGTCTGGTTCTTTACGTTGCGTAACAATAGTTGATTGTCCCGGCTTACGTCTGTTCATTTCTTGTTGAATCGCATCAAAATCTAATGCGATATTGGGTGGGCAACCATCGATAACACCACCAATGGCTACGCCATGAGATTCTCCAAATGTGGTGAGATTAAAGATTTTTCCAAATGAATTTCCAGCCATATATCCCTATTTTGTATGCTAATGTAAACGTTATTATAGAAAAAGAAAAATTGTGCTTCCATTTTCTAATTTTAAGTTTAAAATCTCTAAGTTTACATCTTAAGTTTTCAGAATTATGAAAGGATACAAAAAAATTATTATACTTTCTTTTTTAGCTATTTTCGCCCTATCGTGTTCAGACGAAGGTGTGCAAAACCCTCACAATACTAATGAGACCGCTGCTGATGGTAATTATTTTCCCAGTACAGAAAATGATTTCTGGAACTATAGTGTGTCAAACACAGATAATACCACGTCAGAAAATATTACCAGCAATGATAGTTTGTACGTAGTCTCTGAAACCGCGAATACTTTTATGCTGGACGTTAATGAGGGCATGCCAGCCAATGGCACCATGACTAGTTTTTTGTCTTCTGGCAGTCTAACACGAACAAACACAGCTTTACTCTTTAATGGTACACTAGAATTGCCTGAAGAAATAGCCTCTCTTTTTAATTTTGACATTACTTTAAATGATTTCATTTTATTTGATGCATCAGCCGGAACTAATACTGAGTTATCAGCAAATACCAATACCATTTCTCAGGATTTTAACGGATTACCTGTAACAATTACTTATATATTGTCTACGAAAGCCTTGGGTAATTCTGAAAATATTATGCTCAATAATACCGTATATAACAGGGTTACTGCTTCACAATTAACACTTAACATCTCTGTGTCTACCATTGTTTCTTTTGGCGGTTTTCCTATAACAATCACTATTTTAGACCCTCAAGATATTTTAGTGTCTACTAATTATTTTGCGGATACTATTGGTTTGGTTCAGGCCACCTCACAAAGCAACTATCAAATAAGTGATACTGCTATTGCTGCATTAGAAGCTGCAGGTCAAACCTTGGCCATTCCTGCTTCAGGATCTTCAACAAACATTCAGAATTTAACTACATTTTCTGTAACTGAATAATACGCTGTTAACATTGTAATCATTCTAATAATAGTTAATTAACTTAAACCTATTACTTTAATAATTTTAGCTTCACCTTTAGTTAATACTACATCATTTAATTTGTAGAGAATTAAATACGCAGTTTTTTGAACCTAAAACGAAAAGTAGAAGTAGCAGTAATATCAGATGTTCATCTTGGAACCTACGGCTGTCATGCTAAGCAATTGCTTACTTATTTGAATAGTATTACTCCTAAAACGCTCATTCTTAATGGCGATATTGTAGATATCTGGCAGTTTAGCAAGCGTTACTTTCCAAAATCACATTTACAGGTGATCAAGAAAATAATGGATTTTGCTGCAGATGGTGTAGACGTTATATACATTACAGGAAATCATGATGAAATGCTGAGAAAATTCAGCGGTACAAAAATTGGTAATATTTCTATTGTCGATAAAAAAGTCATGACTTTAGATGGTAAAAAAGCCTGGTTCTTTCACGGTGATGTTTTTGATGCTTCCATTCAAAATGCCAAATGGTTAGCAAAATTAGGTGGCTATGGTTACGATTTACTAATTCTTTTTAATCGCTTTATAAACTGGATATTAGTTACGATGGGAAAAGAACGCTATTCGCTTTCTAAAAAAATAAAGAACAGTGTAAAAAGAGCTATAAAATACATTAGTGATTTTGAGGAAGTTGCAACAGACTTAGCCATTGAAAACGGCTATGATTATGTAATTTGCGGTCACATCCACCAACCAAAAATGATTGTAAAAAAGAACAAAAAAGGGGAAACGATGTATTTAAACTCTGGTGACTGGATAGAAAATTTTACTGCATTAGAGTATCAGTTTAAGCGTTGGAAAATATACAATTACAATACCGATAAACGTTCCGCTTTTTTTGCAGATGAAGATATTAAAACCATGGACATCCAGGATTTAATTTCGGCAATCACAATTTTTAATCCTAAAGCGGTTAAACGGCAATAATCTTTAGTATTTAGTCACTAAAACCCCCAACAATAGCGTATATTTATATCAAATACACTACTATTTGATAGTCTTTAAAATCATCTTACTATTTACCAGTTTTGCATTTGCCTATTATGGGTACAATTGCTTGCGAAACAATCTCATGATTAGTGAATTCAAACGTTTTGGACTTACAAAAAAACAAAGACAACTTACTGGTGTTCTACAAATTATGGGCGCTACAGGATTAGTACTAGGCTTATTTCATTTATGGATTGGTCTTTTTGCTTCGGGTGGACTAGCCGTGTTAATGCTTTTAGGTTTTGGTGTAAGACTAAAAATAAAAGACAGTTTTTTGCAGGCCATACCCTCATTCGTATTTATCCTTATTAATGTCTATTTATTATATGTTTTCTTACAGCTTATTTAAATCCAGATGATTACAAGAGATAAGACTAGAAAGATAAAAGCAGGCATAGATTTTTTTAGGGAATCTCCTATTTTTAAATGCATCCCTATAGCACCTAGCATTAAAATAGCAATACCTCCTGCTGCAAAGTCTTCGATACTCCTATAAAATATTGAAATTAATAATACTAGAGATAGTAAAACCTTTAAAGAACCTATAATTTTCATTACCCATTCTGGTAAACCATAGGCTGTAAATTCTTCTTTTATTGTTTCTGCATCGCCTCCTCGATAAGGTGATGACTTGTTATAGCGCAATAGCCATACATTAAGAACACTAAGTGCAATAATGATTTTAATTACAATATTTAAATAGAGCATAAGCTGTTTTTTTACTAAAGATAAAAAAAAACAAATGAAACATTCTATCGCACCTAGCGAGAAAAAGATTTTTATCACTTATTTATATAAGTGCTTGACGAAGTATACTAACGGGGTGTAATGCGTCACGCTGTGTTCCATCTTTAATTTGATGTCTACAACTCGTTCCATTTGCAGCAATAATTGTGTCTTCTGAAGCTTTTCTCACCGCAGGAAAAAGGGTTTGCTCACCAACTTGCATGCTCACCTCGTAATGCTCTTTTTCGTAACCAAAACTTCCTGCCATACCACAACAACCGCTTGGAATTATAGTGACCTTATAGTTTTTAGGCAGATTTAAGATATTAAAACTGTGGATTTGATTGCCCATTGCTTTTTGATGACAATGGCCATGAAACTTTATGGTTTTAGTTTCTGCGGTAAATTGAGTCGTTTTTATATTACCAATCGCGATTTCAGCGCTTAGAAACTCTTCAATTAAAAAGGTGTTTTTAGCTAGTGCTTTCGCGGCCGTTTGATCATTAGCTAATTTTAAGTATTCATCTTTAAACGTTAATATTGCTGAAGGTTCAATCCCTATTAAAGGTGTTTCCTTTGTGATCCAATCTTTATAAATATTGACATTTGCATTGGCTACTTTTTTAGCTTGTTCCAATAGGCCTTTTGACAAAAAGGCACGACCCGATTCAAAATTATTAATCAGTTTTACTTCGTAACTTAAAGCTTGTAATAAGGTGATAGCATCAACTCCTATTGTTGTGTCTAAATGGTTCGTAAACTCATCATTAAATAAATACAGTGTTTTTATAATACTATCGCTGTCTCGCTTTTTTTCAATCGTTTGAAAGCCTTTGCTTAAGCTTTTCTTTGAAATTAAAGGTAAACGTCTCTGTTTCGCTATTCCGAATGTTTTTTTAATGATTGAAGACGTAAAGCCATTAGAAAACATAAAATTTGAAAGGTTTGGGAACTGACTTCCCAAGGCATTCAACCTATTATTATAAGCAAAAAGCTTTGTTCTTAATGAGACCCCATTTGTCTTTTGATACTGATATTGAAATTCTGCTTTTAATGCAGCCACGTCAACACTACTTGGACATTCTGTAGCACAGGCTTTACAACTTAAACATAAATCGAAAACCGCTTTGAGTTCCTTGTGATCAAATTTATTTGCTTTTTCAGAGGTCGTTAAAAACTCTCTAAGTGTATTTGCTCTGGCCCTTGTCGTATCTTTCTCATTACGAGTCACACGATAACTTGGGCACATCGTACCACCAAATTCTGGCAACTTTCTACAATCGCCTGAACCATTACATTTTTCTGCTTCACGCAAAATGCCTTGGGAGGCAGAGAAATCTAATAGTGTTTTTATTTCGGGTACGACTCTATCGGTTTCATAACGTAGATTTTTATCCATAGGAAAAGCGTCTACAATTTTTCCTGGATTAAAAATGTTTTGAGAATCAAAAACTGATTTTATACGTTTTAAAAGTTGGTAATTTGCTTCACCAATCATAAAAGGAATAAACTCGGCTCTAACAATTCCATCACCATGCTCTCCACTAAACGAGCCTTTATATTTTTTAACTAAGATAGCGACATCTCTAGTTATTTTTCTAAATAACACCACATCGTCCTGCTGCTTTAAATCCAAAATGGGTCTTAAATGTAATTCACCAGCACCAGCATGTGCATAATAAACAGCGTCTTGTTTATAAGCATTCATTAACGCTGTGAATTCCGTTATATAATCTGCTAAATCAGACAATGCCACTGCGGTATCTTCAATACAGGCAACGGCTTTTTTATCGCCTATAATATTACCTAACAAGCCTAAACCCGCTTTGCGCAACTCGTTAGCATTATCTATGGCATCACCCTCTAATACCACATTAGCATAGCTTAAACGTAAAAGCTCTAAGGTTTTAATAAGTGCTTGCGCTTGAAAATTTAAACCTGCTAATGTGTCTGATTTGATTTCAAGCATTAAAATGGCTTGCGGATCACCTGCGATAAACTGTCGGTTTTCATGTTGCTGTTTATTTTGCTTTGTACAATCTAAGATGGTTTTATCCATCATTTCACAAGTATATAAATCATGTAACATTACCGGTTCAACAGCTTTTAGGCAGCTTTCTATACTGTCAAAATGCGCCGCAACCATCAGTCTTTTTTCTGGAGGTAATGCATCTAATTGCAGTGTGATTTCTGTAGTAAATGCCAACGTGCCTTCACTTCCTGCCAGCAATTTACAGAGATTAAAAGTCTCAGTCGTTTTTGAAAAAACTTCGGTATTTAAAAGCGTATCTACCGCGTAACCCGTATTTCTTCTGTGTATTTCAGGTTTAGGAAATTCGTTTTTTATGTTGTTTTGAATACTTTCCGAAGATAACTCATCAATAATTGTTTTATAAATAGCGCCCTCTAAAGTATTTTGTTTCAGCTTATCTTGAAGTGCTTCTAAGGATAATGCAGAAAACACCACGTCACTGCCATCACTTAAAATAGTATGTAACGCAATCACTTTGTCTCGGGTTACACCATATTTTATTGAGGTTGTACCCGATGAATTATTACCAACCATACCGCCAATCATACACCGGTTTGATGTTGATGTATTTGGCCCAAAAAACAAACCAAAAGGCTTTAAATAATTATTGAGTTCATCACGTACTACACCAGGTTGCACAGTCACAGTTTTTTGTGTTTCGTTGATGTTTAAAATTTTGGTGAAATGCTTAGAGACATCTACAACAATACCATTTCCAACACATTGTCCAGCTAAAGAAGTTCCTGCTGTTCTAGGAATTAAAGAGGTGTTATGCGTTTTAGCAAAAGCAATTAAACGCTTAATATCTACTTTTGATTTAGGGTATGCTACAGCCAAAGGCAACATACGATATACGGAAGCATCTGTAGCGTATAAGGTTCGCATTAAATCATCAAAATGAAGCGTGCCTTCAAGTGTTTTTTGAAGTTCTAAAAGTTGCGAAGTGTTAATTATTGAAGTCATTTATTAACTGTAAATTTAAGGCATCTTTTCAAATATTAACTAAAAATTAGCGTTATAATTCGTACATAAATCAATCTAAATTGTATTTTTATCACACTTAAAAACTTAAAATTTATGAAAAAATTATTTTTATTAGGCATAGCTGTTATTGGATTTTCAGCTACTGTGATGGCTCAGAACATTTCAAAAAACGCTATTGGTTTAAGAATTGGAGATAATGACGGTTTGGGTGCAGAAATATCTTACCAAAGCGGATTAGGTGACAACAACCGATTAGAGCTTGATTTGGGTTTTCGCTCGAACAACAATTATGATGCTTTTAAATTAACCGGGTTATACCAATGGGTATGGAATATTGAGGGCGGCTTTAACTGGTACGCCGGACTTGGTGGTGGTGTTGGGAGCTA
Organism: Lacinutrix sp. Hel_I_90; assembly: GCF_000934685.1. Classification (NCBI taxonomy): domain Bacteria; kingdom Pseudomonadati; phylum Bacteroidota; class Flavobacteriia; order Flavobacteriales; family Flavobacteriaceae; genus Lacinutrix; species Lacinutrix sp. Hel_I_90. The sequence continues at coordinate 298,362 of NZ_JYNQ01000001.1, read as the reverse complement.
CAGTGCAGACAATAGATTTGGAGATGATTTTGACGAAACTTATGTATTTGCAGCTGGAGATATTGGAATAGAATACAATTTTGACATTCCATTATTAGTGTCTTTAGACTTTAGACCAGAATTTGGTTTTGGTAAATTTAATGATGATACCGATTTTGATATTGCATTAGGTTTAAGATACCAATTTTAAGATTTAAATAAAAGAAATATTCAAAAACCGTTTCACAATTGAAGCGGTTTTTTGTTTTTTTAAACTTTATAAATTTCACTTTAAATGAAAAAAGCCGAAATAGTTTTTGCCGTTTTTATAGGTATTGGATTCCTATTAAAACTAATACACTGGCCTTATGCTTCTGAAACAATAACATTTGCATCGCTTTTTCTAGCGATACTCTATTTTTGGTTCGGTTTTGCCTTATTAAATAATATAAGATTAAGAGCTATTTTTAAATCCGCATCTTATAAAGGAATGTCTAAGCTTAGACTTTTTGGTGGCATTGGAACAGGTTTTGTGTTTTCTATATTGGTAGTATACTGTTTATTCAAATTGCAGTTTTGGCCTTTTGCAGATATGGGATTAAGTCAAGGCCTTATATTGTTTGGTATAATTTTGGGAATCGTTTTAATTTTTCATTTTATAAACAGAAAGCAATTTCTAAGGCATAATTATATTCGGTTTATAATAATTGGTAGTGTAAGCTTACTGATTTTTTCTGTTTCAAATGAGCAACTCGTAAATGTATACTATGGTAGTGACCCTGATTATGCAGAGGAATACAAAGCCTATATAAAAGCGGATAGTACAAACACAAAACCTCTCTCGAGAACATTTAAAAACGAGTAATTACATTATAACTTTTGCGTAAATAAGCAAGTCTTAAGTGTTTGTTCATACAAAGCTTCATATTGCGGTACTATCGTATCAATAGTAAATTTATGAGCCTGTATTTTAGCATTGGTCTTAAACTGTTTCAGGAGTGCTTCATCTTTAAGTATCCGCAATGCATTTTTGCTCATTTCATCAACATTACCAACATCACTTAAATAGCCTGAAAAACCATTTACATTAACTTCGGGAATACCTCCGGTATTACTTGAAATAACAGGCACACTCGAAGCCATCGCTTCTAATGCAGACAATCCAAAACTCTCTGTTTCACTTGGCAACAAAAATAAATCACTAAAACACAGAATACGGTCTATTTCGTTACTATTGCCGAAGAAAACCACTTTTTCCGTTATACCAAGTTCACGACAAAGACGCTCTGCTGGTTCACGTTCTGGCCCTTCTCCAACCATCATTAGTTTTGCAGGTATTTCTTTTTGAATGTTATAAAACGTTTTAATCACATCTGGAATGCGCTTTACCTCTCTAAAGTTACTAATGTGTGTGATTATTTTTTCGGCTTTAGTAGCCATCATATCGCGCTGGCAATCTGTAAAATCATGTTTAAATTTCTTAACATCTATAAAATTGGTGATCACATGAATTTCTTTTTTAATATCAAAAAGACGTAAGGTGTCATCTTTTAAGCTTTGTGAAACAGCCGTCACTGCGTCTGATTTATTGATACTAAAAGTAACTGCGGGTTTGTAGAAAGGGTGATTGCCAACCAGTGTAATATCTGTACCGTGCAATGTGGTCACTATAGGAATATAAATATCTTCCTCACGTAGCATTTTTTGAGCCATATAAGCTGCATAAGCATGTGGAATAGCATAATGCACATGTAACAACTCTATTTTATGTAGTTTCACCATATCGACTAATTTACTAGATAAAGCAAGTTCATACGGTTGATAATGGAATAAGGGGTATTCTGGCACATTGACTTCATGGTAATGTACATTATTACCTAACAGCGCCAAACGAACAGGTTGATTGTAAGTTATAAAATGAATATTGTGTCCGCGTTTAGACAGCTCTATACCTAGTTCTGTCGCTACCACGCCACTGCCTCCAAAGGTTGGATAACATACGATACCTATTGTCATAATTAACTACTTAAAATTACAAGTTAAAAGGGCCTTGAGTGGGCGTGCTTAAAAACTCATTGGGTTTTGATTAATCATTAAGTCTATAAAAATAAGGATACTTTACAAAAAGGACTTAAAGTATACGTTAAAAATGAACTAAATAATAAAGCCTAGCGAATAATGGCCTCATAAATAGCCTCTTGAATATTAGTTCTAATATCTTCCCGAAGCAACATATTATTACCTTGTGAGCTTGGATAGGTCCTATTGGCTAAAAACACATATACTAATTCCTCATCTGGATCAGCCCAAGCATAAGTTCCTGTAAATCCCGAATGCCCAAAACTCGTCATAGACACACAACCACAAGTGGGCCCAGCATCTCCTAATTGAGGCTTATCGAAACCAATACCACGACGCACATTATTTTCGCAGAAATAACAAGTATTAAACTTGTCTATCGTTTCAGGTTTTAAGTAGCGCACACCACCATAAAAGCCTTTTTGTAAGTACATTTGCATAATTTTAGCGATGTCATTAGCATTACTAAAAACACCGGCATGGCCACCAACACCATCTTGCATTGCAGCTCCCATATCATGAACATAACCTTGTACTTTCTGGTAACGGTAATAATCGTCTTCCTCTGTAGGCACTATATTTTTGTTACTGATGGTCTTGTAAGGATTGTAAATCGTATAATTAGCGCCTAAAGACTTGTAAAAATGGTCTTGTGCTAGTTCATCTAGGGTTTTATTGTAATGCTTTTCTATATACTCTTTTAAAATATAATAAGGTAAATCGCTATAGCGGTATCTTAATCGATCTAAGAGTTCTGTTTCTTTAATTATATTAGGAATCGAATCCATATAATCACTGCGCATATAGAGATCATTGGCTACTTTTATATTAAACTTTCCGCTGGGTGACTGTCGATAGTATTTTGATGACGGTTGCTTTGTTAAAGAATCTAAAGTCGCATAATAAAAAGGAATCCATGGTTTTAATTGTGCGTAATGCGACAACATTTTTTTTATAGTAATATTCTTTTTATTAGATTTTTTATAGCCAGGTAAAATTTCGGACAATTTAGTATCAAGTGACACTAGGCCTTGCTCTTCCAGTTCCATAAGTAAAGGTAATGTCGCCACAATTTTTGTAAGTGATGCGATATCATAAATATCTGCATCTTTTACATTTTCATCGCCATCATAGGTATGTTTCCCAAAGTTTTTACTATAAATCACCTTTCCTTTTCTAGCAATTAATAACTGAATACCAGGCGTCATTTTTTCATTCACTGCATAATTAGCTATGGAATCAATTTTTTTCAATTTCTCTGAAGAAATGCCCACATTTTCTGGATAAGAATACCCTAAGCGCTCTAAGCTATTTGTTCTTATTCCATCACCTTCTTTAAAATATTGCCCAGCAGAAACGGGTAGTGTTCCTTTAGCGCCTATGGCACCAAAAAGAACTTCAGCAGAGGTTTCTTGAGCAATGGCACTATTTTGATAGCTTACTACTATGGCGTTAATATTTGAAATGGATTTTAAATCCAGTAACGCATAGGGTTTAGCAAAAATATCTAAAATCACTGTATTGGTTCTGGCTATTTCATAGAGCCATGTTAATTCCTGATCTGAAAATTGATAGCTTTTCCATGGGCTTTCATTAGACTTATGGAGTCCAACAATAACAGTATTATAATTTTGAAGTTTCTCAATTAAACTAGTTAAATTATCTGCTTTTACTTCATGCACTTTTGCATACTTCATTAGTGTGTTATAAAAGGGAGTTCCATCATCATCACCTAATTGCACATAAGCTATTCTCTTTGTTTCGAGATGCCTTATCGGGAGTATATTAGAAGGATCATGTGCAATGGTTATCGCTTCTTCCATTAATTTTTCATATAAAATATCGTCATGCAATCGGTTTAAATCATCAACTAAATTATAAGTCCCTATCGGGACATAATGGTTTAAACCTACTTTGTATTTTGCCTGTAGCACCTTTTTAACAGATAATGCCAAACGTGCTTCGGTTATCATTCCCAGGTTATAGGCTTTAGATAATTTAGCAATGCCTGCTTCAACATTTTCAGACATTAGCATCACATCGTTTCCAGCCAGAAACGCAGCTAAATCAATATTTCCTGCTGTATTAGTATTAACCTCAGATACGCCTTCAAGACCTTCAAATTTGAAATCGGCAGCGCCTTTCATTGTCAGAGCATCTGTAAAAATAAGGCCTTTAAAACCTAGTTTTTCTTTCAGAATATTAGTAACTACATTTTCTGAAAGCGATGATGGATACCCTTGACGAGGCTCTAAGCTGGGAATATTCAAGTGCGCAACCATGACACTGGATAAGCCTTCTTTAATCAGTTTTTTATAAGGATATAATTCTATTGAATCAATACGTTTTTCATCAAAAGCCACAGTTGGTAAAGTTAAATGCGAATCGGTTTCTGTATCGCCATGACCTGGAAAATGTTTAGCATTAGCTAAAACACCTGCACTCTGCATCCCTCTCATAAATGCTGAAGCTTTTTCGGTAACATTATCACGATCTTCTCCAAAAGAACGATTACCTATAATAGGGTTGTTTGGATTTGTATTAATGTCAACCACTGGTGCAAAATTAAAATGTACCCCTAATCGTTTACAGTGTTCACCTAATTGTTTACCTGTTTGCTCTATTAGCGCATTATCTCTAATTGCACCAAGGGTCATGTTCCAAGGAAAAGAGTACGTCGAATCTAAGCGCATACTCAATCCCCACTCAGCATCCATACCTATTAACAAAGGGGTTTTTGAAGCAGCCTGTAATTCATTATTTAATTTGGCTTGTTTTACTGGTCCGCCTTTAGAATAGATAATTCCCCCAATTTTATAATCTCTAATTAATTCGATAATTTTAGTCTTTTCAGCTGGTGTTTGACTAGAAAAAACCTGTACCATATAAAGCTGCGCAATCTTTTCATTTAAACTTAAGGACTGGTATACACTATCTACCCATTTTTGTTGACTAGCCACATCTTTTGCTAATAATGGATTACTTGTATTTTGCGCCTGAAGCGTTATAGAAATAAGTGAAAAAATGAAAAAATAAAAGATATTGCGCATGTAGTGTTCTCTTTTTTGAAGTGTTATGTTATATAACAACTAAAAACTATGCCAAGTTATTATTTTCCTCACTATTATTAAAGCCTTTATGATAGATTTATAAGGAATGTTGTAAACAATTTTTACAGCAGTCTAATCCATCAAATCTATATGCTTGTCATGGTAACCTAACAAATATAGCACCCCATCTAATCCAATGCTTGATATAGAACTATGCGCATTGTCTTTTACCGTGGGTTTGGCATGAAAAGCAATCCCTAATCCTGCAAGATTAAGCATTGGTAAATCGTTAGCGCCATCGCCAACAGCAATAGTTTGACTAATATTCAACCCTTCTTTTTCTGCAATTTCTTTGAGATATTCTGCTTTCTTATTACCATCAACAATCTCTCCAAGATACCCCCCCGTTAAAACACCATCTATAATTTCAAGCTGATTTGCATAGACGTAATCTATTCCCAATTCTTTTTGTAAATAATGACCAAAATAAGTGAATCCCCCAGAAAGAATAGCGGTTTTAAATCCATAACTTTGTAATGCATCCATGAGTCTTCTCACACCTTTAGTAAGTGGTAGATTAATAGCAACATCATGAAGCACGTCTTCACGCAATCCTTTTAGTAGTTTCATGCGACTGATAAAACTTTCATTAAAGTCTATTTCTCCTTGCATTGCAGCTTCTGTTATTGCTTTTACTTCATCGCCAACACCAGCCAATTCAGCCAATTTATCAATCACTTCGGCTTGTATTAACGTAGAATCCATATCGAAGCAAACCAAACGTCTGTTTCGTCTGTAAATATTGTCTTCCTGAAAGGCAATATCAACATCCAAATCTCTGGAAACCTGCATGAATTTTTTAGTGATATCGGCTTTATCTTCTATTTTACCTCTTATAGACAACTCTATTGAGGCTCTGGGATAGTCTTCTTTTTTTATAAGCGATGTACGACCAGTCAATCGTTTTATCGCATCTATATTCAAATTCTTTTCTGAAATTATTTCAGTGACTTTTGATATTTGCTCTGCCGATAATTTTTCACCTAAAATAGTAACGATATAACGGTCTTTACCTTGGAGCGTGACCCAGTGTTCGTAATCATCTAGTGTAATAGGTGTAAACTTAGCTTTGATTCCAAGTTCGTAAGACTTAAATAGCAACTCTTTTAAAACGGGAGCTGAACTTTCTCCAGATTCGATTTCAAATAATATTCCTAATGATAATGTTTCATGTATGTTTGCCTGTCCAATATCTAATATTTTTGCATCGTACTGTGCTAAAACAGCTGTTAAACTTGAGGTAAGTCCTGGTTTGTCTTGTCCAGAGATGTTTAATAAAATAATTTCATTAGTCATAAAGTGATGATTCTATTGGAAAGAAGAGATGTTTTTAAGGGGATATTAAATGGAAAATAATTTAATTAATAAATCTATTGTGCCAGCTCTCACTCGCCGGTACTTCCCAATTTTCATTAAACTCTGCAATATTAGTCACCAAATTATTAAAAACAATTGTGTTTTTAGACACGGCCTTTTGTTTTGCCATGATTCTAAAATCAGTCAAGGTTTTATAAGCCACGTATTCACCTTGTTTATAGGATACATTCATTTTATCCATTAAATCCACATCATACTCTTTTTCTAATTGTTGTATAAAATGTACAGAAGCGTCAATACTACAGCCCGTTGCGGCCTGAGACTCCTGATTTATGGCTAATATGATAAACCGTTTGTAGCGAATCTCGTATCCTGCTTCTAAATCGCTTCCGTGCGCGGTCCAGTTTGCAATAAAAGTATTGAGTTTCTCCTTTATTTGCTCAAGCTCAATTTCAGAAAATGAACGATTAGCCTGATAGATCCAGATTTTTGATTCTTCTGGTAAAGTATTAAATTCTACTAGCACGATTTGTTTTTTTAGTCATTAATGATATTGCAAAAATACAGTTTTACATCCAATCTTTTTGCTGCGATTCTACTTGATATAATAAATAATTAGTTATAGCATTTGCGGCATCTTCTTTAACATACAGTATATCAGTTACTTTTGATGCTGTAAATACTTGCACTGTAGCTATTCTTCTCATTTTTTGAAATATGCTTTGCTTGGTAGCTACAGCTTGAATTTTATGTGTTTCTAATACTTGCGTAATGGTAGAAACAGCACCACTACCAACAACCAAAATAGCCGCATCTATACTGTAATATGCTTTTTTGTATCGCCAATAAATAAGTACTAAAATTACTGGAACCAAAATTAAGTTTACCACCCAAAAACTGGTATTAAAAACTAGAAAGCTTAAGCTATTAAAGAAAAGAAAAGGGAAAAGCGCTTTAAAAAATAGAATACGGATATAATATTTTTCAGGTTTTGCTTTTTCTTGAATGACTTTAAAACGTTTAATTAATTTCTGAGATAAATAAGTCACTTGCGAAGCACTCAATCCTACTATAGAAAAGTGCTTATGTAACTTTTTATCAACCATAGCTTGTTTTATTACCAGTGTATTTAATCCAAAATACTGCTTCAGTCTATTCGTTACAATTTCAATATTCTGAATTCTAGAGGGTGATAAATTAATAGCTACTTTATTAAATAATCCTTTTTTTATTTCAACTGTTTTTTTGTGTTCAATGACTTGCAAATCAAAGTTGAGCAAAAAGGTGTTTACCAGTGAAAAGAGTACTGAAATTAGTAATGCAATTATTAGAACAATAAAAGACAAGACGATAAGAAAACCAATAGAATCTTCATTTTGAGTCATAAACTTTTCAAAGGTCTCTCCTATTTTTAGTGTGTCTAAAAAATCTTCGTAAGTTGAGTACAGACCTCCTATAAATCCAGCGATTAGTAGAAAACTTTTAATATGATTTTGACTCAAACCTTCCAAAAGCAGTTTTCTAATGGATGCTTTATAGTAGATATTGTCTTCTTCTTCTTCTTTTATAGATTCAGTAGATTCTATTGCTACTTGCTTATTACTATCCGATAGCAATGTTTCTTTTAAAGCTATCGCCTTTTCTCTACTTAAAGCTGTAATCTTAACTTCTGCTTTTGAGTCACCTGCGGTTTCTATATCTAATTGAACAACATTAATAATCTGCTGTAACACATTCTGTTTGATGTAGATATTTTGAATTTTAGATTTTGAAACTGTTATTTTTTCTTTGTTGATAATCCCTTTTGAAAGGAAAAAATCATCGCTGGAAACATGAAATTTAAAATTTAAATATTGAAGAATTGATCTTGTTAAGACCATCAGTACTATTAAAGCAAAGATGAGCAATACTGTATTTATTGACACACCAAACACAGCACCGTTACTAATTAAACTATAAGAAAACGCTGCAATTAATACAAAAAGACTTTTAATTATTTTGTAACCATTTAATCCAAAAAGTACAGCAATTCCTTTTACGGATTGTCTTGAAGGCTCTTGAAAGTTAAACGCGCTCATTAATCTTACGGGTTAAGAGCGCGTTAATGCTATCAGCTTCGTCCATAGGCAGACCGTTAATAGATAAATCTCCACCAGATTCGCCTGCAGTGTAAACGTGCAGTGAAGCTAACTTCAATTTCTTGGCAATAAAACTTTGCTTGGTTTCTAAATGTTGAATTCTAATAAACGGAACTGTTGTTCTTTTATAATTTAACACGCCTTTTGCATAAATAATGTCTTGTGTCCTTAGCGCATAACCTCGCTTTTTAAAGCCTAAATAACTAATAGTGCTTTGAAACACAAATAAAAATACCAAAACAGACAAGACATACCAAAAAACATTAATCACCCACGCTTCTTTTAAAAAAACGCGTGCCAGAATTATAAATCCAAATAAAATACCATATTGAATAAAAATATTAATAAACAGAATGGTTAAATAACTTTTAGAAATTGGGTTTAAAATAACTTCTTCCGCTTTGGGTAGTGTCTCAATGTTTAGTTCTGAATTGGTAAACATGTATGTCTTATAAATCTTGGGCGTTAGCGATTAACTCCGCAATATCCATAACTGCTATTTCACTTTCTTTTTCTTTGCCTTTAACACCGTCTGTCATCATGGTGTTACAAAAAGGGCAACCCGCAGCGATAATTTGAGGCTTGGTTTCCAAGGCTTGTTCTGTACGTTCAATATTAACTTCCTTATCACCTGGCTCTGCATCCTTAAACATCTGTGCACCTCCAGCACCACAGCATAATCCGCGAGATTTGCAGCTTTTCATTTCTACCAACTCTGCATCCAATTTTCTAATTAAATCTCTTGGTGCTTCATATACATTATTTGCACGACCTAAATAACAAGGATCATGAAATGTAATACGTTTGCCTTTAAATTGTCCCCCTTCTATGGTTAAGCGTCCTGCATCTAATAAATCTTTTAAAAACTGTGTGTGGTGAACCACATCATAAGTACCACCTAAACCGGGATATTCGTTTTTAAGTGTATTAAAACAATGTGGACAAGCCGTTACAATTTTTCTAATTTCGTAAGCATTCATTACTTCAATATTAGTAACGGCCTGCATTTGAAACAAAAATTCATTCCCTGCTCTTTTTGCAGGATCACCAGTACAGCTTTCCTCTGCTCCTAAAACGGCAAAAGAGACATTAGCTCTGTTAAGCAGTTTTACAAAAGCTTTGGTTATTTTTTTTGCTCTATCATCAAAGCTTCCAGCACAACCCACCCAGAATAATACTTCTGGTTGTTTACCTTCTGCCATCATTTCTGCCATAGTTGGCACTATTAATTGTTCGCTCATGCTAATTATTCTTTTTGCTTTCTAACATTAAGTTTTGTTTATATTCTTTGGCTTTTTCAATAATATCCGTTGATAATAGTTGAAATAATAATGGGGAGTCTGCATCGTAATTTAACATATACCAATTGTTATCTGTCTTCTTACCTGTAGAATTATCTTTAAGAAAAATAGTAATACTATTTTTTATTATTGCTTTTAGAGTGTTTTCAGAGATAAATTCGACTTCCATACCTTGTACTCCCATCATTTTAATCATCATTTCTTGAGCTTCATCATCAAAGTCTTGATTTTTAAATATCATAGTCATTTTCATATCATAGGATAAAAATGCATATTGTAAATCCTTCTCCTCGGCGTTAAAAACCTTTGATATTTTATAATTGGGAATTTCTTTTGGAATCTCTATTGAAAACTCGTCGTTTCCTTCAAGCATTGCTTTTATAACAGAAAGCATAGATTCCTTAGGAACGATTTCAAACAATTTTAGATACGTCATATCCATGAGCGCATCATAATCTTTATCATTAAAATTTTCAAACATTTTTAAAGCTACTGTATCAAGCGCTTTAGAAATCTTATTATCCTGAGAAAAACCTTTAGAATGGCTCCCTAAAAATAATAGTACTACAATTAATAACTTTGAACGACTCATAATTTAAGGTGTTATTTAATTAGTTTAATTATCTTCTCTTATTGCCGCAAAATCTGTTTTTGCTATTCTAATATAAACGGCTAATTTCTTTTTACCGTTTTTTAGTGTATTCTTGGGGTCGTGTTTTTCGCTAGCTGTTCGCCTAATAGCATCTTCTCCTAATAGTTTTAACTGTTTTTCTGAACAGTAATCACAAAACACTTTCTTTAGAGTAATACCTAGGGGCTGACCATTTCTGAACTCTATTTCTGTATAGGCCTTTATTTGTAAGGAGTCTTTTTTATAGGCTTGCGCAAAAACCATTTGAAATGCAGATACCAGAAAAAAGATCATGATTAGCTTGTATGTGACTTCTCTTGTATGCATTTAAAATTTGTCCAATTTAAGTTAAGCAATTAATCTTTATAGAGGTCCATGAAAAGAGCCGCTGCCGAAAGCCTAACCTTGAGGTTATTTCCCTACTGTCCAGCAGGTGTCTGAAATTATTTTACTCGTTTTTCCAATTTAATCTATCCATTTGATTATAAGGCCATGGTGCACCATTGTTTTCGATATTGGTCATCATATTATTAAGCTCCATTGGTGCTGCGCTTTCTTCCATAACGAGATAACGACGCATTTCCATAATGATATTTAATGGATCTATACTCACAGGACAGGCTTCTACACAAGCATTACAAGTAGTACAAGCCCATAATTCTTCTTTAGTAATATAATCATTTAATAATTGTTTACCATCATCTACAAACGTTCCATTATTAGCATCTATATTTTTACCAACCTCTTCTAAGCGGTCTCTCGTATCCATCATAATTTTACGTGGAGAGAGTTTTTTACCCGTTTGATTTGCCGGACACTCGCTCGTACAACGCCCACATTCTGTACACGTATAGGCGTTTAATAGGTTTACCCAACTTAAATCCTGTACATCACTTGCGCCAAATTTTGCTGGTGCTTCTTCGGTTTCCGTTTCTGCTGGAGCTGCAAATGGGTCTGCATCTGGATCCATCATGAGCATCACTTCTTTAGTCACCGCAGCGTTGTTTTTAAATTGTCCCTGAGGTGTTAATTTACCGTAATAGGTATTTGGAAACGCTAATAAAATGTGTAAATGTTTTGAAAAGTATAAATAATTTAAGAATACTAAAATTCCAATAATATGCAACCACCAGGCACTTCTTTCTACCAGGTGCAGACTGCTTTCAGATAATCCAGAAAATAGTGGTGCGATAAACTGACTAATAACATTGCCTGAATTATAACTTTGGAAAGTAGCATCTGTGGCATTCATTATTAAAAACAAACACATTAATACGACTTCAAAATAGAGGATGATATTAGCATCACTTTTAGGCCAACCTTTCATTTCAGCACTTAAAAAACGTTTAAGTTTAATCACATTTCTACGCAACCAGAAAATAATAACCGCAATTAAAACACCCACTGCCAGAATTTCAAAGCTTCCTATTAGAAAACCATAAACAGCCTCTGGTAAGAAACTCATGCCTATACGATGGCCTTCATATAGTACACCACTAAACAAGCCATCAATTATAATTTCTAATACTTCAATATTAATGATGATAAAACCAACGTAAACGACAACATGAAAAAAGCCTGATATAGGACGTTTAACCATTTTGCTCTGCCCTAAAGCAATCATTGCCATGTTTTTCCAACGCTGTGATTTATTATCACTCACATCTTTGTCTTGACCTAATTTGATGTTACGCCAAAGTTTATTTACGTTTCTTGAAAAATAGCCAATTCCTGCTATGAGGATGATGGCGAAAATTATGTTTGGTAAGTAATTCATTATTTTGGTTTATGTCATTTAATCTTTAGGGTCTTCAGTACTATCTTCAATTTCATTGCCTTCCGCATCGTAACGTTTTGGTTTTTTTCCAAAGAGAGAAAAATGAACATAACGCTTAGGGTTTAACTTCATGTCTTGCAACAATTCTTCCATTTGCTTAGAAGCTCCTGTAAGATTATCATACATTTTTTCGTCCTTTAGCAACTTCCCTAGAGAGCCGTCACCTCTTTCTACACTAGCCAATACATTATCAAATTTTTCGACTGTTTCTTGTAAACTTTTAATAGTCCCTGCTAAATTAATTTGTGACAGAGAATCTGAAAATTTAGAGAAATTTTCAGTCATGTTTTCAGCATTTGTTAATGTATTACTTAATTTAGACTTATTACTTTCTAAAATTTCATTTAGTGCTTTGGTGGTTTTGTTAAATGAAGTAATTGTTATATTCAAATTAGCGACACTTGCTTTTAAATTAGCTTTCGTTTCTTTGTCGAAAATAGAATTAAAGTTGACTAAAAGCGTATCTGTTTCAGACATTACTTTTTCAACTTTATGCTGAAGTGGCTCTAATCTATCGTTTAAAACCTCTGTCATCCCAGCTTTAACAGTGCCTGGTAAATAATCTCCGTCCTCGGCATTTGCACCACCATCATAGGCGGGAATTATAGCTACCGCTTTTCCACCTATAAACCCATTTTGATACAATAATGCCTGACTGTTTTTAGAAAACTCAAATGCCGTATCAATATCCATTTTAACGACTAAAACACCAGAACTAGCATCCTTAAAATAGATCTCTAGAACTTTACCCACCGCATAACCATTAATAGTCACTGGAGTCGATGGTGTTAGCCCATCTACATTATCGTATTCTGCATAAATTATACGTGAATCGTCTAATAAATTATTGCCTTTTAAATAACTGAAGCCAAATATGAATAGTATTATTCCTAAAATGACTAAAATGGCAGTTTTAATTTCTCTTGAGATCTTCAAAATTTTAAGGTTATGATTGAAAACAAAAATAAAATAAAATAAATAGTAAATCGTTATTTTGAGCCTTGATTTAGAGCTTTTTCTAAACTTATGTGTTTTCCGTCTTTAAAAGCGACAATAAAAGCGCTTTTGAATCCTTTTTTTTGCGCGTACTCTTCCATGGTTTGGATTTTATTATAATCTGAAGTGTAACCATAAAAATATTTATAAAACGCTCCTTCCTTTTCACGGGAAACAGATTCCAGTCCTTTAAAGTTAGAAGGTTTTGGTTCTAATATGTTAGATCCTGCAGCAATTTGCACTTTAAAAACAACATTACTAATAATGTTTTCTTCTGAAGGAATCGGAGTAATATCTATCGCTTCTTCGATACTGTAGGTCGCCTCACTAATATTGGATTCAACTGTGTTTTTATATTTAAGAATGGCTTTTGAAATAGCAGAAGCCATTTCTGCTTGTCCTTTAGAAGAGTTCAAGTATTTACCTTCATCATTATTTGTAATAAAACCAGATTCTACCAGTACGCTTGGCATAACTGTTTGGTGCAATACTATAAATCCAGCTTGTTTAACACCACGGTTTTTACGCTTTAGTGAATAAGTAAAATTATCCTGAATGTTCTTTGCTAATTGAATACTTTGATCAAGATAGGCTTCTTGCATTAACGTTAATCCCACAAAAGACTCTGGAGAATTAGGATCAAATCCGCCATAATTTTCTTTATAATTATCTTCTAAAAATATTACCGAGTTTTCTGCTTTTGCAACTTCGAAGTTTGTATCATTTCTATGTATTCCAAGCACATAGGTCTCTGATCCTGAAGCCTGAGAATAATGCGCATTACAATGCACAGAGACAAATAAATCGGCATTCGCTTTATTAGCGATGCTTCCCCTAACAAACAAATCGACAAAAGTGTCTGTTTTTCGTGTATAGATTACTTTAATGTCCTTATTTTTTTCCAATTCTTTACCAACAGCCAAGATAATTTTTAATGTAATATCTTTCTCTTTTAATCCATTCTTAGCTACTTTTCCGGGTTCACGACCACCATGACCGGCATCTAAAACCACAATAAATTGTTCGTTTTCAGATTCTTGCGCATTAATCGTGCTATTAACCCCAAGTGTTAATATTATTGTAATTGATAAGAAAATCCTTTTCATCTGCGTTTTCATACTATTATAACCCATTTTGTTTTTGTTTAGTATCGGTTTTTAAATTTTAGTGAATGATAAATTATTCCCAAAAAAATAATGTAATTTTGGCAATTCAAAAACCGAGCCATACTTTAGCAAAAATACATTTAAAAGCATTGCATACAAACAGATTTCATATACTTTTTGCCCTAAGTTTTACAGTGCTTATCAACACTTTTGGCTTTTCTCAAGTCGACGGCGGGAAAGAAACCATAAAAGTTCCTGCTGAAGAAGAAAAAGAAACTACTTTAAAACCACAAGATACACTCACCTTAGATACCGCTGGTTTAGTTCCAAAACCACCTGTTGTAGAAACAGACTCTATTAAAACAGATTCTATAAAACCAAAACCTGCATTATTACAAGATATCGTTACTTATAACGCAAAAGATTATACCACTTTTAATCGTAAAGAGCAGAAAATGTATATGTATAATGAAGCTAAGATTACCTATCAAGACATGGAAATCACTGCAGGAATTATTGTTATAGATTATACTAAAAATGAAGTCTATGCCGGACGCTTAAAAGATTCGTTAGGTGCCTATTCACAAAAACCTGTCTTTAAGCAAGGTGCTCAGGTAGTAGAACCAGATTCGATTCGTTTTAATTTCAATAGTGAAAAGGCTTTGATCTGGAATAGTGTTACAGAAGAAAGTGGCGGCACAATTATTTCTGAACTCACTAAAAAAGAAAACGATTCCGTTTATTTTGTAAAGAATGCCAAATTTACCACCGCTAAAGATTTAGAGGACCCGGAATATTATTTATTAATGAACCGTGCTAAAATTGTTCCTGGATCAAAAGTGATAACAGGATCAACACAAATGTTCATTTATAACGTTCCAACGCCTATTATAGTACCTTTTGCTTTTTTTCCATTAAGTAAAAAACAAACATCGGGAGTTATTTTTCCAAGTTTCGGTGATAATGACAGAGGTTATTTTCTTCAAAATGGCGGGTATTATTTCGCGATTAGTGATTATATAGATTTAGCTGTTTTAGGTGATTATTATACTAACGGGAGTTATGGCTTGCGCTTTGAAAATCGCTATAAAAAGCGTTATAAATTCAATGGTAATTTGGCCTTTAGATTTGAGAATTTAATTAATAGTGAGCGTGGTTTCCCCGATTATTCCAAAACAAATATTTATAATTTGCGTTGGTCGCACGCTCAAGACACAAAGTCTAATCCTAATTCTAGATTTTCGGCCTCTGTTAACCTTGGTAGTAGTAGTTATTATCAACAATCAGTAAATCAAGTTAATGCTGCCAGTTTTTTAAATAATACATTAGCCTCTTCCATTTCCTATTCTAAAACTTTTCAAGGTGAGCCACAAGTGAATATGAGTGTAACAGCGACCCATTCACAAAACACACAAACCGAAAGTATTAATATGACCTTACCTACATTGCAGGCTAGCGTAGGTCGTGTGTATCCCTTTGCGCCTAAATTTGGTTCTAAAAAAGGGATTCTTCAAAATATAAACTTACAATATAATGTAAGAGGTGAAAATAGAATAACGACCACAGATTCGTTATTCTTTAAAAAAGAAATGTTTGATGACGCCTTAATAGGGGTAAAACATTCTATCCCATTAACTACAAATTTTAAAGTATTTAACTATTTTAGTGTTAGTGCTAGTACCAATTTTGATGAAACCTGGACTTTAAACACCGTAGATCGCTTTTACGATCCCGAAACCAACAAAACCATAACTGAGGATTTAAAAGGGTTTGATGCCTATAGAACCTATAATTTTACGAGTAGTATAGGGACTACCATTTATGGATTATTCAATTTTGAAAAGAAAGGACAGGATAAAAAAATTAAGGCGATAAGGCATGTTATGCGACCGAGTGTAAGTTATAATATTAACCCGGCATTCGACAAGTATTATGATACTTTTGAAGTAACTGACATTAACGGTAATCCAATTGAAGAACGTGAGTTCTCGCGCTTTGAAGGTAGTTTATATGGCGCGCCTAACAAAACCTATTCAAGTTCTATTGGTTTGGCATTAGGCAATAATATTGAGGCAAAAGTAAGAGATAGAGATAGCACTAAAACAGAGCCTAAAAAAATAATTATTCTAAATAATTTAAACTTTTCAACATCTTATAATTTAGCGGGGGACTCTTTACGTATTAGTCCGGTGAGAATGACTGGTGGTACCCAATTATTTCAAAATAAAATGAATGTGAATTTTGGAGCCACATTAGATCCTTATGCACTGGATAACAATAATAGACGTGTTGACAAATTTAATATTGATAACGGCGGAAGCCTCTTTAGATTAACAAGTGCCAATCTTACCTTAGGCTATAGTTTAAGTAGTAAAGGCAAAAATGGTGAGGATAGAACTAGTGACCGAAGCCGTAACGAAACACTACAAAGTGGTGGTCGTGATGATGATTTATTTGGTCGTTCTCAGGACTTTGCAGACCAGCAATTTGGTGATAAAGAAGAGGAAGAAGAAGTGCCAAGCGATTTGTATAATGCTAAGATTCCGTGGACTTTGCGACTAGCTTATGCTGTAAACTATTCGAATACAACCAGACAAAATGAAATTTCATCGCATTCTTTAATGTTTTCTGGTGATATTGATATTGCACCGCGTTGGACGGTTGGTGCATCTTCTGGTTATGATTTTAAAAATAAAGGCTTTTCCTATACACAATTGCGTTTTGAGCGTGATTTATTAAGTTGGCGGATGAATTTTAGCTGGATTCCCTTTAGCGCAAGAACCTCATGGAACTTTTTTATAGGCATTAAATCAAGTATATTAAAGGATTTAAAATACGAAAAGCGCAGACAACCCGATCAACGCTTGTAATAGCCTAAACCCGATTTTAATAGTCTGTATTAAAAAAACATATTAATGAGATTTCTGCTTTCGCGGAAACTTTAAAACCCTTTTTCTGATGAAAAAAATAATAACAACCTCTAAAGCTCCGGCTCCTATAGGACCTTACAATCAAGCTGTTTTAAGCGGAAACACCTTGTACACTTCAGGACAAATAGCCCTACATCCAGAAACTGGCGCATTGGTTATTGATGATATCATCACAGAAACCAAACAAGTTATGGAAAACATGAAGGCGGTTTTAGAGGCAGCAGAGATGTCTTTTGAAAATGTGGTAAAAGCCTCTATATTTATTAGTGACATGACTAATTTTTCTAAAATAAATGCCGTTTATGCTACTTATTTTAGTGATGAAACAGCGCCAGCACGTGAAACTGTTGAAGTCGCAAACTTACCAAAGTTTGTGAACGTTGAAATTAGCATGATTGCTGTGAAAGGGTAAACTTTTAACCAAAAACGTCTATAGACTATGAATTCATAGTCTATAGACGTTTTTCCGGTTTTTAAGTCAGTAAATTATTTTGCCAAAGCGTTTGTATGAAAAGACACTAAACCTTCAATAGGTCTGCGCTCAAAATTCCCCACCTTAAAGCCCATCTCATCTGCAACTGCTTTTATTTCTTCTTGACAGAAAAAGGCTACAGAACCTGCAAAGTGTACAGGCACTGTTTTTAGTTCTTCTCTAAATTGAAAAATCATATTTTTTGCAAACAAGCGCATCCCATCTTTTATTAGCTTTTGAATGTATGCTGAATCTTTATTTAAGATCATGAATTCTGCAAATTGTGCTAAATAGGCATTAGGGTTGGGTTGCTTATAGAGGTTGTATTTAATAAAATCTGATTCTAAATTATATTTACTTGCAAAAGATATTTTAATACCTTCTGGCATATGGTTAAAATAATAATCTCTAATTAATTGCTTACCAAAATAGTTTCCTGAAGCATCATCCATTAATGTATACCCTAATGAGTCTACGCGTTGATGTAATATTTTGCCATCATAATAACTACAATTAGAGCCTGTCCCTAAAATACAAACTACGGCCGCCTGATCTCTGGAATCTATAGTGGCATACACAGCAGCCATAGTGTCTTCTTTTACAACTATATCCGCGTTTGTAAAAAATTCCTGTAAAACGACTTTTAGTAGTAATCTAGGATTCTCTGTGCCACAGCCTGCACCATAAAAAAAGACCTTTTCTACTGCTGTTTTAATATTTTCAAAATCCTTACTCTTTTTTATCGTTTTTCTTAATTTCTTCTCCGACAAAATAGCAGGATTGAGACCTTTAGTCCGGATTTTTTCAAGTAACTGTTTCCCCTGTTTATCTACTGCTATCCAATCGCATTTGGTAGAGCCACTGTCAACTATTAATATCATGATTATTAGGTGTTAAATTTAAAAAAAAGCGCAGTCTTAAGCTAAATATACTTTTAAAAACTTAAATACTACGCTTTTTAATATGTGTTATAATGCATTTACCTTTTCTGCTAAATCTACTAATTTGTTTGAATACCCGAACTCGTTATCATACCATGACACTAACTTGAAGAATCTTGAATTTAATTCGATAGCAGAATCTGCATCAAAAACACTAGTACGCGTTTCACTAACAAAATCTTGAGACACCACAGCATCTTCTGTATAGCCTAAGACCCCTTTCATTTCACCATTAGCGGCTTTTTTAAAGGCTGCCTTTATTTCTTCTAAAGAGGTCTCTTTCTTAGTTCTTACTGTTAAATCAACCACTGAAACATCTACAGTTGGTACTCTAAACGCCATACCTGTTAATTTTCCGTCTAATTCTGGAATTACTTTACCTACAGCTTTTGCTGCTCCAGTAGACGACGGAATAATATTGTTTAATGCTGAACGCCCTAAACGATAGTTTTTAGGAGACGGAGAATCTACAGTAAACTGTGTAGAAGTCGCTGCATGAATCGTGGTCATTAAGGCTTCTTCAATACCAAAGTTATCTTCTAAAACTTTTGCCATAGGGGCCAAACAATTCGTTGTACATGATGCATTGGATACAATTTTGTGATCTGCAGTCAATTTAGAATCATTGACACCCATCACGAACATTGGAGCATCTTTACTTGGTGCCGAAATAACGACTTTCTTTGCGCCACCATCAATATGATATTGTGCCGTTTCCATCGTTGTAAATATACCCGTGCATTCTGCCACAACCGCTGCTCCTGCTTCATCCCATTTTAAGTTCTTAGGATCGCGCTCTGCAGTTACTCTAATCATTTTTCCGTCTACAACAAGGTTTCCATCTTTAACTTCAATAGTGCCATCAAAACGGCCATGAACCGAATCATATTTTAATAAATAAGCTAAGTGATCTACATCTAACAAATCATTAATAGCGACCACTTCTACATTATCACGCTTTATTGTCGCTCTAAATACAATACGACCTATTCTTCCAAATCCGTTAATTCCTAATTTTAATTTTGACATTTTATTCTGTGTTATTTAATATTCTATAGGTTAAAAAAAGCCTAAACCAATTAGGCATTCAGGTTACATTGTTTTACGTTGTCATGATATCTGACACGCGAATTAATTCTTTATTGATCTTAGATTGCCCTTTTATGGCTTTTTCCAAAGGTGTTAATGCTATTTTATCATTTAACAAGCCAACCATTTGATTCGAAATGCCTTCCATTAAACTTTCTACAGCTTTTACTCCCATTCTGCTGGCTAAAACACGATCGAAACAAGACGGAGAACCACCACGTTGCATGTGTCCTAAAACAGAAACACGCACTTCATATTCCGTCATATTTTCTTCTACGTAATCTTTAAGTTCAAATACGTTCTTTCCAATTTTATCACCTTCTGCAACCACGACAATACTTGAAGATTTACCAGAAGCTTTACTTCTTCTCAATGATTCTAACAAGCGCTCTAAACCAAGATTCTCTTCCGGAATCAATATTTCTTCAGCACCAGCGCCAACGCCTACATTTAATGCAATATGTCCAGCATCACGACCCATAACTTCAACAAAGAATAACCTATTATGCGAACTCGCAGTATCTCGAATTTTATCAATGACTTCTACAACTGTGTTTAAAGCGGTGTCATATCCTAGCGTGTGGGATGTACCATAGATATCATTATCAATAGTTCCTGGAATTCCCATCACTGGAAAACCAAATTCCTGATTAAAAATTAAAGCTCCAGTAAATGTGCCATCACCACCAACAAGTACCAAGCCGTCTATTTCTTTTGCTTTTAATGCTTCATATGCTTTTTTACGACCTTCTGGCGTTCTAAATTCTTTTGAGCGTGCAGATTTTAAAATCGTACCCCCTTTATTGATAATACCCTTTACATTCCTGGCTGTTAAATCTTTAAAGTCCCCTTCAATCATGCCTTCGTAACCACGATAAATACCAACACATTCTATATTATGGTACGCACAAGTTCTAGTCACTGCACGAATGGCTGCATTCATTCCTGGAGAGTCTCCCCCAGAGGTCATTACCCCTATTTTTTTCATTTTATTTGGCATTTATTTTCCTTTAGAATATAAAGCTAATGAAGTAAATCTATATAATACTATGCTTTTGTTAAAAATTAACAAGGCATAAATTACTATAACGTTTTAGTTGACAAAAATGTTGAAAAAACACTAAATTAATAGAGAATCAAGCGTAATATGACTGCTAAAAACAGTGCTTTTTATTTGCTTTTAATCCCAATTCCGTCTGGCAACGGATTGCTTTTCTCTTCAGAATCATTTTGGTCTTCTGTTTCGAGAGTCGGTTTTTGATTTTTTCTAAAAATTCTACGAAGCAGTTCGCTAAATGTATTAAAATCTACAGAATAGTTAATACCTAAACCTTGGGTATAGCCTATTTCTTCTCCAAAGTTCCTAATACTATTCTCCCTGTTAAAAACGGTGGCGGTTAATGTACCATCTTCATTCAATAAAAAATCGACTTGTACATCTCCAGCAATAACAGATTCTGTAGCTCCTGCACCTCCAATAGGTACACCAACTTTACCATTTATTAAAACACGGTCAGTTATTTGAGTTTGTAGTGTAACCCCTAAGCGATCTTCGGTGATTAAGTCAGGTCGATTTAAACCCGCCTCATAGTTTAAACCAATGTTAATTTTACTATCAGTATCGCTAAAGAAACCGTTAATTAAACCATTGAGTCTTTCGGTTATTGTACCCGTAATGTTTATGTCTTTATTTTGTCGGTTAAAACTTCCGGTCGCTAAAATGTATAAGGCCTGATTATCTCTTTCGTCTTTTGAATCCAATCTATAATTTAACTCCGATTTTATTGTAGACGTTACATTGGGAAAATTAAATGTAAACTCCGGTTCTGGTTTAGCCAGCTGCCCCGTTAAATTAATTTCCAGTTCCACAGGTATGCTTTGTCTTATAGGATTGTCTAGTAAAGCCGAAGGATTTGTTCTTAATTTATAGATGGCTTGAATATTTATGGCGGCATTTAAAGGATCACCATTCCATGCTAATGTACTTTCAAAAGGTCTAACACTAAATTCTTTTTGAACCACACCACCATATAAAAAGTTATAAACGCCCTCATAAACGATGAAATCTCCAAACATTTCAAACTTTCCGTTTGTGTTTATGTTGAAGAGTAATTGTCCTGAACCTCTGCCTCTAATGGTACTTCCCGAAACACGATCCATTACAATTTCAATAAGTGCATCGCTGGTTACATTTAAATCGAAAAATAATTCTACACCAGAAACAGTATTGATTTTCACTTCTTTACCAGAGTATTTTGCTTCTTTTTCTTCTGGACTTAAAAAGTGAATGAATGAGTTGTCTCCAAAAGTCTCAACATCGCTCAGTGGTATAAAAAAAGTAGTTCCTCTTTTAGTTTCTGCTTCAGCCGTAATCCTTAAGGCTTTTGCAGGGCCATATAGTTCAGTTACCCCACCAATAAAACCTTTTCCATAATACATGGATTCTTCAACAAATTTAGTATCTAAAACTAATAACCTATCTGTTTCAATCGTTAAATCTAATTTCCAGTTGCTAAAATTAACATGACTAATAGAGCCATCTAAAACCCCTTTTGTCTTTTCTTTAGTATCCGTAATTTTTACTTCATTAAAAAAAAAGCTTTGATTCTTTAGCGTTACAGAGGCCTTGTCCTGAAAGCCATAATCGACATTGAGATAAGGGACATTTAAGCCGCCACGATCTATAGTTAAATCACCATTTATCTCTGGTTTATCTAAATTACCTATTACTTTGGCAACACCATTTATATCCCCCCGTATTCTATTAATCACCGGGTCTAAAAAGGGTGTTAATATCTCCAGTCCGAAATCTTTAAATTTTAGATCAACATCGATATAAGATTTATTTTTAGTAACATCTATATCTCCGATAGCCTGAAACGAATTTGCATCATCATTTTTAATTTTAGCATCTACGGTATAACGTGTTAATGTAGAATTACCAGTAATTTTAGCATCGAAAGACCCTAAATAGTTATGATTAACTTCTAAATCATCAATGATTATAGTAGAATTAGGGAGGTAATTTCCGTTTTTTTGAAGGATGTCTAGCTTCCCATTGACGTTGCCGGTTAAAGTTAAACTGTCTATTCGAGGTGTTATTTTCGCTAAATCGACGTCTTTAAAGTTTAATTTTAAATCTTTGTAGGTTGAGTCTCTAATAACCCCTTCGAGTTTTATTTGCTCATTTTGATGACTCATTACCAGTTGCTCGATATTTATGTTTTGAAAGCCACCATCGAACTCTATTTTGTTATACTTATCGCCTGCCCTATTAATTTCCCAAACACTCTTTTTAAAAATGACTTCACTCTTTTTAAAGCCCACAACTGAATTATTCTTCTCATTTAGTGTATGGTAGAAGCTTAAATTGTAATCGTCAGTATTGTTTTCACCCCCTTTAAATTCACTTCGCATATACAAGGTATCATTAAGGGTTACGTTGATTAGGTTAAATTTAGAGATGTCGTAGAATTTTGTGTTTAAACTATCGATCTCGATATACGTATTAAATAATGGGTTTTTATTATCAACTTGAATTTCGATGTCATTGGCAAAATAATTCAGTAATTCTATTTTTGGCGATTTAAAAGTGAGTTTAAACTCTTTCTCATCGGTTTCCACAAGGCCTTTAATAAAGGTGTTTTTACCTAGTTTTAAATCAGAATAAAACACTTCAACTATCTTATTATAAATCTTAAAGTTGAAGTTTATATATTGATCTGAAGTAATTAGATTTGGTGCCTCACTAGTGTAAATACTCTGTATTGAATTTTCAAAAAGCTTTCCTACATCCTTAAACTTAAACACTCCATTCATTGATCCCTCAATAATATCTGGTGAGTTAATTGTTATAAAGCGCTCTTTTCCTTCAAAGCTTGAAGTAATTTCAAAATCATCAAAATAGTAGTCATCATTTTCATTTTTGTAGTTTGTCTTATTAAATGAAATATTACCAACAGCATCATCAAACGATGTACCTTTCATCTTCATTTCTACTATGCCTTTAAATTCTGACGTGTCGTCCTTGTTATAAAAATTTAAAGCCTTTAGATTTAGATAATCTACATTTGCAGTAAAATCAAAAGCATTGGTGGTTTTAGAGAAATCTGCAAGTCCGTTAAAGTCTAGTTTTAAGTTTTTATCGTCAACAACTAATTTACCATTAAAGACACTCTGCATGTACGTACCGTTAACGTTGATGTTTTTATAATCATACTTATTATAATATATAGCATACACGTCTCCTTTTATTCGAGAACTCAAATTTTGCTTTTTAAACCCTTTCCCATCAACCTTTAAATTGGCTGAAATTTTACCAAGGTTTGGATCTTCCAAAAATTTTCCTATACTAAAATCATCAAAAATAATTTTTCCTTTATAAGTAGCTGTTTCAATATTAGTAACATTCGAAATACTTAAATTAGAGCGCACAAAACCTATTTGCGTTGCAATATCTAAATCGGCGTCAATTCTTGTTGTTGTAATTTTTGTAGTGCCATTAATACTAAAATTACCCAATTTATTAAAAATAGAAGGAATAGAAGCCCCTAAAACATTAGGTAATAGGTTTTTCAAATCTCTATAGTTAGATGACAGATTAGAGAAATCACCTTCCATTTCAAAATCATCAGTCGTTTTACTTAATAAATTTTTAAAACTTAAGTCACCATAGATTCTGGTATTACTACTTGTATTTAGTCTTAAATTAGTAAGATATAAATCATTTAACGTTCCAGAAATAGTAGTATTAAACTTTGCCCGTTGTCCAACACCAAACTCATTATAAAACATGTTAAGCTCATCTAAAGCAATATTTGCACCTGTAAACTTTGCCTCTATATTTACTTTGTTTACAAAATCAGCTAAGTCCTCTCGATCATAATTAAAGGTTAAGTCTCCTTTTAATGATGAATTTTTAGTTTTTATAACTAAATCATCAAACACCATCTTATTTAAGGTGTATTTAAAATTAGTAGACATGTTCTGCATGACAAGACCTCTTTTATCTAAAAAAGAAAGCGTATTTATTCGTGCTTCAACATCACTGCCATTGATTAAGAAATTGGTTGCATTGACATCCAGTTTATCAAATAGAAGTAAATTTGGATTTTCTCTGTTTTCATCTATAAACCTAAACGTACCATTGTAAATTGAAACGTCACTGGAAGACAGAAGAAAAGCACTTTTTTCGGCTCTTGGATTGTCTATATCAAAACGGGCGACAAACACATCCAGATTTGTTTTTGTTTCCCCTTTATAGGTTTTAACGTTAAAAATTAAATCTTCTAAATCAATATCACCAAAATTTAGCTTAGCATTGCTGAGATTGTTAAAACTTAAGATTGATGTATTTAATTCTGAAGCACTAATTAAGGTATCTCGTTTATAATCACGGATTAAAATCTCCTTTAACTCAATATCACCATTAAACTGTAAGCCAATTTTACCAATAGTAATGTTTGTTTTAAAATCATCATTAATACGCTTAGTGACATATTTACCTAGACGTGTTTGAACAGCGGGAATAGAAAGAAACAACACCAAAATGATGAACAGTAGCACTAAGATTGCTACTAATTTTCCGACTATTTTAAGAAACTTCTTGATAAGGAATTTAAGTTATAAAAAACTACCTTTGTTAAAGATTAATAACCAACTATTATTAGTCAAAATTAACAATTATAATGCCAAAACAACTAATGTCTTCGCAAAATATTTACATCCTAGGTATTGAGTCGTCCTGTGATGATACTTCAGCTGCTGTTTTATGTAATAACGTGGTTTTAAGCAACGTTGTTGCCAGCCAAAAAATTCATGAAGAATTTGGTGGTGTCGTTCCAGAATTAGCCTCACGTGCTCACCAGCAAAACATAGTCCCTGTAGTAGATCGCGCATTAAAACAAGCCAATATTTCTAAAGAACAATTACACGCTATCGCTTTTACCCGTGGCCCAGGTTTGATGGGTTCGTTACTCGTAGGTACGTCATTCGCGAAGTCTTTGGCTTACGGATTAACTATTCCGTTAATTGATGTTAACCACATGCAAGCACATATTTTAGCCCATTTTATAAAGGAAGACGGTTTTCAACACCCCCCATTCCCGTTTTTAGCGATGACTATTTCTGGAGGCCACACACAAATAGTGAAAGTGGACAATTATTTTAAGATGGACGTCATTGGTGAGACCATTGATGATGCTGTGGGTGAAGCCTATGATAAAAGCGGAAAAATTCTAGGTCTAGGTTATCCTGCCGGTCCTGAAATAGATAAACGCGCACAATTGGGAAACCCTAAAGCCTACCCTTTTACCAAACCAAGAGTAGAAGGCTTGAATTTTAGTTTTTCTGGTTTTAAAACTGCTGTGTTGTATTTTATTCAACGTGAAGTTAAGAATAACCCTAATTTTATTGAAGAAAACCTCAATGATATTTGTGCCTCAATTCAATACACTATTATTGGTATTTTAATTGATAAATTGAAATTGGCCAGCAAACAAACAGGCATTAAGCATATTGCTATTGGCGGCGGTGTTTCGGCAAATTCTGGTATTAGAAGAGCATTGAAAGCGGGGGAACAAAAATTTGGTTGGACCACCTACGTTCCCAAATTTGAATTCACAACAGACAACGCAGGGATGATTGCCATTGTTGGCTATTTAAAGTATTTAGAGGGTGATTTTGCAGCTCATGATGTGATGGCTTCAGCACGATTAAAAATATAAATAAAAACACATGGTACTATGCCTTTCAAAGAATTATATATTTTAAAAGTATTAGAAAATAAAAAGTAATGCAACTATTTTATAGTCCAGAAATACATAAAGAACAAAAGCAATTTGCCTTCTCGAAAGAAGAAAGTAAACACATTGTAAAAGTGTTGCGTAAAACTATTGGAGATGTTCTTAATATTACTAATGGTAAAGGTGATTTATTTACTGCTGAAATTAGTAATGCAGATATTAAAAACTGTGTGGTAACTATCGTAGCGTTTGAAACACAAAAACCGTTATCCTATCATTTGCATTTGGCTGTTGCTCCAACAAAAATGAACGACCGTTTTGAATGGTTTTTAGAAAAGGCTACTGAAATTGGTGTAACAGAAATCACCCCAATACTCTGCGATCATAGTGAGCGAAAGGTTATAAAAACAGAGCGTTTCGAGAAGATTTTACAAGCGGCAATGAAACAATCACTCAGCTGTTATTTACCAAAACTAAATGAAGCCATTCCTTACAAAGACTTTATAAAACAAGCATTTAGAGGCGATTTATTTATTGCTCATTGTGAGGAAACAGATAGAAAATCATTAAAAAAAATGCTAAAGCCAGAAAAGGACATTACGCTATTGATTGGTCCTGAAGGTGATTTTTCTGTTAAAGAAATAGAAAATGCGCTTGTTAATAATTTTATTCCTGTAACTTTGGGTGAAACACGTTTACGCACTGAAACAGCGGCTATTGTGGCCTGCCATAGCGTAGCCTTTGTGAATGAAATATAAAATGAAGTTATATCTATCTATTTTCTCCTTTCTTTTTTCTGTACTTCTTTTTGGTCAGGATTTAGCCGTTTTAAAATATGGTGGTGGTGGCGATTGGTATTCCAATCCTACAGCCTTACCAAATTTAATTCAGTTCTGTAATGCCAATATTGCGACAAGACTAAATGAAAAACCAGAGACTGTTGAAGCTGGTAGCACGGCTATTTTTCAATACCCCATGTTACACATGACTGGTCATGGTAATGTGTTTTTTAGCGACGAAGAAGCCGAAAATTTAAGAACCTACCTTGAAAGTGGTGGTTTTTTACATATTGATGACAATTATGGTATGAAAGACTATGTCATTAAAGAGCTTAAAAAAGTGTTTCCAGATCAAGAATTAAAAGAATTACCGGCTAATCATGGCATTTTTAGTACCGCCTTTAAATTTCCTAAAGGCTTACCAAAAATTCATGAACACGATGGTAAAAGACCACAAGCTTTAGGGTTGTTTTTTGAGTCACGTTTGGTTTTGGTATTAACTATTGAGAGTGATTTAGGCGATGGTTGGGAAGACCAAGAAGTACATAATGACCCACAAGATATAAGATTAAAGGCATTGCAAATGGGAGCTAATATTGTGAAGTATGTTTTTGAGAATTAATACCCTAGCAAAAACACAAAGGCGTAAAATAAATACTAAACCCTAAGACGTGCAGCTCAACCACTACACCAACCATTTTAAAAAGCAAAAATTCCCAATCGTTTTAGTTTGCGAAAATGTCACCAATGCACCAAATATTGGTAGTTTATTTCGTACGGCAGATGCCTTTGGTATTGAAAAAATTATATTTTGCGGGAGTAGTATTCCTTTAGGACGGAAGATGACAAAAACGTCTCGGGCAACAGAAAAGGTAGTTAATTATGAAACTTTTGAGAAGGCTTCAGTTGTCATTTCTCAATTAAAAGCTGATAACTATCAAATCATAGCCATAGAAATTACTGAGAACAGCAAACCCATTCATACGTATAGTTTTTCTACAAACAAACCAATCGCTTTAATTATTGGAGATGAGAATTTTGGTGTTTCTGAATATTTATTGAAACAAAGCGATGCCATTATTTATATTGATATGTTTGGACAAAACAGTAGCATGAACGTAGTGCAAGCCACCACCATCGCATTATATGAAATAACGAAGCAATCGCGTTAATTTTTTTTCTATTGTGAGTGGTAACATTCGTACGAATTGAGTAGATTTACTGACTAATTATTTTATTTTGACTCCACAAACAATCTCAAACGGTATTTTAAGATCAATTGCCATTCTTGTTGGCATCGTAATTCTGCTATGGTTTTTGTATACTATTCAATCTGTTATTGCCTATATCGCAATTGCTGGTGTTGTTTCTTTATTAGGAAGACCCATAAAACGTTTTTTTCTGATAAGACTAAAGTTTGGTGATACTTTATCTGTTGTCATAACCATGCTTTTGTTTTTTTTAATTTTTGTGGGCATAATAAGTATGTTTATTCCACTAGCGATGGAGCAGAGTAAAAATTTATCGCTTTTAGATATTAACAAGCTACAAGGTAATATTGAAAATTTATATCAGGAATTTATTACTCATTTCAATCTGCAACACCAAGATGTTGAGGAATCGATGAAAGACTCTAAGGTATTATCAAATTTAAATTTTGGCTTTATTCCAGATTTTATTAATGCATTTGTTGCTGGTTTTGGCAGCTTTAGTATTGGTTTGTTTTCGGTTTTATTTATCTCGTTCTTCTTTTTAAAAGACAGCTCCTTGTTTGGGAATAGCATCATGTCTATATTCCCAAAAGAACATGACCACCGCATTAAGAGATCCTTATTGGTGACAAGAGATTTATTATCACGATACTTTAGCGGCCTACTCTTACAGTTACTTATTTTATTTTCAATCTACTCTATTATACTCCTTATTTTTGGAATTAAGAATGCAGTAATTATCGCATCACTTTGTGCTTTATTAAATGTTATTCCATATGTTGGCCCAATTATTAGTGCCGTTTTGATTATACTGTTAACCATGTCCAGTAATCTCGGTGAAAGTTTTAGTGAAGTTATCTTACCTAAAACCATTTATGTTATGATAGGGTTTATTATAGCGCAATTAGTCGATAACTTTTTTAGTCAGCCCTATATTTTTTCAAAAAGTGTAAAATCACATCCATTGGAGATCTTTATCATCATCATCATCGCCGGTTTACTTTTTGGAGTCGTTGGTTTAATTATAGCTATCCCTGTTTACACAGCTATCAAAGTTATTGCGAAAGAATTCTTATCAGAATACCGAGTGGTTAAAAAACTAACCAAAGGATTAGACATGGATTAAAAATTTGAACACCTCTATTTTAAATACTGAAATCCAAGAGTTCATTGAAAATAATATTAATTCAGACACCACTGCTTTAATATTAAAAGGCACGTCTTTTCCTCATGTTAACACCCT
This sequence comes from Lacinutrix sp. Hel_I_90, assembly GCF_000934685.1. Taxonomy (NCBI): domain Bacteria; kingdom Pseudomonadati; phylum Bacteroidota; class Flavobacteriia; order Flavobacteriales; family Flavobacteriaceae; genus Lacinutrix; species Lacinutrix sp. Hel_I_90. The sequence goes on along the minus strand of NZ_JYNQ01000001.1, from coordinate 268,460 downwards.
AGAAATAGTAGAACAAATTGAAGCCAAAAAACGTTGTGAAAAGAAATTACCAACCTGGTTTTCTGCCAAAAACATATATTACCCCAATAAATTAAACATAGAACAGACCTCGTCTGAAGCAACGGCTAAATATAAAGCGCGTTTAGTTGAAGGCGATAGCCTGATAGATTTAACTGGTGGTTTTGGAGTGGATTGTTTTTACTTCTCTAAACGCATAGAACAGGTTACCCATTGCGAATTAAATAGCCATTTATCTGAAATTGTGGCTTATAATTTCAAACAGTTAAACACAAAAAATATAACCTGCTATGCCAAAGATGGCATTGAAATACTAAAAAGTAGCGAACAGCTTTTTGATTGGATTTATGTAGATCCGTCACGTCGTAATGCTATTAAAGGTAAAATTTTTTTATTAAAAGACTGTTTGCCAAACGTTCCACAGTTTCTGGAATTGTTTTTTAAACAGGCGAAACAGGTGATGATAAAAACATCTCCATTGCTCGATATTTCATCAGGAATTAATGAATTGCAAGCTGTGAAAGCGATTCATATCGTTGCTATAAATAATGAAGTAAAAGAATTACTTTGGCTTTTAGATCCCGATTTTAAAGGTAGTATTGAAATAAAAACCATTAATATTCAAAAAGAATCTGAAGCCCATTTTAATTTTTATTTAAATGAAGAATCTGAAGCTACTTCTAGTTTAAGTAAACCACTTAGCTATTTATACGAGCCTAACGCAGCCATTTTAAAAGCAGGAGCCTTTGAAATTCTAGCAGAAAAACTTCAGCTTAAAAAATTACATAAACATTCTCATTTATATACTTCTGAAAAGCTAATGGAATTTCCAGGAAGACGTTTTGAAGTGGAACAGGTTTCTGCTTACAATAAGAAACAATTTAAACGTCAATTAAAGATGACTAAGGCTAATGTGACCACTCGTAATTTTCCTGAAACAGTACAACAAATTCGTGAAAAATTGGCTTTAAAAGATGGTGGCAACGACTATCTCTTCTTCACTACCGATTTAAACAATAACAAAATTATTATAGCCACTAAAAAGGTATAGGGTCAATTCTCTTTTATATAGCGCACGAGATTATAAATTGCAAAACCTATCTTTAAAACAAAAATTATGATGGACTGGTTTACATTCAATTTGAACGCTTTTTTTGGAATTATTCTAACTGCTATTGGCATTTATGTAGCTACAATAATTTGTACCCGAATTGCAGGGAAACGCAGTTTTTCTAAAATGTCAAGTTTCGATTTTGCAATGACGGTTGCCATTGGTAGTATTATTGCCACCACGATTGTCTCAAAGTCTGTTAGTCTCCAAGACGGCATTATTGGCTTAGTTATTACCTATACCTTACAATTAGGTATGGCTTATTTACGTAGGTATAAATTCATAAGAAATACAATTGATAATGCACCTCTACTGCTAATGGACGGCAATACAATCCTGACTGAAAATCTAAAAAAAGTGAGGGTCACTGAAGATGATTTGCGTTCCAAGTTGAGAGAAGCCAATGTCTTAGAATTATCTCAAGTACGTGCTGTTATTATGGAAGCTACAGGAGATATCGCAGTCTTACATACAAAAGATCAAACCATAGAAGTTGAAGATTTTATATTGAAAAACGTCAAGCGCTAGACTTCAAAAAAAAACAAAATCTATAAAGGCTGAGTAATCTTTAAGACTATTTAAAGCGTTCAAACCGGTAAATATGCTGAAAGCCGCTACGATTAATTACAAATTAATCACTTAACAACAAGCTTTTGTCATGGTTTGTCTGCTTTTTCCGCGAATTACAATACCTTATTTAGTACATTTTAATAGCTCCTTTTTAAAACGTATAATTTACAACTAGTGAAAATTACTAAGGTGAAATTAACGCTATTTCAAACGGTTAAAATAGACACAGGTAATACCGTACTAGTCTTCTTCGTTAGTATTCTCTTTAGAGCGGGCAATAATAGCTTTCAGTTTTTCTTTGCGATCTATTTTTCCCTGTCGAAGTTTATTCTTTTTTTTATCCATAAGCTTAGAATGCTTAGTCTTATTCTTTGTGTTTTTAGGACGTCCTGTTTTAGCCATGAAATAAAAATAATGATTTTAAAATACTTATTAGAAACAAAAAATCCCTTCCAAACAAATGAAAAGGATTCTGTGAGCCCTACAGGATTCGAACCTGTGACCGCCTCCTTAGAAGGGAGGTGCTCTATCCAGCTGAGCTAAGAGCCCTTAGCATTACAAGTTTAAAATTGATTTTCAAACTAAAAAGTCGGGGTGGCAGGATTCGAACCTGCGACCTCCGCGTCCCAAACGCGGCGCGATAACCGGGCTACGCTACACCCCGATTCTGGTTATCTAATATTGCGGAGAGACAGGGATTCGAACCCTGGGTAAGTGTTTCCACCTACGACGATTTAGCAAACCGCTCCTTTCGGCCACTCAGGCACCTCTCCAATTGTATATGAACTATGCTATAATTGCGGATGCAAATGTAAGATAACATCTTATATAACGCAACAAATTTATTTATTTTTTTTTAATAATTATTCGGGATATTCAATTCGTAAATGGTAAATATTTGCAAGCTTGCGTTTTAGCACTTTTTTTATAGCCTGAATTTCTTTAAAAGTAATATTTGCATTTAAAAATTGTCCGTCTTCCATCTGTTTACTTAAGATATTCTCTACAAAATTATCGATTTTTGTTGATGTTGGCTCTTTTAAACTCTTAGAAGCTGCTTCAACACTATCACACATCATTAATATTGCAGTCTCTTTACTAAATGGCTTTGGCCCTGGATATGAAAAATCTTTAAGGTCTACGTCTTCATTTACCTCTTGAGCTTTCTTGTAGAAATAATAGACACTACTAGTACCATGGTGTGTTCTAATAAAATCGATAACACGATCTGGTAGGTTATTTTTCTTTGCTATTTCTATACCATCGAGAACATGATCGGTAATTATTTTAGCACTTTCTTTTGGTGATAATTCATCATGCGGATTTAAGCCTGAAGATTGATTTTCTGTGAAATACGTAGGATTATTCATCTTACCAATATCATGATACAGTGCACCTACCCTAATTAGCATGGCATTGGCTCCAATTTCATTGGCGGCTGCTTCAGCCAAATTTGCGACGTTTAATGAGTGGTGAAACGTCCCTGGCGCTTCATTTGATAGCCGTTTTAATAATTTTGTATTGGTGTCTGACAATTCTAAAAGAGACACGTCTGAAACTAAACCAAAAAGGTTTTCATAGATATAAATAAGCGGTTGCACGAATAAAGTCGCTAGTCCGCAAAGAATAAACGTTCCAAAAGTTTCCCATTTTAACGTTTCAATACTACCTTCATGAATAACGAAAAAAGCAAAATAAGCAATGATATAGACTAAGGTTATCTGGCCAACAGAAATAAATAAGTTCGCCCGTTTATATAATTCGGAAACCGTTAAAATCGTTACAATTCCCGCTATAATTTGTAAGAACATATATTCATAACTGTTGGGTACAATTGAACCCAGTAATAAAACAGTAATGACGTGTGTAAATAGACCCAAACGCGCATCAAAAAATGCTTTTAATACTAGTGGTAACACTGCAATAGGTACGATATAAATATACAGAGAATTATAATTTACTAATAATGTGGTTAGTAATACCATTAATAAAATATTGAAAAAGATAAAGGTGACTTTTGTATTATTATTAAATACGGTTAACCTATATTTTCTTAAGAATAACAAAAGCATTAATAATGCTAAAGCCACTAGAAGTGTGTACGCGAAGATTATTAAATTATAATTTGATTCGTTCCAAACTTGTGACTTGTATTCAGACTTTAATGACGTTAAGATCAAAAATTTATTTCCTTCGACAACCTCTCCTTTAGAAATAATTAAAGTCCCTTTCTCAATACTACCTCTTGTATAAGATATTTTATCAAATGCTTCCTGAAGTGCTTTTTCTGTTAAAGCCTTATTATAGGTTACGTTTGGTTTAATAATATCAAAAAATAAAGCGGTTAGCGGTTTTGAATAAGCATTTAAATTAGCCTTTTTTAGTTCAGATTCTATTTTTGTACTGACCTCAGATAGATTATAAAGGTTTCCAAAATCAGTTTTCTTCTTTTCAACCCGGTCATCTAATATGGTTATGTTTGCATTGTCTTTAATGGTAATAATGTCGTTAAGCACACCATAGTCGTAAAGGTCTCTAATAATTTCTTTGCCGATTCTTTTTAATCTGGATCTGTCATTTCTTATGGAATCTGGAATGGTTTTATTAAAAGTTTTATCATATTGTTTTAACACAAAAGGCTCTACGGATTTATCCAGTTCAAAGTATTTGGTACTATTCTTTTCAATTTGATTTTTTTCTTTTGTTAACTCCTCTTCTGTTTTTTGAATCGCAAAATCAAATGGCGCATAAAGTGTTTCAGACTGCCAAGGTTTTCCTTTTTCGAAGTTGTATTTAAATTTTCCACTTTTAGGGAATAAGTAAACAATTAAAAATGTGGTACAGATAAAAAGAAGTACTTTATATATTAAAGAGTGATTTTTATAAAATTTATTGATTAAGTCCTTCATTATGAATTGAAAATTAATTTCTAATTTCAAATGTAACAAATATTGTTTTCTATTCTCAGTTATATTCAATTTATGCCTCCCATTTTTAGTAAAAATTCATTAATTTCGCAACGAATTATATTTATACTCATATCATGAATAAAGAAGTTGTTATTGTTTCTGCAGCACGTACTCCAATTGGAAGTTTTCTAGGTGCTTTATCTACTATTCCTGCTCCAAAACTGGGAGCCATTGCCATTAAAGGGGCATTAGATAAAATAAATCTAAAACCAGAACTAGTTCAAGAAGTTTTAATGGGTAATGTGGTACAAGCTGGTACAGGACAAGCGCCTGCCAGACAAGCTGCTATTTTTGCTGGTATTCCAGACACAGTGCCTTGTACTACTATAAATAAAGTTTGTGCCTCTGGTATGAAAACCGTTATGCAAGCTGCTCAAGCTATTGCTTTAGGTGATGCAGATATTATTGTTGCTGGTGGGATGGAAAACATGAGTTTAATTCCTCACTATTATTATGCAAGAAGCGCTACTAAATTTGGCCCAACGACCTTAATAGATGGGATGCAAAAAGATGGATTAGTTGATGTTTACGATCAAAATGCTATGGGGGTTTGTGCCGATGCTTGTGCTACTGAATATGGTTTTTCACGTGAGGATCAGGACGCTTTTGCCATACAATCTTACAAACGTGCTGCTGATGCATGGGAGAATGGAAGGTTTAATAATGAAGTTGTACCGGTAGAAGTCCCTCAACGTCGTGGAGAGCCAATAATTGTAACCAAAGATGAAGAATTTAGCAACGTGAGAATGGATAAAATTGCAACTTTACGCCCTGCTTTCTCAAAAGAAGGTACGGTTACTGCTGCCAATGCATCCACAATTAATGATGGTGCGGGCGCTATGGTTTTAATGAGTAGAGAAAAAGCAGATGAATTAGGTTTAAAACCTTTAGCTACAATAAAAGGCTATGCTGATGCAGCACAAGAACCAAAATGGTTTACAACCGCTCCAGCTAAAGCGCTACCTAAAGCACTTGATCGCGCTGGTATAGATATAAAAGATGTAGATTTCTTTGAGTTTAATGAAGCCTTTGCTGTTGTAGGATTAGCAAACATGAAATTATTAGGCTTACATGACAGCAATGTTAACGTTAATGGTGGGGCCGTATCATTAGGCCATCCATTAGGTTGTTCTGGTGTTAGAATCCTTATTACATTGCTTAATGTTTTAGAACAAAATGACGCTAAAATTGGAGCTGCTGCTATTTGTAATGGTGGTGGTGGTGCCTCTGCAGTTGTTATAGAACGTAATTAAATCTGGTATATTAATGCAATACGGCATTTGCAACTTAAGCATTGTTCCTTTAAGACTTGAAGCAGCTGATACTAGCGAAATGGTTTCGCAAGTGTTGTATGGTGATATTTTTAAAATCTTAGAAGCACGTAAGTCTTGGTGTAAAATCCGTTTAGCATTTGATAAATATGAGGGCTGGATAGATCAAAAGCAGTATTTAGAAATTTCAAAAGAAGCTTATAGTATCATCAACCAAGAAATACCAATACTGTCTACAGACCTGGTTGAATGTGTTGAAGACGACCATAAGCAATTATATTCTATTCCTTTGGGGTCCTCTTTAAACGGATTACAACTTTTAAATCATCATTTTGAAGGCCATTCTTCTAACATAAAACAAAAAAAAGAAGCCCTTGTAAATACTGCTTTTTCTTATTTAAACGCGCCTTACCTTTGGGGAGGAAAAACGCCTTTTGGTATTGACTGTTCTGGATTTACACAAATGGTTTACAAATTGAATGGCTACAAAATATTACGCGATGCTTCGCAACAAGCCTCTCAAGGGGAAGCTTTGAGTTTTATAGAAGAAAGTGAGCCAGGGGATTTGGCCTTTTTTGATAATGCAGAGGGTACTATTACACACGTAGGTATTATTATGAGAGATAACTACATTATTCATGCCCATGGTAAAGTACGTATTGACCGTTTAGATCATTCTGGTATTTATAATGTGGACACGCGAATGCATACTCATAAACTACGCGTTATAAAAAAAATTATATAAAAAAAAAGCCACTTCAAATTGAAGTGGCTTTTTTAAATTAATGGTAATTTACTTAGCAGTCTTATGATTTTGGTAATAATACAGTATCAATAACATGAATCACACCGTTCGATTGGTTAACATCTGCAATAGTAACTTTTGCTGAGTTACCATTTTCATCTGAAATATAAACGTCTTCTCCTTTTAACCAGGCCATAATAACGCCTCCGCTTACTGTTTTAATTTCAGCTTTTCCATTTCCTTTTTTAATTTGTTTTAAAATAGATTTAGCACTCAACTTTCCAGAAACCACGTGGTATGTTAATACGGTTTGAAGTGTTTTTTTGTTTTCTGGCTTTAGTAAGGTTTCAACGGTACCATCTGGTAATTTTGCAAAAGCATCATTTGTTGGTGCAAAAACAGTGAAAGGTCCTTCGCTAACCAACACATCTACTAATTCTGCTGCTTTTACGGCTGCTACTAGGGTGGTATGGTCTTTTGAATTAACTGCATTTTCTACAATATTTTTACTTGGATACATGGCTGCCCCGCCCACCATTACGGTTTGTTCTTTCGTCATTTTCTCTTGAGAAAAACCACTAATAGCTGTGAAAATTGCCATTGTAAATACCGCTGATTTAATTAATTTTGATGTTTTCATAATTTTGAAGTTTTTTTAAAATTGTTATTTTATTGTTTCAGTGACATAAACGAAGTTCTACTCAAGTCGGTTTTTGCTTATTTAGGCTTTAACAATATATTAACGACACCAAATCAATTAACTTATTAATTATCAGTCTTTTGTATTACAAACAAAAAACTGAAAAAATAGTTTAAAACTCTAATTATTCTTAATTTTATAACTTAATAAAAACAAATAAAGATGGCAGAAATAACATTAGGAGGAACAGCAGTTGAAACGTCTGGAAGCCTTCCGGAAATAGGTAAAAAAGCCCCAGACTTCACCTTAACGGTAAGTGATTTATCAACTCAAAAATTATCAGATTTCGAAGGACATAAAGTCGTATTAAATATATTTCCAAGTGTAGACACAGGTACCTGTGCGCAATCTGTTCGAGAGTTTAATAAACAAGCAGTAGCCATGGAGAATACTAAAGTATTATGTATCTCAAGAGATTTGCCTTTTGCACAAGCACGCTTTTGTGGAGCAGAAGGCTTAGACAATGTTGTAATGTTATCAGATTTTAAAACTGGAGACTTTGGTAAAACTTATGGTTTAGAGTTCACCAGTGGTGCTTTTGAAGGGTTACATTCGCGTTGTGTAGTGGTTTTAGATGAAAATGGTATTGTTAAATATACTGAACAAGTTCAAGAGGTTGCAGATGAACCAAACTATAAAGCATCATTGTATGCTTTATTAGATGAATAAATAATACTAAATTCAATAAATTATAACCTGTCGCGTTTAATAGCATGACAGGTTTATTTATATACATGGAAAAAAAAGATTCTTTCATAGTCAACAGAATTAAAAGCATAGGTTTTGCATTTAAAGGAGCCTATTTATTACTCACAACCGAGGCCAGCCTAAAAGTACAATTCGTAATAGCTATTATTATTACTGCTGCTGGATTATACTTTGAATTATCAAGTATAGAATGGTGTATCCAGATTTTAGTGATCGCGCTTGTTATGGCTGTAGAGGGTGTTAATACTGTTATTGAAGAAATTGCCGACTTTATTCATCCTGCATATCACCCAAAAATTGGACTTATAAAAGATTTGGCAGCAGGTGCTGTATTTATTGTTGCTATTGCAGCTGTTGTCGTAGGCTGCATTATTTATATCCCTAAGATATTTTAAACACAATTACTAATTAGGATAAACGTTAGTAATTTGTATTTTTGTTTCATACTAAAAACTGATAATGGCGAAAGCGAAAAAGACAACGAAAAAGAAAGCAGCACCCAAATTAAAAAAACCAAGCTTTAAATTATCAAGTCAGCAAAAACTTATTTTTGGTAGCTTATTAGTGCTTTGTGGTGTCATGCTTTTTATTGCATTTCTCTCTTATCTATTTACAGGTAAGGCAGACCAAAGCTTGTTAAGTGAATTTCCGTCCCGTACCTCTGAAACACAAAACTGGGCAAAAGTACTTGGCAATTGGTTAGGCGATTTCTTTATTTATAAAGGTTTTGGAGCACCTTCATTTATCTTTTCTGGATTGGTTTTTTTATCTGGAGTCTATATTTTATTAGACTTAAAAAAAGAAAAACTACTACAGCACTGGATTTGGGGCATTATAATTGTGATTTGGCTCTCAGTGTTATTAGCATTTGCAGCACCATTAAGTGATTATCTAAGTGGCACCATTGGCTTTGAACTTAATAGTTACTTACAGGATTATGTTGGTAAAGTGGGTATTATTTTATTACTTATTTTCGTGCTTATAACGTATCTGGCTATACGGTTTAAATTCACACCAGAGCGCATTGGCTCTTTATTTAGAAGTGCAAAAAAAGAAATCAAAACGGAGTTCAGGGATGCTTCAGGTAACGTTTTTGTACCTGTTGACAATGCATTAACTGATGAAGCCGAAGCTATAAAAGCAGCTTTCGAAAGCAATTCTGAAACGCTTGACCCTACCACTTCCAAGCCTTCCAAAGTGGATCTAACGGAGACTCTAAAAACCGAATCAACTTCTGCAGCCTTGGAAATTGAAATTCCGAAAGAAGAGGAAGAAGACGAAGAAAGCTTAGACATAGAAGTTGAAAAAATAATAGAGGAGAAATCTGAAACAGATAATCTTTCAGATAAATTAGTAGCAGATTTTGGAGAATTTGATCCTACATTGGAATTAAGTAATTATCAATTTCCACCTTTAGACTTATTAAAAAAATACGAAAACGAAGGAGTTACTATAAATCAAGAAGAGCTAGAAGAAAATAAAAACCGAATTGTAGAAACCCTAAACAACTACAAAATTGGTATTGCCAGTATCAAGGCGACTATTGGTCCTACCGTTACATTATACGAAATTGTACCAGATGCTGGTATTCGCATTTCTAAAATAAAAAACTTAGAAGATGATATTGCCTTATCACTCTCTGCACTTGGCATTAGAATTATTGCTCCAATTCCCGGAAAAGGAACCATTGGTATTGAAGTACCTAATAAAAATGCAACAGTCGTTTCTATGCGCTCTGTTATTGCCTCTCAAAAGTTTCAAAAAACAGATATGCACTTACCTATCGCGATAGGTAAAACCATTAGTAATGAAACTTTAGTTATTGATTTAGCAAAAATGCCTCACCTATTAATGGCTGGTGCAACTGGTCAAGGAAAATCGGTAGGGTTAAATGCAGTACTAACCTCTCTTTTATATAAAAAGCATCCTGCTGAAGTAAAGTTTGTATTAGTCGACCCTAAAAAGGTTGAATTAACGTTATTTAATAAAATTGAACGTCATTATTTAGCAAAATTGCCTGGGGAAGCAGAAGCGATCATAACTGATAATACCAAAGTAATTAATACCCTTAATTCATTGTGTATTGAAATGGATAATCGTTATGAAATGCTTAAAAATGCCTTATGTCGTAACATAGTAGAATATAATAAAAAATTTAAAGACCGTAAGTTAAATCCTAATGACGGGCATGCGTACTTACCATATATCGTTTTGGTGGTCGATGAGTTTGCCGATTTAATTATGACTGCCGGTAAAGAGGTTGAAACTCCTGTAGCACGTTTAGCACAATTGGCTCGTGCTATTGGCATTCATTTAATTATTGCGACTCAACGGCCGTCGGTTAATGTTATTACGGGTATTATTAAAGCCAATTTCCCTGCACGTATAGCCTTTCGAGTATCCAGTAAAATTGACTCCCGTACCATTTTGGATGCTGGCGGCGCAGATCAACTTATTGGTCGTGGAGATATGTTATATACACAGGGTAATGATATGATTCGAATACAATGTGCATTTGTAGACACACCAGAAGTAGAAAGAATAGTCGATTTTATTGGCTCACAAAAAGCCTATCCAGATGCTTATTTATTGCCTGAATATGAAGCTGAAGAAGGTGGCACGAGTCTTGATATAGATATATCAGAAAGAGACAAATTATTTAGAGACGCTGCCGAAATTATTGTTACAGCACAGCAAGGTTCGGCATCTTTATTGCAACGTAAACTTAAACTAGGTTATAACCGAGCAGGTCGTATTATTGACCAATTAGAAGCTGCAGGTATTGTTGGAGGATTCGAAGGCAGTAAAGCAAGACAAGTACTAATTACAGATTTAGTAGCTCTCGACCAATTATTAGAAAACGAAGGCCAATAATTTATTAAAACAACATAAAATTTCTACTTAAGTGGAAATAGCAAATTAAAATTTACCATGAAAAAACTATTACTATTGTTATTAATGACAAGCGCGACCCTTTTTGCTCAAAATGATGCGAAGGCAAAAACACTTTTATCTGAAGTTTCAACAAAAGTTAAAAGTTACGATAATATTGCAATCGATTTTAAATACGTTTTAGAAAACACTGCAGAAAATATTAAACAAGAGACAAGAGGAGACGTCACTATGAAAGGTGACAAATACCATTTAAATATTTTAGGCGCAACAAGAGTTTTTGATGGTAAAAAACTATACACTATAAGTCCAGATGATGAAGAGGTGACAATATCTACAGAAAATGGTGAAGATTCAGGCACGATTACACCAAGTAAAATGTTGTCTTTTTATGAAGACGGTTTTAGTTACAAAATGGATATTGTTCAAAATGTAAGAGGGCGTCAAATTCAGTATGTAAAATTGATTCCAATAGATTCAAATTCAACCATTAAATATATCCTCTTAGGTATAGATGCACAAACCAAGCACATTTACAACCTTATAGAAATTGGTAATAATGGGACAAAAACAACATTAACTGTTAATTCTTTTAAAACAAACGAGACTATCTCGAAAACCTTGTTTACTTTTGACGAGAGTAAGTATAAAGATTACTACATCAATAAACTAGACTAGGTTCCTTAGTGAAAATACTGGATAGATACATATTATCGTCTTATCTTAAAACTTTTATCAGCGTGTTTGTTATTCTCATGCTGATTTTTGTATTACAGGCTATTTGGCTATACATCAAAGAATTAGCAGGTAAAGATTTAGATGTTTCGACCGTTTTAAAATTTTTATTTTACATCACGCCTACTCTTATTCCTTTAATTCTGCCGCTTACTATCTTATTAGCATCTATCATGGTCTTTGGCAATTTTGCTGAAAACTATGAGTTTGCCGCCATGAAGTCTACAGGTATTTCCTTACAGCGTGCCATGGCGGGATTGAGCATATTTATTGTACTACTAGCCATAACCACCTTCTTTTTTACTAATAATGTGATTCCTAGAGCAGAATTTGAAAGTTATAATTTGCGAAAGAACATTGCCAAAGTAAAGCCACAGCAATTTATTGCAAAAGGTCAGTTTAACCAACTTGGGGACAATTTTAATATTAAAGTTGAAGATAAGTATGGTCCTGAAGGCAGGCTATTAAAAAAAGTAGTCATCCATAAGGGGCAGACTAGAATACCGGGGAATCATACGGTAATCATAGCAAAAACAGGAAAATTAGCAAGTGCTGAGGATTCTGAAGTTTTAAAATTAATTCTCTTTGATGGTTATTATTACGATGACACCCCTCCAAAAAAAGTCCAAGAGCGAAAAAAGAATCCCCATGTAAAAAGTACCTTTAAAGAATATACTATAAATCTAGACTTATCAAAATTAAATACTGTTGATTTAGAGGATAAAAGTTTTGACAGTAAATATACCATGCTATCTATTTCAGAATTAGATACTACTACAGATTCTTTAATTACGGAACGGCATAGAAGTTATGAGCAATTTGGTGAAACATTATACAATCGTTCTAATATAGCGACTTTAAACCTAACGGTTAACGCAAAAAAAGACAGTATATTTAAAGGTAATATTCTGGATTTATTTGAAACTAAGCGTCAAGTACAATTGCTGGATTATGCCATTAATGCATCCTCAAGTACCAATCAGATTATCGTTGCTAAACAAAATAATATTAAGGGTGAGACTATTTGGCTCAATAAGCACATTATGGCAATGCACGAAAAATTTGCTTTATCTATTGCTTGTATTATCTTATTTTTTGTTGGTGCTCCACTTGGTGCCTTAATTAGAAAAGGCGGTTTGGGCTTACCAATGGTGATTGCGATTGTCTTATTTTTAAGCTATCACTTTATTGGTATTTTTGCCAAAAACAGTGCAAAAGACGGGTCTTTTAACCCTGCATTAGCCACTTGGTTCTCTACGTTAATTATGCTGCCGTTAAGTATTTATTTGACCACTAGGGCGACTGCTGATCGTGGTCTTTTTGAATTTGATCATATTACTATTCCTGTAAAAAATTGGTACCATTCGCGTTTTGGAAACAAAAAACTAATCATTAAAGAAGATGATGACGATACTATTGTTACTGGAACTTTAAAGGTTCCTTCTAAAACAAGAACTATAATAGCAAACAAAGAATATCAATCATTATTTAAAACAGCTATAATAACTTTCGTTTTCGGTCTCATTTGCTTTGTTCTTTATTTTGTTTTCGCTAACAATAAATTACCGCAATTTGCCACAATTTTAATGCAGCTAAGTGGCGTTTTAGTAGTCGTTAGTCTATTTTATTTTATAAAAAGCAAACGCATTGAGAATAAAGAATTAATTATTGAAGACTCTGCGAATACCACATCCTTAGCTAGTGCTTCCGAAGGAAAAATTAAAACAAAACCAACAAATAAAGCGCAAAATTCATTATTTAAAACGGCCGTAATAACTTTCGTTTTTGCTTTCATTTGTTTTATCCTTTATTTTGTCTTCACAAATAATAAACGACCACAATTTGCTTCAGTTGTAATGCAACTCAGTGGTATTTTGGCGCTTGTTAGTCTGTTCTATTTTATAAAAAGTAAACGACAATCATAAAAGTGTTTTCAACACCTATAAAATATTTTATCTATTCAAAAATCAAAAAATCAAATCTTTATTCAACTTAAAAATCGCAAATAAGCAATATCTTTGCGCTGTATTAAAAAAAGTATTGAAATGATTACTAAAACCGAATCAAAAGTGGCTTTTAAATTAAATACCATTCAAGAAGCAATCAACGATATTAAAGCTGGGAAAGTAATAATTGTTGTTGATGATGAAGATAGAGAAAATGAAGGTGATTTCTTAGCTGCTGCAGAATTAGTAACACCAGAAATGATTAATTTCATGGCGACTCATGGCCGTGGTTTAATTTGTGCACCTTTAACTGAAAATCATTGTAAAGATTTAGGTCTACAAATGATGGTGACCAATAATACAGATCCTTTGGAAACCGCGTTTACCGTCTCGGTAGATTTGAAAGGTAATGGTGTAACCACAGGTATTTCTGCCAGTGATCGCGCATTAACAATTCAAGCCTTAGTAAATAAAGAAACCAAACCCTTTGATTTAGCAAGACCAGGTCATATTTTCCCTTTGGTAGCAAAAGAAGGTGGTGTACTTCGCCGTACAGGTCATACAGAAGCTGCTATAGATTTTGCTCGCTTGGCAGGTTTAGAACCCGCTGGTGTGATCGTGGAAATCATGAACGAAGATGGAACAATGGCACGATTACCGCAACTGATTGAGGTTGCAAAGAAATTTGATTTAAAACTGGTTTCTATTGAGGATTTAGTGGCCTATAGAATGGATCACGATTCTTTAATTGAAAAGAAAGAAGATTTTAATATCGAAACACGTTTTGGGAATTTTAGATTAAGAGCTTATCAACAAACCACTAATAACCAAGTACATATTGCTTTAACGAAAGGAACTTGGGCAACTAATGAGCCTATTTTAACCAGAGTAAATTCAACTTTAGTTAATAACGACATCTTAGGAACTTTAACCAATAATGCGGATAAAAAATTAGATGACATGTTTCGTGTCGTTAACAAAGAGAGCAAAGGCGCCATTCTCTTTATTAACCAACAATCACAGTCATTAAACTTGTTAAAGCGCTTAAGTCTGTTAAAAGACAAGCAAGTTGACGGAGAAGTTGTAAAAGCACCTGCGATTGCAATGGATAGCAAAGATTTTGGAATTGGCGCACAAATATTGCACGATTTAAACATTCATAAACTAAAACTAATTTCTAACTCGCAACAAACCAAACGTGTAGGCATGATTGGTTACGGCTTAGAGATTGTTGAGTATGTAGCATATTAACTCCATTAGATTAGTGTTTATTTTCATAAACCCGCTTTCGCTGCTATCTCTGGGTTTATTATCTCCAGTAGTAAATAAAAAAAATAAGTAAGGCTAACATCCCTTTGTTACGAAAAGAAGTTAGCCTACCCTTAAAAGTTTTGTTTATTCTATTTCAGATTTAAAGTGATGCTTTTATGGCTTCGACCATTTTATCGGCACGACTACTAACCTCTTCTTCTGTCCATGACAGTTTGATTAAACAAGAAATGTTGCGCCCTATATAATGATCACTTTGCTTAAAAGAAGCCATGTTCAACGCGTTCAAAGCTGTTTTAATTTCAGCAGATAAAGGGAATAGCGACTTCGCTGTTTTTAAATGATTCCATTCACGCACATAGTGCCAGCTATTATCGTAGTAATGCCAACAGGCGTCTACACCATTATTTTTAAAAGCCTCAATTGTTTTTCTAGCAGTTTCTAAATTTGGTAAAAAGAAATTTAAAAAAGAGTAACTCTCCTCTCCACCAGAGGGTACGGTTCTAAAAGTGACTTCTGGAATTTGAGACAGCCCTGCTCTTAAAATAGTATAGTTTTTTTTCTGAATCGCTAAAAATTCTGGTAAGCGTTTTATTTGCGCTAAACCTACAGCAGCATGTAATTCTGAAATTCTAAAATTATAGCCCAAAAAAGGATGTGTTTCTGCACCTCTATCATTTCCAACATGATCATGGCCGTGATCACTATAGTGATCTGCATTTAAATAGTACTTTTCATTATTAGTAATTACGGCACCACCTTCACCGCATGTTATTGTCTTCACAAAATCAAAAGAAAAACAACCTAAATCGCCAACGCTTCCAAGAGGTTTGGAGTTATAAGTCCCACCAATAGCCTGACAGGCATCTTCAATTAATACTAAACCATGAGTATCACAAACAGTCTGTAAGGCATTCATATTCGCCATGCTCCCGCACATTTGCACCACCATAACGGCTTTAGTTTTCTCAGTAACTGCGGCTTCAACAGCACTCGGGTCTAAGCCTAGTGTATCATCTATATCTACTAACACAGGAATGGCGCCTAACATTAAGATGGCTTCAAAACTTGCCACAAAAGTAAATGTTGGCATTATCACTTCATCTCCTGCCCCCACTCCTGCACTAGCTAAAGCAACTGTTACCGCAGCAGTCCCACTAGAAACTAATTGTGCATATTTAGATTCTAATGTTTTTTGCAATTCAATCTCTAAAGATTTGGCTTTCCAGTGTCCGTTTCGCATCCCATCAAAACCATAACGCATTAAAACACCATTATCTAATACATCTTGTAATTCCTTACGTTCTTCAGTTCCAAAGCGTTCAAATCCTGGCATAATTATTATTTAAATTAATGTCAAAATTAACTGAAATTACTCAATAAAAAAAGCCTCTAAGGTTAGTTTAAAGGCTTTATATGATAAAATAGGTGTCATCAATATTTTTCTATAATAGCATCTACAAATGCAAAATGTCTATCGGTTTCACGTAAAAAGGTATAACCAGATAACTCACCGATAACCTTTAATTCTTGACTAAGTGCTACAATATTAGGATAACCGCCTTCGCTATTATATTTTTTAACTAAAATTTTATTTTTCTCTTTTTGCTCTGGAGTTATAAGATCTGTGCGTCTTGGCATGTCTACCAGTAATAAAACAAAGTGTTCCGCTTTTTCTTCAAAAGCTTCCGAATTGAAAAAATCGGTTTTTAAAGATTTACAAGGTTTACACCAATCACTACCCGTAAAATAAATTAAGATCGGCTTTTTAGAAGTCACTGATTCTTTTTTAGCCTGATCGAAATCGGTTAACCAATTCAGGTTAGAATAATCCTCTTCTTGCGAAAAAGCAAGTGTGCCTATACACAAAGCTAAAAGTAAAACTATATTTTTCATTTGTCTCTTCATCTTAAAATAGTAAAAAACATAATGCACCAACAATCTTGCCAAAGTACTGTATTACAACACGATAACACTGTCTTCTAAATCTTTACGTACTTTTCCTAATTTGGCCATAAAATCCCCTTCAGCCCTATAACCTATTGGCATAATTAAAACGGACTGTAGTTCCTTTTCTTTCAAGTTTAAAATAGTGTCGTAATCTTTAGGTGAAAAACCTTCCATAGGACAGGCATCAATATGTTCTAAAGCACATACGGTTAACAGGTTACCCATAGCCAAATAGGCCTGTTTTGTTGCCCATAACGCTATATTCTCTTGAGGTCTGTTTTTAAAATCTTCAATCAAAAAGTCCCGAAAAGGATTTAAAATACTATCTGGTGTATTTCTAATCTCCTTAATACGCTGAAAATAGTTTTCAATATTTGTGGTATCCACAATCCTTTCAATACAAAAAACCAAAATATGTGAGGCTTGCGCAACTTGCTCTTGATTCATTGTATGTGCAACTAACTGTTTTTGTAGCGCTTTATTTTTTAGCACGACCAATTTGATAGGCTGTAAACCATAAGAAGTAGCCGTTAAATTAAAAGCTTCTAAAAGAATATTAAGTTTCTCTTCTGAAATAATTTTATTAGCATCAAATGTTTTGGTGGCATAACGCCATTTTAGTGCATCAATTACATTCATAAATTAGTTTTATAACTTTATGCAAAAATAGGATTACATTCGCATATATGATGACAAACAGTGATAAATTAAAATGATACTATTATAGTTATGAGTACTACTGAAGAATTAATAAATGCCTCAGAAACCAGGATCTTTAAAGCAATATTCCCTAATACAACAAACCATTACAACACGCTTTTTGGCGGAACAGCATTAGCCATGATGGACGAAGCTTCTTTTATTTGTGCCACACGCTTTAGCCGAAAAAAAGTAGTCACCATATCTACAGATAAAATAGATTTCGAAAAACCCATTCCCGAAGGGTCAATTGTAGAGCTTATAGCACGAATATTTGAAGTTGGAACAACAAGTTGTACTGTAAAAGTCGATATTTTTATGGAAAACATGTACAGCTACAAAAGAGAATTAACGGTTACAGGATTCTTTAAGTTCGTGGCTGTCAATACTGAAATGAAACCAATCTCGATTTTAGGCTAAAATTTTAGAAAAAAATCCTAATTTTTATTTGATAAGAATGAAAAAGGACACTATATTTGCAGCCGCATTCAGGCAAATAGCTTGATAAGGCACTCAAGGAGAATTGGCAGAGTGGTCGAATGCGGCAGTCTTGAAAACTGTTGAGGGTCACACCTCCGGGGGTTCGAATCCCTCATTCTCCGCAAAAGGAAACCTACAACGAAAGTTGTGGGTTTTTTGTTTCTAAAAAGTTCTGAAGCTCGCTTCATAGGATTTTTGGAAATGAAAAACCAGCCACGCGCTTTTCAGCGGGGTGTTGGGGTCTATGCTTGTCATGGAATTCCTAATTGGGATCACAAGTACCAACGCATAATCCCTCATTCTCCGCAAAAAGAAACCCACAACTTTGGTTGTGGTTTTTTTATTTTATGAAGTGACCCAAACATGTTTGAGCTTAATGAAGAACTAAACTAAACAAACATAGTTTGTTGAGGGTTTTATACCTACTATGTATTTCCATTAAACATTATATAAGCACGTTAAATAACCCCCTCATTACTGAATTTACTGAAAAAGTGCTTTAAAAGAAGTGCTTACCAGCCTCCGCCGCCACCGCCGCCGCCGCCGCCGCCGGAGAAACCACCTCCGCCAGAACCACTACCGCTACTTGATGGTGGGGTTGCAGAACTGCTAATGGAATTAGACAGTGATGAATTTAATGAATGATTAAAGGTTGAGAAGTTTCCAATATTTCCAGCATACCATGTGGGTTGGTAGTTTTTATCAATTAAAGATTGGTTAATCAAGTTTTGAAATTTTTCTCCCCAAACAGCTTCTACACCCAATGCTATGGCATAAGGCAAAAGTTTTTCGAAAATTTCTGGTGTTAAACCTGGTGGATTAAAATAGGCTATTTGTTTTTCTTCTGCAGCACTCATATACATCTTAAATCCATCGATCAATGATTTGAGTCTCAATTTTTCAATGGAAGGTTTTCTAATTAAATACTGATATATCAAAAAGAAAATCACATTTAAAACGATAAATAGAAAAAACACCGACACATCATTATCGCCTTCAAAATACCCTGAAGTGAGAATAAAGAATGAGAAAACATAGGCAACCATTGCCAAAATTGGGACTATCCAAAACTTCAAATTAATACCCTGATAAATTAAACTATTATGCTGTTTTTTTAATGATGCTTTAAATGCTGTAACTGCGCTTTCTACTTTTTTATCATATTTACCATCTAATACTAAGGTAGATTCAGTTGTAAATAATTTTGAAAACAATACGCTTTCTTCATTATTTATAAGACCTGTATCTTCTTTTAATTTATGAATTATATAGTGCTTGCTTTTGAACAATCCAAAAATATGTTCTTCAACATCTTCTTCAATTTTAATATAGCCTTTAACTGCCAAATTTAAAATAGACCCTGTAATCAAATCACCATGATAGCGCTGTTTATCTATCATTCCTACAGATGCAGGTGTCATTTTTTCTGGTACATCAAACTGTGGGTACACTGTTGGTTTCATAGGATCAACACCAAACTTCAACCAAGTAAATCCGTAATAAAACAAAAGCAAAAAACTCAGTAATCCACTTAATATAAGGGCTCCAAACTTTTGAAAAAATGTAGGTGGTGGTGGTGGCGGTGGTTGATTTACAATGCCTTTATTAAAACCTACTGCTATAGTTAGGTTTTCTCCGGCACTTAAATTATCTGCACTAAATCGAATGCTATTCTCAGATAAAATTATTGAACTGCAATTTGTATCGCTACTTCCATACCTACCGGTATAACAAGAATTTTGAATAATTCTCCCTGCTGCTGGAAGTGTCACTTGACTAGAAACTTGATCAACAGGAAAATCCCATCCAAACCCATTGACATTCCAATAAATCTCATCATAATTATTAAAAAACCTTATTTGACCACTCATACGATAAGTAATCGTGTAGTCATATTCGCCTTCATTTAAAAAAACATTTTTTTCTCCTACGTAAATGGTGATTTCACCATTCCCTTTTTCAGTATGAAATTTTGAAACTTCACCATCTCTTTCTACAGATAGAATTTCATAATCCAGTTTATTTTTTAGACCCAAACTATCTCTTCTTTCAATTGGAATGCTGCGCGTAATCCCCCTTTTAAAAACAGTTCCGGTCGCGTAAATTTTAATGGACTCTTTTACAGTAATTACGCTTGAAGTATCTACTGTAATATCTGAATGAAATGAAAGAACCCTTTCACTTTGCGCAAACAAAGAAAAAGAGCTCGTTATCAATAGTATAATAAAAAAGAATTGTTTCAATGCTTAAAATTTTACTTGCGGGTTCTGTTTTTCTATTTGATTATCAATTTCAAAAAATTCTGCTTTACTAAAATTAGTCATTCCGGCTATAATGTTTGAAGGAAAAGAATCAATTAAAATATTATAATCTCGAGTGGTTCCATTATAATACCTTCTTGATTTCTCAATGTCAGCTTCTATACTAGACAATTCCTTTTGCAAGCTCAAAAAATTCTCATTTGCTTTTAATTCCGGGTACTGCTCAGCTACTGCAAATAAGTTTAATAAAGATTTATTTAATTGATTCTCTGCAGCTTGTTGCCCTTCAACAGTCGTCGCGTTTTGCGCTTGACTTCTAGCTTTTGTTACATTCTCAAAGGTTTCTTTCTCATGACGCGCATAACCTTTTACCGTTTCTATTAAGTTTGGAATTAAATCATAACGCTTTTTTAATTGCACGTCTATTCCACTCCAAGCCTCTGCCACAAGTGTTTTCAATTTTACTAATCTATTATAAATTCCAACACCATAAAATGCTGCCAATAATACAAGACTAATTAATGCAAATAATATTATCATAGTATTTAACTTTTTAAGGAATTAAAGATATTAAAATATAATGAAAATACGCATTCATTAATTTAAAATAGAAAAGACATACACTAAAATTACCATTGACAGGAATTCCTTTTCTCCCGAAGCATTTGGCGAAGTAACTGTTCTCAAAAAACGCATTACTGGCTGTGATTCCCATTCCCACAGTAGAGCACCTTTTAAAACGATGGCAGTGCTGTCCTGACAAGGTTTAAAAAGACATAACCCAAAGGTATTTATCCAATTTAATACCAGACTCAAAAGCTGCTTTTTCAAACGAAATGCTATTTACATTTGTTTCCCTTTTGACTAAGAAATAAGAAAAGCCTTGATTCTTTACAGTTACTGATGTTGACAATAGGCATGATATACTACTAAATGGCAATTCTATATTCCGATAGCCAGTAGCCCTTTTTATTTTCTTTTAACTAAAACTATCGCAGGTCATAGGCATTTCTTCCTAAAGTTCTGGTTCTTGATGCTCTGCATTTTGATTTCCAGAACTATTTCCCGCATCGTTATTACAAAATAATGGCTAGAAAATCAACCACGATTACTATAACGTTTAATATAAGACGCTTTTTAAGAAATATAAAAGTGATTGCTATTGATGCTACTATAGAATACGATCCTAAAAATAGTTTAAAACCGTATTATATAAATTTTAGTTTTTTTACTGCGCGGTTAAAGAAACATTATCAATATTAATTGTTCCTCCGCACGTTGTAGCTCCACCACAAACTAATTCAAATAATAGTGATACTCCACCATCAACATTCCCTGCAGTAGTGAATGTATAAGATCTAGGTGTCCAAGCAGTTGCTAAATTTGCATCTCCCGCTATAAGCACATGTTGGGTTGCAGAAAGTCCAGATCCATCAGCTGGTTCAGAAAACGTAAACACCTGAAAAACAGCCCCGTCTACTAATGGATTAGCAGCATCTGCTTTAATATCAAAAGTAACAACATACGTGGTGTTCGGTTGTATTGTACCCACTCCAAATCTTTCTTGTTTTAAACCCGGATTTGCTCCTGTAGCGGTTTGTATTTGTCCTGAATTCGTACCCCCACCGTTACTAACTGTTGTAGATATTGTGGTTGTTCCACCATTATCAAATAATCCCCAACAATTTGCATTGGCTTCAAAATCCCCATCTAAAATAAATTCACCAGCAGGCGGTGCAGGACAATTGCCGCCACCGTTACCTGATCCGTACACCATTAAATCATCAAAGTAATAGGTACTACCATCGGCTACATTAAAGTTGAAGAAAATTACTATCTTATTAAATTGAGGTGTTGCTGTTGCTGCAAAATCAAAAGTTAATTCCTCCCAACTATTGACTACAGATGTAGTCGTTAGTAGCTCTACAAAGTTACCACCGTTACCAATTTCTTCTAGTTTCAGTAAAACAGGTGTATTTGGCACTGGAGACCATACTTTCATTTTCAGACCTTCAGAGGTATTAAAATCAAATTTATCTGCCAGATCGATTTGAATATTATCATAAGGAGAATTATTTGCTCTTATAACCTCACCAACTTTGCAAGAGGTGTTTATTGAACCATTAAAGTCTGGATTATCTATCCATGTAAACGTTGTATTATCTTCAATGACTGCAGGTGTATTGCTTTGGAAGGTAATATTTAGAGTATTAGCAGCTATTGATTCTGTCGTTTCTGGAACACATCCGCCTCCGGTACCCCCTCCATAAACCATTAAATCATCAAAGTAATAGGTGCTTCCGTCAGCAACATTAAAATTGAAAAAGATTACCATTTTATTAAATTGTGGGGTCGCTGTCGCTGGAAAATCAT
Source organism: Lacinutrix sp. Hel_I_90 (assembly GCF_000934685.1). Lineage (NCBI taxonomy): Bacteria > Pseudomonadati > Bacteroidota > Flavobacteriia > Flavobacteriales > Flavobacteriaceae > Lacinutrix > Lacinutrix sp. Hel_I_90. Next base: position 245,763 of record NZ_JYNQ01000001.1, on the reverse strand, counting down.
AAGTTAGTTCCTCCCAACCATTAACAATAGAGGTAGTCGCTAGTACCTCTACGAAGTTGCCACCATTACCAATCTCTTCTAATTTTAGTAAAACTGGCGTATTTGGCACTGGAGACCATACTTTCATTTTTATTCCTTCAGAAGTATTAAAATCTAATTTATCCACCAGATCAATTTGTATATTATCATAAGGAGAGTTATTTGCTCTAATTACTTGACCTACTTTACATGAGGTGTTTACTGGTCCTCCTGGATCTGGATTATCTATCCATGTAAACGTTGTATTATCTTCAAAGACTGCTGGTGTATTGGTTTGGAACGTAATATTTAGAGTTGCAGCTGCTATTGATTCTGAAGTTTCTGGAGTACATACTATAGCCGAAACATTAACAGTTCTTGTCACTTGAATTGCTTCATTGCCTTGAGCGTCGGTAACGTCATAGGTAATAACATAGGTGCCTTCCACAGACGTGTCTACTACATCACCTCCAACAATAATATCTGCAGTAAGATCCCCATCGACTTCATCAAAAGCTGTCGCTCCAGGATCTGTAAAAGTATCTCCTAAGGTCAAATTTATTGTAGCATCCCCTATTAAAGTAATTAATGGAATCTCCGAATCTAAAATCATTATTGTGTCTTCATAGGTATCTGAAGCGCCAGCAACATTAGATGCCGTAAGAATAATGGTATAGACACCTGGGGAATATATTTTAATTGGATTTATTTCTGTAGAAGTTGATTCATCTCCAAAATCCCATGAATAATTATCAGCGTTTGTAGAGGTATTAATAAATCTAACCACACCTGTTTGACTGATAGTGTGCGTAAACCCCGCAGTTACCACTGGTAAATTGTCATCATCATCTTCGCACCCTATAAAGGAAATCGCCAAAATCAGTATGACAAATATTTTTGATTTTTTAATTAGCTGTTTCATTATTCTTTTTTTTAGTAATTATTATTGCTGATATACTCGCACATAATCTACAAGCATCGTTTGTGGAAAAACAGTCTCTGCGTTAGGAGGGCCAGGAAAGTCACCGCCTACTGCTACATTTAAAATAATATAGAATGGATGATTGAATACCCATTCTCCAGGGACGTCATCAGGTGTTATTTGTTGGTATAAAGCATTATCCACATAATAATTTATATACTCTGGTGTCCATTCTATACCAAATACATGAAAACCTGTGTCAAAACGGCTATTTTCTAAAACATAGTTTTTAGTTACTGCTTCACCAGCGGAATAACCTGGACCATGAGCACTTCCAAAAATAGTATTGGGATTATCTCCTAAATACTCCATAATGTCTATTTCACCACATTGCGGCCAAATGTTAGTCTCACAATCATTACCTAAGAGCCAAAAAGCAGGCCATAATCCTTTTCCATAGGGTACTCTTATTCGTGCTTCAAAACGGCCATAAGCTTGCTCAAATAAACCTTGGGTAGTTATTCTTGCTGAAGTATATGATGCCCCGTTAAAGTCTTCTTGATTAGCGGTAATCAACAAATACCCGTTTTCTACGGTAATGTTTTCTGTTCTATTGGTATAATATTGCGCTTCATTATTTCCCCAACCATTGGCCCCTGTTCCAATCTCGTAGGTCCAAATTGAGTTATTTGGAGCACCATCAGTATTAAATTCATCGGACATCACCAGATTGGTAAAATTGGCGACCACTTGAGTTTCATCTGTTGAACATGATATCACCGAAAAACCTAACACAACGATGTAAGACAAAATAACACCTCTGACAAAACTTATTTTATTACTGATTTTATAGTTCATTGCTTATTCTTTTTAATACTCCTCTTTAATTATAAAAATAAATATTGTCTATATAAAAATTAGCTACCCCTCCAACAAAAACAATTAGTGCTAAATTGTTTTTTTGCGTAGCTAAATTACCTTCTAACGGGATGTCAATTGAAGTCCATTCACCTTGTGGTATGCTACTAACAGTATATCTTAAATCTTTATCATCTGCCGTTGGGAAGCCATTACCATCAGAATCAATTTGTCCGTTAGAACCTCGATCTCTAATTTGTATTTCAAAATTGCCACTAATAACGTCTTCAGTATAAATATCTATATGCATATGAGTCATCGTTGTGGCATTAATGGTTGGATTTTCAAACCCAATACCTACAAAGTTATTTTGTGTATAATATTTAATATCATCACCACCTACATTAATATTGGTAGTTTGCGTTGTTGACCCCTCCCAATCCGCATTAAAAAAGTCAACAGGAACACTATTATAGGCATTACTAAAAACAGAGATAACATTACTCGCTGGCAAAGTAGGTACTGTAGCAGTGGCTAAAGCACCTGATGATTCTAGGGTTAAAGATCCTTGGGCTAGAACACCACCTAAACTGGCTGTAATGGTTGCTGTACCCGTTCCTATAATAGAGACTACACCACGTTCATTTACAATAGCCACATCAATATTAGATGAAGAGAATGTAAAATATGACGGCGCACAAGATACTGTTTGATTCATACCGGAGGCTAAGTTATACGTTTGAGTAAGCCCAGTAAGTATTATATCTGTACCTATAAACGTTTGCTGTTCTGTATCAACACCATTTAAAATTGCTGGACGTGATTGAGCAATAGTGCCTAACTTTTCGAATTTTAGTTCATCAATCCAAAATGTATAACCCCCTTCATCCGTTGCGTTTTCTGCACCTTCTGCATACCAAAACATGCCTTTTTCTTGATTTAATTTTGAAGCATCTGGTATCGCAATAACGTATTTGGTCCATAATGTTGTTAAGGGCAAATTCTGCAATGTCACTTTAAACTTATCGTTTGTATCTCCATTGATTCCAAAACCAATTTCGTTTATATCTGCACCTTGTGATGCTCTGGCCCAAAACGTTAAGGCATCATAACTTGATAAATCTCTAGGCGAAGTACTTGGGAAGGTTGCACCTCCATAACCCACACCAAATTGTGGGATATCAAAGCGCATAGATGCAGAGCCTAAATATTTTTCATTGGTATCTACAGAAAATGCTTCTGCAAACGAACCCGAAAAAGGAAAGTAGTCTAAACCACCTACAAATCCATCAATAAAAATTCCAGAAGTGTTTTGGTATGTTGCAAATTCTGCCTCGTCTGAAAGACTTCTTTCACAACTGTTAACTGTAATAAAAATCAATCCTATTAACAGGACACCTTTTAAATGACTTTTTTTTCTAGTTTTCATTATCGTTTTTATTTTCCTATGTTGATGTGTATGTATGTTCTTATCTCCCACTCGTTTCCATTATCAAACCCAACGGGACTTAAAACCGGTACTGTAGGAAATGTATTTGGCGACACCGCTGTTGGTGCATATCTTGGTGAGTATTGATCTAAAGTCCTCCAAGTACCACGAATACCAATACTTGTGTTAGGCAGAATGAACCAATCTGGTTTACCAAGTGTTGTTGAAATATCTAACATGAACTGTAGCGGATAGGTTAGGTTAAAATCACGATGATAATCAAAAGGTCCCCAATCATTAAACTTTGCCTGATAGACTACCTTCATTTTTTTGTAAATCATTCTCACATCACCACCAAAACGCTCTATTACTCTTGGATCACTACCATTAGCTTGTGCGTTACCCCCATAAAGGTTTGCAATGATTCCCAGGTCTGGATTTGCTTTAGAAACTAAACGAGAATGCACTTCCCATAAATCTTTTGCAGGCGCGGAATTTGTAAAAGCAAAGGAGGTACGATTCCTTAAAAATCCAATGGCAGCATCTTGATTTGTAGGGTGATGCCGGAAGACAAAGCCTAAATTCATGGCAAATTCTGCATCTTCTATTCTATCATTATCCCATTCATACATCCAAGTACCAGGCGTTGGATCGTATGTAAGCAATAGCTCTCCTGCTGTTGTCTCTCTATTGGCTCTAACGGCAAAAGGATCATCTTGAATATTTCTTAATCTTCCAGGTGCTTGAACATCATTTGGCATGGCATCCACTATTGGTTTTTGCCATAAAAAATTTGGTGCGATTTGAAACTCCCCAAAAGTATAAGTGAAACCAGAAAGCACATTCGTTTGGTTTCCGCTTCCACTATCTTTAAGTTTCCAACCTGTAAAGGTTTGTGTTTGGTCTGCACCACCTCTAGCAACTAATCCTTGTACGGCACCTTGGACATACATATTGAAAGCACCTTTTTGATAGGTGATTTTCGCTTTTGCACCCCAATTATCTTCTGTATTAATTTTATCGGTATAAATAATATAGTTGCCTGGCGCTCCTTTCGCAATCTGAAAGACTCTTCCATTCAAAGGTTGACCGCCCCATATACCTCCAATTTCGACACTAACTTGGTCAAAATCTCGTTTAACATGTAATGTCGCGCGTCGTGTTTTAGGTAAAGGCACAGCAATAGAAGTTACCGCTTCACCAACATCGTCTATGTCATCATGGTAAACCCCCGTAATATCAAATTTTCCAACTTTTGTAGTATATTTTAAAAGTACCGCTGGATTTGCTCCCCACCAGAGTTGTGGTCCAAAAGCCGCTTTTAGGCCATCAAACGTTTTTTTGCCATCCATCTCGAAACCTAAAATTTCTCCGTTATAAATATCTAGATTAGGTCCATAATTTGCTTCGGGGTATAAGCCAAAAAAATCACCTTCATAGCCCCAATGGTAATGTCCCTTTCTATAAAACCCTCTTAAATCGAATGCTTTAGCATTCCATTCATAGGAAGCATTATAGACTTGAACCCGATTAACATCTGTTAATTCTAAGTTTCCTTCCTCTGAAAACACGGTACGTCCTCGTGCTCTATTCTCATAAAAAATCTCATCGATAGGATTTTCAGCAACATTGCCAACAACATTAAAGTTTACTTCTGCTCTCATGGTTACTGAAGGGTTTCCTTCTACACCTATAAAATAAGATTGCATGTGATCAAACCCAAGTTCGTCTGGAAACACGCGCTCATCTGGATTGGCATCCTCTGGGGTTGTTATTAGGCTTCCTCCTGTATTATATGTTGTAAATTCTGCTCTTAAATTACTAATGCGAATTTTATCTTTATTTTCTCCCAGAGCAGCCTTATCGCCTCTCGCTTTTAGTACAGCGTCGATAATTTCGATAGTGCTAAAATAATTAGTTATAAATGCGGCTGTAACACCTTCACCATATGGATTTAATTGATGCGCTTCCTTCAAAACATAATAAGCTGCTCTAGGGTAGAGTTCATATAAACCGCTTTCATTTGTTGGCCCTTTTGCTGTGATACCAAACCACTCTTCGTTCATGTTATTTTCTCCCGCGACAAAATCTATTGTATAACCGCCATTAGACCACGAGGCGTTATTATCGTGTATAGCTGCATTTTTTCTATCGTCAAAACCATACTTCCACCAGCCGTCACTAAATTGAAACGTAAATCCTCCAATAGAATTTCCAGCGTTACCTAAACCTGCGGCGTTTAGATAAATCTCTTTCCAATTAGCCAGCAGATAATATGCTTGCGATTTTTGGTCTTCTCTATTTTCTATCGCATTAAAAGCATCCGCTCCAAACTCTGTAAACAGTACAGGCATATTTAGTTTCTCTTTAACAACCTGAAACATATCTGTAAAAGAAACACCGCGATAGGTATTTGTGCCATAGATGTCAATATCTTTACATTCTTCAGCAATAATATCTATGAATAAAACATCTCCGTTACATATCGCTATTGGATGTGATGTATCTGTTGCCTTTATTTTTTTTGCAGCCTCATTCATTAACCTGTACATTGGTCTTCCTCTTTTTTCGCCAACAAATTTTCTTTCCTCTTCATCATCAGGAAAATCCTCTGTTTCAGTTCCTGCCCAGAACAAACCATAATTATTTTCATTCCCTAACAAGTAAAGTAAAAGTCCTGGGGTGTTTTTATAGTCGCTGACTAATTGGTCAATCTCTGATAACAAGAATTCTTGTGTACGTGGTTCAGAATAGTCGGTAACTGGCGTCCAAACGCCATCGAGTGTTAACCCATATCTACCAAAAGAATGATTAAGCATCGTGTAAATACCATAGTTTTCATAGATATACCTAATCCATTTTGCAGGCACCCCGGTATATTGTCGAATTACATTTACATTCATGTTTTTTAGAAGCGACATTTCGGTATCGAGTCCAGCTTTTATAACCGCATCTGATTTTTTCCAAAATGCTGCATTAACCGTATTTGTTCCTATTGGAATATAATCCCAATTCATACCATTAATCATGAAGTCTTTACCATTGACTACTAATTTCATTCCGTCTTTACTTTCTAAAACAGCTACCTTATCTACTTGTGCAAATAAGAAAGAAGTTAAAAAGAGAAATGCTATTCCTACAACGTTTTTTTTCATTGTGCCTTTTTTTAGTGGTCAGAAATAATTCTAACCTCGATTATTCTCAACGTAGAAGCGGTCAAGTAATCTGAATGAATTATCAATAAATTTAACACTTAAAATTACCAATACGGCAAAATATATATTAAAAAGAAGTGGAAAACGCAAGAATATATTTAAAAAGACAAGAAATAAGCAATAAAAATCACTTTCTGTACTTTTATAGTGTCACTTTTGTGTTTTTAGATTGCCTATAGCTGTCTGTAGTATGACTTTTACGGCGTTTTTTTACCAACCGATAGCTATTTCACCATGTAAGGCAAGTTTGCAGTAATGCTATCGTGAGCTCACATTCAAGTGAACCTTGGCTTATTAGTAATTTTACCTTGGTTTCAATACCTACCTATTGAAAGGCTATTTTGTTTTTGGTATAGAATTTAATCCAAAAATAAGCGCTATCGTTAAATGTTGCGGTTATTACTAATTCCGGTCTAAATTGGAGTATGCTGCTTAGTATAAACTTGCTTTACGCTATTCACCCTTCTAGATAAACTAGGACCAGCCATCTCCCAAAACGAAAGTCCAATAGGCTTCACTTATAGATGCGGCATCAAAAGGAACACCAAATATAATTTAAGGTCCTTTTTTAAAAGATGAAAAGCATAAAACTACTAAGTCATTCAAAATAAATCTATGGTTCAATTTTAAATTCAGACTCTAATGTGGTGTACGAGCTGCCTCCTATAAAGATTTTAAAATCTCCAGGTTCTAAGAGAAATTCGCCTTGGTTGTTAAAAAATCCTAGTTCATCCTTCGTTAGGGTAAACGTAATGTTTTTAGATTCACCAGGATTTAATTCAACCAATTCAAAACCTTTTAATTCTTTTACAGGACGTGTAATACTTGCATATAGATCTCTTATATAAAGTTGCACCACTTCTTTACCTTTTAGCTTTCCTGTATTTGTTAGTGTAACAGTTACTTCTACTTTTCCTGTCGTATTATAATTATTTTGAACAGCAATATCTTCATATTTGAAAGTAGTATAGCTTAACCCGTGTCCAAATGGATATAAAGGGCTATTTACTTGATCTTGATAATGTGACCAAAACACAACATCTGGCGCTGGAAGTATTGGCCTACCTGTACTCTTATAATTGTAATACAAAGGTACTTGCCCTACATTTCTTGGAAATGTCATTGGTAATTTTCCACTTGGGTTGTAATCTCCATACAAGACTTGCGCAATGGCATGACCACTTTCTGTACCCAACTGCCATGCTTCTACTATGGCTGGAATATTTTCATCGGCCCAAGAAATAGTTAGCGGTCTCCCGTTGTTTAAAACCAAAACAATATTTTTATTGACTTTATGTATGGCTTCCAATAGCTCTTGTTGCACACCTGGCAACCCTAACTCTGTTCTACTGCGGCCTTCACCACTTTGAAAACCGTGTTCACCTAATACCATAACTACAACATCTGCACTTTTAGCTGCTTGAATAGCTTCATTAAAGCCAGTTTTATCGTCTGTATTAATTTTTACTTCGGTAGCAAATTGAGATTTGCCAATAGATACATCTGCTCCTTTTGCATAGGTTATTGTATTACCTTCATATTGGTGTAAGCCTTCTAAAACTGAAACTGCCGTACTGTCGTCGGCTGCAATTCTCCAACTACCAAGTGGACTCGTTTTATCTGAAGCTAGGGCGCCTATTAAGGCTATTTTCTGACCTTTCTTTTTAAGCGGAAGTAAATTCTTTTCGTTTTTAAGCAAAACAATTGATTTCTTAGCCATATCTAAGGATGCTGCATGTATTTTTTCGCTTCCTATGACTTCTTTTTCCCGGGTTTCATTGCAATATTTATAAGGATCATCAAATAAGCCTAACTCGTATTTAACGCGTAATATACGGCGTACAGAGTCGTCTATAAGCGACTCTTTCACTTTACCTTCTTTAACCAATTGGGCTAATTCTTCAACATAGAGGTAGGATTCCATGTCCATATCGGAACCTGCCTTTACTGCCAGTTCTGCCGCATGACTTCCATCTTTTGCATAACCATGTGCTATCATTTCGGTTATTGATCCCCAATCTGAAACTATAAAACCATCAAAATTCCACTTTCCTTTTAAAATGTCACGTTGTAAGTATTCGTCTGCAGTTGCCGGTATGCCATTAAGTTCATTAAAAGAATTCATAACCGTTCTAACACCAGCATCTTTTGCTGCTTTAAACGGCGGTAGTACGACATTGTGCAATGTAGAAGTACCAATATCAGCAGTATTATAATCTCTACCAGACTCAGCAAATCCATAAGCTGCAAGATGTTTGGCGCAAGCTGCAATAGAATTAAATTGAGATAAATCGTCTCCTTGAAAACCTCGAACTCTTGCTTCAGCAATTTTAGAACCCAAGAAAGTATCTTCTCCTGCCCCTTCCATCACACGTCCCCAACGGGCATCTCTAGAGATATCGACCATTGGAGCAAACGTCCAGTTAATTCCTGCTGCGGAAGCTTCTTCAGCTGCCATTTGTGCAGACTTTTTTATGGCCTCTAAATCCCAACTAGCAGATTCTGCCAATGGAATTGGGCTTAGCGTTTTATAGCCGTGAATAACATCAAAACCTATAATTAGCGGAATCCCTAACCTAGAGTCTTCAACGGCAATTTTTTGAACTTTACGCACCTCACTAACGCCACGCACATTAAGCATCGAACCAACATAACCTTTTCTAAGGTGCTCATATTTTTTGGCCGCGGCACCCGCTTTTGGTTCTGGCCCTGTCAAGTCCCAAAACCCATTATACTGATTCATTTGCCCTATTTTTTCTTCTAAAGTCATTCTAGATAACAATTGATTGACTTTATCTTCAATTTCGGTGTCGTAGACCTTATCTTTTCCATTTATAACTAGAGGCTCCTGCTTTTGTTCTTTACAAGTAAAGAGCAGAAATACAAAAGAAAAAAATAGTAGTTGTCGTGTTATTTTCATTATTGAAATAGTCTTATATAATCAACCTCCATACGGTCTTCCGTAAAATTAGAGGGTATGTCACCTCCTAAACTCCCTCCCATTGCTACATTAAGTATTATGAAGAAATCGTTTTGAAAAGGTGTGTTTGGAATCGCAGAACCATCACTATTCATTACAAAGAATTGGATATCATTCACTAAAATTTTAATACTGTTTGCACTCCATTCCAGAGAATACACATGGAACTCAGACGAAACATTTGAAATTGCGGTGTCCAAACCATAACTAGCGTAACTTGAGTTAGACGTATTTAGCCAATGGCAAGTTCCTAAAGTTTTATTTTTATCCCAACCGGTTTGCTCCATAATATCAATCTCTCCACATGCAGGCCAACCTACAGATGGAAAATTAGCGCCTAACATCCAAATTGCAGGCCATGTTCCTGCCGATGATGGTAGCTTGGCTCTAACATCAAGTCTGCCATACTTAAACTCTACAAGTCCTATTGATTTTAACCTTGAAGAGGTGTAGCCAGAACCACTTGCTTTAGCCATTATTTTTAATACGCCGTCCTCTACGATAACATTAGCAGCATTATTAGTATAGGTTTGAGCTTCATTATTTCCCCAGCCCCCTGCTCCAAGATCATACGTCCAATTTTCGCTATTAGGTGCTCCCGTCTGGAAAAACTCGTCTGCCCAAACTGGCGGCGTTCCAATATAATAAGAAACCGCTACATTTGCTGAGGTCTCTATAGCGTCGTTAGTACTTGAATAGGCAATAACAGTGACATTATAATATTCTATTCCTTCTTTAGTGTTAAAAGTGTATAGCAGCGTTCCATCTGTACTTTGAACCTCAGTTCCCCCATCTATTACAAATCCATAGGACACTGCATCGATAGCTTGCGCATTAAAATTCACAATACCCGAACCATTACCGTAGGGATTATTACTATCTGCGCCCTGAAGTACAGTAGTAAGTATCAAGTTTGACGGAACCACATTTGAATTAGGAACTGAGTTATCGTCTGAATTTCCCGAATCTATACTGTCATCTGAACAACTCCAAGATGTTAGTAGTGTTAAAGAAAAAAATAGAAAAATTAATGATTTTATATTTAATGCCATTTGATTATTTTTTTTTATTCTGCAATTAGGATAAAGCCCCAATCAAATTCACCATTACCATCTGTTGCTCTTAAGACCATCTCGTTAGCACTGCGCATTTCAATTTCATAAGTATGATCACCTCCAATATAATACCCTATAAAACCGATACCCGTTAAATTTATAGTTTCAGTACCCCCTGGTGCAGTAAGCGTCCATTGTTCAGAATAATCTTGGTATGGATAATTCTCTACATCCGCTCCATTTACAGTACCAGATCCACTACCATTTAGTTGATCTATGAGTCCATCACGTCCAAAAACGGTTCCTGTAGGGTCATTTACAGGGTCATCATTTGTACCATCTACATTATGTGTAAAGGTACCATCTATATTAAAAGTGTAACGGTCATCGTACATACCCACACCTGCCTTATCATTAGGAGGAGCGGCAAAAAAACCATTAAGGTCACCATCAATAGCACCTAACCCAAAATGACTGGGAGCCTCACTTTTAATTCTAAACGTTCTAGAACTGTCTCCAGTTAGTAAAGTAATTAATTCTGCCGGTGGTTCGTATAAAGACAATACTTCGACCTCAATAACCTCTGTTGATGAAGCGCCACCGGTACCAAATGCAATAACCGATACTGTATAGGTATTTAGTCCTAAGTTTGCGAAACTATACGTTTTATATCCTGCCGGAGCAGAGGACACCGCGTTATTATAAACAAATTGATAGGCGGTTGCATTGTCTGCGGTAGCAACAAAATTCACAACGCCGCTTCCATCCCCATTAGGGTTACTAGTGTCAGCTCCAACAATATCTATTTCTATCTGGATATTTGAAGGCGTAGTAATGTCTCCAAATGTAATGTCTTCGTCTTGACAACTTGTTATTATTAACAAAACACTTAAAAGTGAAGTCAATAAGTATTTTAAATTTTTCATCTTTTATTCGTTTATTAATTTCTAATTAATTTATACTGCCAGAATACACCAGCCCCTGATTCTACATAAACACTAATCGTATCTGTATCAATAAAAGTAAGCGTATAAGTTATTTCATTTGGTACGGCAACATTTGGTAGTTCTCCTTGATTATTTGCTTTAGGCAAACCTAAATAAGCACCAACTCCATTTATCGTAACTGTTCCTGCTGTTTCATCGTGAATAAATGTCGCAGTAGTATTCCCATCATGTGGTGCTACAGGTGTACCACAAGCATCATTTCCTCCTTGCCATGGTTCAATCCAAGTATCTACTCCTAAAACGTTAGTAAATGAACCATTTGCTCCAAAAACATAGGTGTCATCAAAATAACAAGCTCTATCTGTTACACAAGCGGCATCACAAGCAAACCAACTTGTATCACCTGGTGCTGGACCAACGCCAAGCGATCCTGCTTCTGGTGCCATTTGCCAAGTTCCGACTAACGGAGAGTTGGTCGTTGGAATTTCTCTTACTAATTTATACTGCCAGAATACACCAGCACCAGATTCTACGTAAACACTAATCGTATCCATATCAATAAAAGTAACCGTATAAGTTATCGCATTGGGTACGGGAACATTTGGTAATTCTCCTTGATTATTTGCTTTAGGCAACCCTATATAGGCACCCGTTCCATTCAAAGTAACCGTTCCTGCGGTTTCATTGTGAGTAAACGATGCTGTAACTCCATTATAAGGCGCCACAGGCGTACCACAAGCATCATTTCCTCCTTGCCATGGTTCAATCCAAGTATCTGTTCCTAAAACGTTTGTAAACGAACCATTTGCTCCAAAAACATAAGTATCATCAAAATAACAAGCTCTATCTGTTACACAAGCGGCATCACAAGCAAACCAACTTATATCCCCTGGTGCTGGTCCTACTCCTAAAGCTCCTGCTTCTGGCGCCATTTTCCATGTTCCTATTAACGGTGATGGTCCTGAAGCTAATTTGTAGAAATAAAAATTATCTATATACACCACATCAGCAACACCGTCTGAATCTATAATTAACTGTGTGATTTTTTCTTTATTAGCCAGATTTCCATCATCGAAAACCGTCATATCAATATCTATGCTCTGCCAAGAACCGCCAACCGTAGTTCCTAAAGATTCAATATCTTCGCCTCCATCTACAGTATTTACTATTTTTACGAATAATTCATTTGTTGTACCAGATGGTACCCAATAATCTATATGTAATGTCTCCATAGCAGAAACATCAATACCGTTAGCATAATTAGTAACAATACCTAGAAAATCTAAAGTTGTAAGTTTCCAAATATTATCACTCTCCACAGTAGTAGCCTCAAAACCTGAGGAAGACCATACTGTTGGTAATTCATCTAAAGTTACATCTGTGTATGCATCACTAAATACCGAAACCACATCACTATCTACTCTAGCTGGAGGTGTAGGTGCTGGATTTAGAGGCGCTAAAATTTCTGTAACTAAAAACGCTTCGCTATAAGATGTTGTTTCAACAGCTGCACTAAATGCAGTAACAGTAATGGTATACGTGCCTGGCTCTTGGTATGTGTAAGAAACGGTATCATCAATATTTCCCATTATAGGAGTAGACCCAAGTTCTCCAAAATCTACCTCATAAGATAAAGCGAACTCTGCAGAAGCTGTAACATTAACTTGTTTAGAGACATTACTATCATTCTCAATAGTTACCATTAAATTTTGAGGTGCCTGAAAAGACACGACAATTTCTTGAGTAACCGTAGTCGTTTTGCCGTTTACTCCTGTAGCAGTAATTGCTATTAAATATACGCCTTCGGCATAAGTATGCTGGGTGTTATATCCAGGGCGTAAAATTTCAGAATTATTCTCTGAACCATCGCCATAGTTTACTACAAAAGTAGTTACGCCTTCACCAAGAGGTGTTATCGTTACCAATCCAGTATTATCTTGAGTCACTGTTACTAATGCAGAAACATTTGTAGGTGCTGGCACTTCATTTATAAAATCAGTATTGTCGTCATCTTGATTACAAGCAAAATAGGTTGCTGTAATTAAAAAGAAACAAAAGAGGTGTTTTAATGTTTTCATTTTTCTTTTTTTTAATTTTAATATCCTGGATTTTGAACCCAACGATTTCCTGTTAGTGCTATTTCTATAGATGGAATTGGAAATAATTCATGTTTTCCAGAGACAAATCCGTCAATCTCTGCAGCTGCTCTGCCAGTTCTTACCAAATCGAAAAAATGATGCCCTTCACCCACCAACTCTAAACGACGCTCATTATAGATTGCTGTTGTTAGCGCTGGCCCTGTAACTGTAACATTATTTGTCATATTGCCAAAAGCTCGTTCTCTTACTCTGTTTAAATAAATAAGCGCTTGAGCATCGCTAATATTTCCTCTATTATATGCTTCTGCTGCCATTAGTAAGACATCTGCAAAGCGAATCGCTCTATAATTATTTGGATTTGTAAGATTAGCATCCCCTAAATTTGAATCGTCATCACGCGGAATGTATTTTCTATTAAAATAGCCCGTATGTTCATAGCCTGTACCATACGTTGCTCCTGTACTTGTAGACCAAGCTTCAATATCTAAAATGGCTACATCACGCCTTAAATCATCTGTTTCAAACGCATTATATGCTTCTTGTGTAGGCACGTTAAAGCTAAAACCAGATTCAAAATCCGGTCCAGAGTAATTTCTTATGCCATTAAAACCAACAGCCACATTACCTTCACTACATTGTAAGCAACTAAAACCGGCCCCTTCTGTGTCTATATATTGCACTTCAAAAACAGATTCTATATTATTTTCATTATCGTTTTCAAACATGGTGCTGTAATCGGTAACCAGGTCGTAAGGTCCTGTAGTAATGAGTGTTTCTAATACTCCTGAAGCTTCAAGGAATTTATCTTGAAATAAATACACTTTACCCAAAAGCGCTTGTGCAGCACCTTTAGTTATTCTACCCGTTTCTGTTTGTACAGCTGGTAAATCATCTATTGCAGCTAATAAGTCTATTTCTATCTGCGCATAGACTTGTGCTTTTGGTGTGCGATCCACATCAAACTCAGTCCCAAAAAGTATACGCTGATCTACAACCAAGGGCACATCGCCAAACCACTTTACAAGTTCAAAATAATAGTAAGCACGGAGAAATTTAGCTTGTGCCAAAACATTTGCTTTTCCACTAAAGTCTGTTTTATCTTTAAACTCTAGAATGTAATTGGCGCGATTGACTCCAGAAAACATCCAGCCCCAAATATCACGTAATTGTGCGTTATTTGGTGTATGGATCATATCATCTATTTGTTGAACACCTGGTACATCGTTAGCATTTTCACCACCAGCCAAGGTGTTATTTGATGCTATTTCACCAATCATAACATTAAGATAGGTAGACTGTAATAAATCGTAAGCCCCAATTAATGCATTTTGATAGTCTTCTTCTGAATTAAAATAATCTTCTGAATTTTCATTTGGAGATGTGACATCTACAAAATCATCGCTACAAGAAATCATTAATAAAACAGCTAAAATTAGTAAGTAAGTATAATTTAAATTTTTCATCTTTTTTTAGCTTAAAATTTTACGTTTGTTCCTAATAAAAAAGTTCTTGGATTTGGATAAAATCCTGGATCGATTCCACCACCAATGGGTGCGCCGTTTGAGGCTGTAGGATCAAAACCTCTATATTTGGTTAAAGTAAAAACATTACTTACAGACATATAAAGCCTTATTCCTCTTAAACCAATATTACTTAATTTATCTTTGTTGAAAGTATAACCCAATTGCATGTTTTGAGCTCTTATAAATGAACCGTCCTCTACATAGTAATCTGAAAACACACCATTTGAAGTCGCTCCTGTAGTCACTCTCGGATTGGTGTTTGAAGTCCCTGGACCAGTCCAACGGTTTAAAGCGTAAATTGTTTTATTTGTAACGGGATCATTTCTATCATAGTTTCTTACAATATCATTACCTATAGAAGCAAAGAAATATGTTTGAAAGTCAAAGTCCTTATAATCTAAAGATAAATTAAGCCCCATAGTAACCTCTGGAATTGGACTTCCAATGTAAGTACGATCATCTTCATCGAGAACACCGTCACCATTTATATCTACAAATCTTAAATCTCCAGGTTCTGCATTAGCCCCCAAGGCAAGTTGCGATGGATGTGCGTCTACTTCTGCTTGACTTTGAAAAATACCGTTGGTTTGTAAACCATAAAACACACCTATAGGTTGTCCCACTTCCATTCTTGAGGGTGGATTTGCCTGACCAATACCAAATACACCTCCAACTTCATAACCAATACCATTATTGACTTCAAGAACTTCATTGTCTAAGGTTGTAAAGTTATAACTCACATTAAATTTTAAATCCTCTGTAATTCTGTCGTTATAACCTATTTGAAATTCTACTCCACTGTTTTGTACTGTACCAGCATTTGCTACTGGGTTTGCCGCTCCTGGAGCACTACTTCCTAAAATACGTGAGGACTCTACAACTAACAACAGATTTTCAGTTGTGCGATCAAAGTAATCTGCTGTAATATTTATTTTATTATTAAAGAGTCTGGTTTCTACACCAAAATCAAATGTTTTTTGCTCTTCCCATTGAATTTCAGGATTGGAAATACGACCAATGGCTACTCCTGATGCTAATTCATCATTTAATACGTATGTTCCTTCTCCGTCCAACAATGATACAAATGCAAAACCTGGAATTCTATCATTACCTAATATACCATAAGAAGTTCTCAACTTTAGAAAGTTAATAGTATTACTATTCTCTAAAAATGACTCATCTGAAGCCACCCAACCCAATGAAGCAGACGGGAAGATTCCAAATTTATTTTCTGGACCAAAAGATGTAGATCCATCTCGTCTCACTACTGCCGAAAACAAATATTTACTTTTGTAATTATACTGTACTCTTCCAAAATAGGATAGCAATCGCGAATCGAATAGTCGATGGCTTCTTTTAACAGGTGTTTCAAAATTATCTATAAATTCAGCAGCATCATTAAGATTAGCGGTTGTAAATGTAACCTCTCCCAAATCTCTTCCTGTAAATGAATACCCATCGCCGGTTGTTTTAAAAATCGAATTCCCTAATGTTACTTTTAGATTATGGATGTCATTGAAACTTTTTTCATAATTAATTAAAGCGTCAAACGTGTAATCTCTAAAAAAGTTTTCGTTCTCATCTAATTGATTGATTTCTCTATCAAAAACAGTGTTAGATCCAATATTTCCAAAGTCTGCCTCTGGAAAGAAAGCTCTGTCCCTTACCTCCGAATAATTCCATTGGTAATTTACTTCAGCAGAAAAATCATCTAAAAATTTATAATTGACTCCGAAAACACCACTAAGTTTATCCACCTTAGCAAGATTGTTAATACTTTCAATCTGTGCTAACGGATTAATAACTTCAATAGGATAATTTTCGGCTCTCGTAAAACTACCATCTTCCTGTCTTACTGTTAACGTTGGATCAATATTTAAAGCATTGAATAATGCTGAACCTAATCCATTTTCAGGAAGCGATTTTTTAATGGTACCTGTATATAAAAGATTTGCTTTTATATTTAGATTTTTCATGAGCTCTGTTCCAAAATTTATTCGTGTTGTATAACGGGTAAAATTAGCTTTGCTTCCACCAACAATACCGTCTTGCGTTAAAAGTGATGAACCAAAGGAATAGGTTGATTTTTCTGTACCTCCTCTAACGTTTATATTATTATTAAAAATTGGCGCAGTTTCAAATACCTCACCCTGCCAATCTGTACCACGACCTAATCGGCTTACATTTGGAAACGGCAAGGTTTGACCATTTGCTGCAGCTGCTTCATTTCTTAGTAACACATATTCTGTAGCATTTAATAACGGTATTTCCCTTGTGGTTTGTTGAAAACCTACATAAGCATCATAGTCAAATTGCATAGGCATAGACTTTCTTCCTGTTTTTGTTGTAATCAGAATCACACCATTTGCGGCTCTTACACCGTAAATACCAGCAGTAGCATCTTTTAACACAGTAATATTTGCAATATCTCCTGGATTTACAACACTTAGATCTTCAATAACATTACCATCAACTAATATTAGCGGTCTATTATCTCCGTTGGTCGAAATACCCCGAATTCTAATATTTGAAGCGCTTCCAGGAGAACCAGATTGAGATGTAATATTAACACCAGCCACCTGACCTTGTAGAGCTTGCTCTATTCGCGTTGGTTTAAGATTTTCGATAGTTTCAGAATTGACTACCGAAACTGCTCCTGTAATCTCTTTTTTCTTTTGAGTTCCATACCCTACTAAAACAACTTCGTCTAATGCAGCAGCGTCTTCACTTAATAAGACTCTAAGTGAATCGTCGTTGGTTATCACAATTTCTTGAGATGCATATCCTATATAACTGATTTGTAATGTCGCTCCAACAGGAACATCATTAATAGAAAAATTACCATCAAAATCGGTAACATCCCCCTTATTACTGTCTTTCACCAAAACATTCACCCCTACTATAGGCATATTATCCATTTTGCTTATGACAGTACCAGTAACATTGACATTTTGAGCGTAAGTAGAAATACAAAATGCAAAAATTAGTAATGCAGTAAATTTAATTTTCATAGTGCGTAGTTTATCTTATCCTCAAAATTAAACCAGATAAATGACAAATTATCATAAAACTCCGCTACAAAAAACATACATCTTATAAAAAGCAGTATTTTTATGCTAAATTATTAGTAATACACTGGTTTTGTTGACATAAACCCCTAATGGACTTCTGTAAGCGATAACTTAAAAAGAATTAAATAATTAATATTGTTGTGGTAATGTATAGTTCAAATTTAAAAATGTAGTGTAGCTACAAGTCTAAGATGTAGTTTGTTAAACTAGTCTCGTGAGGTAAATCCATTTTTTTACGCAAACGATAGCGTTTAACTTCTACACTTCTAGGAGAAATATTTAAAAGTGGTGCAATTTCTTTAGAAGACAAGTTTAACCTAAGGTAGGCGCACAATCTTAAATCGTTAGGAGTGAGTTTTGGGTGTTTAGACTTTACTTTCTTTAAAAAATCTTTATCAGCATTATTGAAGGCTTCTTGAAACAATTTCCAATCGTCTGTATTGTTAATGTTTTTATCAATAATCTTAATTACCGGATTAAGGTTCGCATCAATTTTCGCACTATTTAATTCCTTTTTTATATCATTAAGAAATTCATTTTTTTTAATTAAACTCATTGTAGAGATAGCAAGTTCTCGACTTTTATTTTCTATATCCCGCTGCAATTTTTCGTTTTTAAACTGCATTAATTGCTGAGCGTTTTCTAATTCTCTATGTTCTAATTCTTGTTTTGTTTTCTTTAATAAAGCCTCCCTCTGTTTTTTATAATAGGTTTTATAGAGATGATGTGTAAACAAGAGCAATAAAAGTCCTCCAATAATATAAAGTGCTACTATCAAATTTGATAAATACCATGGTTTTTGTATTTCAAATGTATAAGTAGCAATATTGGAAGTGCTATTACCTCCTATTCTACCTCTTACTTTAAAGTTATAAGTACCAGATGGTAAATTCTTAAATAACTCATTTGAACTGGAAGACCAATCACTCCACTGGTTATAAATACCTTCCAGTTGATGTTGATATTCAACATTTTGGAATTTATCAAATTCGGGCACACTGTATTCAAAAAGAATATTGTTCTGTTTGTTTTCTAAATCTGCAACCTCAGTTATATTAAGTTTATTTGATGGTCCATCTACCGCATTAGAAACGACACTATTAATATAAATATTATATGATTTTTCCTTAATGGCATTTAGATCTATAATGATGTATCCTGATGAAGTCCCGAACAAATATTTCTTGTTACCAAGATTTAATATGTTTTCATAGCTTGGAACGCCTTTTCTAAGCGCATTAGAAATGGGGATTCTTTTTATTATTGGTATTTTACTGAGTTTTCCTGGTGTAATGTAGTTAATATCATGCCTAGAAAAGCTCCATAAATAACCTGTTTGCTTATCTACAATTAGTTTCCCTGAAACATAGTTTTCTGCATCATAAACCTGACTAAATATCGAATCCTTTTCGAAACTTTTGTATTCCTTATTATATTTAAAAACGCCCTTATTAAAAGCATAGTAAATCGCTTCGTCGTACTTAAACAAACTGGAGTGTAATTCTTTCATGACAGTATCTTTCGTCACATTTGTCGCTTTAGTATAAGCCTCATTTATTTCAACATTAAAGATGCCTTTATATTCATGACTCATGATTACTTCGTGACTATTAATCAGCTCAAAGAATCGTGAGGAAATATCAAAACCTTCAATTTTATTTTTAAAACGCCAACCATCCTTTTGTCTTTCCAATATATTAAGCCCATTGTAATTACCTTGCAGCAATAGGTCTTCATTCCCTTTTATTGGTTTAATAGACCAAGTGCCCTGAATCTCTGCTATTTTTTCTGCTTTTCCATTTTCAATTACAAAAGTTCCAGAATTATGTCCGCAGAATAAGCGCTTTTTTAATTCAACTAAACACCAAACTTGACCTTTCGTGCCTTTAACAAATTCAAAAGCATCATTAGAATCTATTGTCTTAAAAAACAGCCCTTGGTTTGTTCCTAAATATAATTTATCATGATAAATGGCAGACGTGTATATTGTACCCAAATTTCCTTTTTCGTCATTAAAAATTTTAATTGGAGACTTGCTATTAATACAATTAATTCCATTATCCAGTGCTAACCAAAGATTAAGATCTTTATCTTCAAAAAGTGCTAATACTGTATTATTTAAAAGGCCATTCGTTTGATTAATTTCTTGAATAACTTCGCCATGGGTATCGACCTGAATTAATCCATTTGAAATCGTACCTAAAGCATAGTTATCATCTTTAAGTTTAATTCCACTATAGACTGTATACTTTGATAGTATATCGTTTGTTTTATTAATCCAAGGCTTAACAACCTGATTCTTCATACGATAAAACCCACTTTCTTGTGTTAAAAACACAAATACGTCTTCTTCTTTAAACATATTAATGATGGGTTCCTTTTTTAAAATATTATTCTCTAAGAACAGTACCGCTTTACCGTTTTGTATTTTATAAATACCTTTATTGATAGATTGAAAATAAATCGTATCATCTACTTTAAACATCTTGGTAATAGTTGTTTCAGATTCAATGATTTTAAAGGTTTCACTTTCTGTATTATAAATATAAACTCTATTTAGAGATCGAAATAGAATCCAGTTTTCCACGTTTATAATTTGCCAAAATTGCTCATCCTCAATGAGCGGTGTTTTAAGAAATTTTGACAGTGAATCGTATTTTAAAGTACCAAACACATCTTTTTTCCAGAAGCCAAACTCCATATAACAGCCAGTATAAATCTTGTCATCAATAGCTTTAACCGATCTGATAATGGTTTCATTTGGCGAATTATAAAGTCTCCAACTGGCGCCATTGTATTCCAACAAGCCTAAGTTATTGGCTACATAAATATAATTTTCATCAGATTGCGATATTGCCCAATTTTGATTTTCTGCCCCATACTGTTGTGGTGTAAAAACATTTATAGGAGGTAATTCTTGCGCAAAAAGTGGTGCAAAAAAAATAAACAAAACCAGTGTAAGCAAGGCTTTAAATAAAATGTTCTTCGTAAATATCATAATTATATGTTACATGCAATATACAACTTTGTATAGTAATTGTATGGCTAAAAAAACAACTAATTACGTACTCCTTCATGAATTACAATTACGGGATTTTCTAAGTGTTTTAATTTCTATTGTGATATTTATTATGTTTTCCTTTAAAGTTAAATAGTGACCATTTAATATAAGAAAACAATAGTCTTATTTTTTTTAAGGATGTTATAAAGTGTGCTGCTATAACTGACATATATCATAGTTCTATTTTAACCATTTACATAGTTTTATCTTAGATATAATTAAAATTATGAAAGTCATTATTTACAGTACAAAAGATTTTGAGATCCCTTATATTGAGCGTGCTAATAAGAAAAAACACAAATTAACTTTTGTGAGCGAAGCATTAAACTCTAAAACAGCCTTAAAAGCTGTTGGCTATGACGCGGTTTCCATTTTTTCTGGAGATCAGGCTTCTATAATAACCTTAGACAAATTAAAAGATTTTGGGATAAAATATATTGCGTTACGATCTGCTGGTTATGACAACGTAAACTTAAATACTGCAGCACGCTTAAATATTAAAGTAGCAAATGTACCAAGCTATTCACCTTATGCCATTGCTGAACACGCCGTGAGTTTACTTTTAGCGTTAAACAGGAAATTGATAGAATCTAACGAACGTGTAGAACACTTCAACTTTGATTTAAACCATCTCATTGGCTACGATTTAAATAATAAAACGATAGGTATCATTGGCACAGGCAGAATAGGCTCGATAATGGCAAAAATAATGCATGGTTTCGGCTGCAATTTATTAGGCTGTGATATTGAAGAAAACAAAGAATTAGTAGATAAATATGGTTTGACTTATGTGGCTTTGAATACCCTTTGCAAACAAGCAGATATTATTTCAATTCATGTTCCCTTGAATGGTGATACGCACTATTTAATTAATGAAGCATTAATTGAAAAAATGAAAAAAGGCGTTACTATTATAAATACCGCAAGAGGCGCAGTTATTAACACTGAAGATATTATAACAGGATTAGAAAATGGTACGATTGGCGCTCTAGGAATAGATGTTTATGAAAATGAGCAAGACCTCTTTTTTAAGGATCATTCTCATGAAATTGTTAATGATGACAATATCATTAAATTGAACGCTATGCCCAATGTGCTCATAACAGGTCATCATGCTTTTTTAACAGACGAAGCACTAACAAATATAGCAGAAACAGTGATTTATAATTTAGACTGTTGGGGTGATAATAAAAATACAGAAAATGAATTAACAAATATTATAACCAAAGTAACTCCTACTTAGGCTTCAAGAAACTCTAAATATCTTGCAAAAGAGTACCTGCTCCCTTTTATCTTTTTATAATAACAAGCCACAAAAGGAAAGTAACCGCATTTATAAAGCGTATTATTTTACGACATGGCAATCTGCCTCTGTTTTTTAGTGACATTTTACGGTAGCATATTGATGATGTCTTGAAACAATTTCAAGGTTATATAATTTTAAATTACTATTTTTTCTCAACCACTACCTTTTATGTTCTGGAACGCTCCTTTTACCTATTAAAAACACCCTACAAAAAAACAAATAAAATGATATAGATGCCTACTAAACAACCCCTAATTCTTCTTTAGTTTTCAACCTCAAATTAGTTATCGCATCACTCATACTGTTATAACCTATTTTAAAAATAACATCACTATTTTTCTTATCAAAAAGACCGTACTGATTTAGGATTTTCGGAGCTATTACTAAATCGCAATCAGCGAATTTTTTAATATCATCCTTAGCTATTCTTACATTGATTGCTCTTTCAATAATGTTATGGAAATGCTTGAGATCATGCTCTTTTATTGTTCCAAAATGATTAACATAAACTCCTATAATTTTATCACACTTTTCTGTTAATAATTCCACAGGAAAATTATTTAAAACACCTCCATCGACGTAAAGCTTGTCATTAATATGCATTGGAGAAAAAACACCTGGAAAAGCAGAAGATGCCAAAATAGGTTTAATGAGCTCCCCTGTTTTGAACACTTCTAATTTGCCCTCTAAAATATTAGTCGTTGTAATAGATAACTCTCTTTTAAGCGTATTAAAATTATCTTCTGGAAAGTAACCTTTAAAAAAAGAGTAATACTTTTCAGGATCTATAAAACCAGGTTTATTTAGTGCATACGTTTTAATACTAAAAAGTTCAATCTTATTAAAAAAAACAAGCATTTCTTCCCAGGTATAGCCATAGGCATATAAAGCACCTACAACCGCTCCAGCACTGGTGCCCGCTATATGTGTAATCGTTATATTATGTTCTTCTAATGCCTTAATAGCACCAATATGAGCGGCGCCTCTTATTCCTCCTCCAGAAAGTGCTAAACCTATTTTCACGAGTCTTTATTTTAAACTATTATCGTGCAAAATAGGGTTAGTTAATGCCACTAAAAATGATATTCATCAGCCTTGAGATATGATTTTTATCATTTAAAACACAATTCTATTAACATACATTTGAGTATTAAGCGAGTTCGTATGCCGTATACAAATAAAATAATAACCAGACTAAACTCTTTTTTTATAGAAATAGGTGCCCTCTCTTATTTTACAGGTCGGTTTTTTAAGGAACTTTTTAAGCGTCCTTTTGAATTTAAAGAGATAATGCGACAAGCCTATAATATGGGTAACCAATCTCTTTTACTGGTTGGCATTACAGGTTTTATAATCGGTTTGGTTCTTACCTTACAAACCAGACCTACGTTAATGGAGTTTGGCGCCGTATCATGGATGCCTTCTATGGTAGGCATTTCCATTGTTAGGGAAATAGGACCGATTATTACCGCTTTGGTTTGTGCTGGAAAAATCGGTTCTGGAATTGGTGCTGAACTGGGTTCCATGAGGGTTACAGAACAAATTGATGCCATGGAAGTTTCTGGCACCAACCCTTTTAAATATCTGGTAGTTACGCGAGTACTCGCCATTACTTTAATGCTACCCTTGCTAGTTATTATTGGTGATGCTGTTGCCTTGTATGGCTCTTATTTGGTAGAAAATGTAAAAGGTGATGTCTCGTTTCACTTGTATTTTAGTCAAGTTTTTGAGTCTTTAGAGTTTGGAGACATTATACCGGCGACTATTAAAACATTTTTCTTTGGTCTTGCTATTGGATTGGTGGGTTGCTTTAAAGGTTATTATTGTGAAAAAGGAACTGTAGGTGTTGGCGTAGCTGCTAACTCTGCTGTTGTTTTCACCTCGCTACTACTCTTTATTATTGACTTTATTGCTGTTTTTGTAACTGACATTTTTTATGATATATGAGTCTACAAAAAAACATAGCTACTAAAAGTGATGCTTTAAATAAACGGGAGATTGTTCTTGAAATTAAAGATTTACATAAACGTTTTGGCACTAATAAGGTCCTTAATGGTTTCAACATGACACTACATAAAGGTGAGAACTTGGTGATTATGGGGAAATCAGGGTCTGGAAAATCGGTAATGATTAAATGCCTTGTTGGTTTAATGGAAGCCGATAGTGGTACAATTTCGCTAATGCATAAAGACATAACAAAATTAGATCAAGAGGCTTTAGACACACTACGCACAGATATTGGGTTTTTATTTCAAGGCAGTGCATTGTATGATTCTATGACGGTACGGGAAAATTTAGAATTTCCATTACGACATCAGGCAAAAAAAACGGGTATTGATAAAGACACAAATGCACTAGTTCTTGATGCTTTAGAAAATGTAGGTTTAGCTCATGCAATAGACTTAATGCCCTCAGAATTATCTGGAGGCATGAAACGTCGGATAGCCCTAGCACGAACGCTAATTTTAAAACCAAAAATCATTTTGTACGACGAACCTACAAGCGGGTTAGACCCAATAACATCGAAAGAAATAATCTTATTAATGCAAGATATTCAAAGAAAATACAATACGTCCTCCCTCATAATCACTCATGATGTGGATTGCGCGCGAGTGATTTCAGACCGCATGATATTACTTATAGACGGCACTAATTATGCTGTTGGCACATTTGCAGAATTATCATGCTCTAAAGATCCAAAAGTCCAAGCTTTTTTTAAACATTAAAACGAACACCATGAAGACGACGAACTCACAGAAATTAAATTTAGGCCTTTTTGTCATTATAGGCACTCTCCTATTTATAGTTGGTATTTATTTTATTGGACAAAAAGACAATTTGTTTAAAGAAACGTTTAGCATCAATGCTAATTTCAAAAATGTGAATGGTTTACAAAAAGGAAATAATGTACGCTATTCTGGAATAAATATAGGGACGGTAAAAGCAATAACCATGGTAAATGATTCTGCTATAAAAGTAGATATGGCTATTGACGAAGAACTGGTAATTCACATAAAAAAAAATGCTATCGCCACTATTGGTTCTGATGGCTTAGTAGGTAATATGATTATAAATATAGTTCCAGGAAAAGGTAATGCAAAAGCGATAGCTAATGGAGATACCATAAAATCTTATAGTAAGATTGGAACAGATGATATTTTAAGCACACTGAGCGTTACAGGAGAAAACACAGCCATTTTGACAGCGAAATTGCTTAAAATCACCGAAGCTTTAGCCGAAGGAAAAGGAACCTTAGGGATTTTATTAAATGACACTATTATGGCTAATGATTTAAGATTATCCATTAAGAGCTTAAAGCGTGCTAGCTATGGTGCTACGACAACGATTAATGAATTAAATGGTACTATAAAAGCAATACAAACCAATGATGAAACCATTCTAGGTGTGCTGCTACATGACACGCTTACTGGTAAGAAATTAAAAACTATTGTTAGTAATCTAGAAACATCAAGTACCCAAGTTGAAACGGTTGTTAGCAATATTAAGGGTATTGTAACTGATTTAGATTCTGATAAAGGTGCTTTAAGTTACATTATAAATGATACCGTTTTAGTCCATGATTTAAAATCGACCATAAAAAACATTACTGAAGGCACAGATAAGTTTAATCAAAATATGGAAGCCTTAAAACATAATTTTTTAACTCGAGGTTATTTTAGGAAATTAGAACGGCAGGAAAAAAGGGCGCTTAAAAAAGATGCTAACTAAAACAAAAGAAACCTGGTTAATAAACAGTTCCTTAATTTCTTTAAAAAAATAATTGATAATTTATATTCCTAAATCCATCGAAGTTTTAAACTAAAGGTACTAATTAACCAATACCACCTGGTTTTTATTAGAACTTCTTAACGTAATTGTATTTCCCGACTTATTTTTATATACGACTATATTGATCCTGCCAGTAGACACGTTAAGTACTTCTATTGGTGTAATAAAGTCAACCGCATCTAAGTTTAAACCATTATTACTAGAATTCAACGTATAGTTTTCTACTAATGAACTGAAAGTTTTAGAGGTTTTCTCATTGAGAATATAATGTTTGTAGTCTCCATCATGTTCGATAAGCAAAGCAAGCTCTTTAGATTTAAAACCTAGTAAAGGTTCTTTACTTAAAGGAACGGCAAAACAGTTATTGCTAAATTTAACCACTTCAGAACCGTCGTAGTTATAGCCTTTGTCATCTAATACCTTTGATAATTCTTTATGCGCTTCCTGTAGCTTTTTTGATAAGGCTCCTACTGAAGTATGATGAATTAAATTGGATAGCGCGTTAAATCCATGTCCAATACTGTATATTGAAATTGCTGAAGTACTAGAAAAAGCATTGGCAGGAACTAATGATAAAGCACCCGCACAGAGCGTGCCTGATGTTATAAAATGTCTTCTATTCATGGTAGGTTTGTTAGGTTAATGAATAATTGCGGTAGTTATTTGCGTTATGGGAAAAAGCAATATCAAGTTGAAAAATACATATTACTTTTAACAAATCACTGTTTTATTTATGTTTTTATGATGACTCTATAATGATAAAACTTGTAATGTACTCGGTTCATACTTTAAAACGTTTTTGAAATCCCTAAAGCAAAGACGATATAATTAAGGTCTATAGCTTTCTTTGTGTTTAGAATCTCTAAATCTCTCGATAAGGCACGATACCCCACTTGCGGTCTTAAACTCCAACCATTATTGCCAAGAACGTAATCTAACCCTCCACCAAACTCATAGCCTAATCCGTGATCTGTGGCTTGAATGGTATCATTATTATTATTTTCAATTTCAATATGATTATAAATTCCGCCTGCGCGTATAAGATAAGATAAGTTCGACCCTTCACTTATAGGGTGTATAAATTGAAATCCGAAGGTATAGCCTGTTGTATCGAAATCTATTTCAGGATTATCGGCAAACTGAAACGAATTAAAGCCCCAACCTACATAGGCGTTTAAATACTGTATAACTTTATATGAAAGAGCTGCTTCAAAGCCATATCCAGTTGTTAATTTAGTATCACCAATAGCTTCAGTTGTAAAATCTAAACCTGGTCTAAATTCTGCTGACCACCTGTTTTGTGCTGTTAGGGAATTTAGAAAGAGCAATACTATTATTGTAAAAGCAATTGTTTTTAAAAGTGTCATAATGGTTAATTTTATTATTTAAAATTAATCCATACCGGACTCTAATAATATGATGATTATCAGCTATAAGAATAATCTCATCTTATTTTACTAAAGCAATAAAATTATGGATACTAATTCTCAACACATTAAAAATAAACATTTATCTAAGATAAGTACACTAAAAAACTAAGGGGTTTGATTCGTATTTCTTTAGCACGGATAACAAATCGACTAATGGTAGTTCTACAGAATAGGTACCTGTATACGATGGGCAAATTATAAAGTCATCAAAATAAAACTCAATATACGTTTCATTAAGCACGAAATTATTTTTATGTTTAAAAAAATCGGCAGAAGACAACTCCCAACAATCATAATACAACTCGCCTCTTTGTATTTTTTTATTTATTTTTTCATTGATTAGAACCAACAATTCATCTTCAGATCCTATAATAAAGAAATCTTCATAGTTCATAAAAACACCTCTTTTTAAATCGAAGTTAAAACAATCAAAAGAATAAGTGGGATGCATGGCTCCTGAATAGTAATTCTCTTTGTAAAAAAGTAAGCTAACAAGATGATTATTAACATTATAAATTTTATAATCTATAAACCGTTCTTCCTTAAAGTTTTTAGCCTCAATACTATCACAGGTTAAAAGCCTATCACATAATAATTTATTTTCTAGTATTTCAGCCTCAGTTTTAGCAACCTTTACGTAGTATTCTTTAATAAATTCATTAAAATTGGTATGTGTAGGTTTAAAAGATTCGTTGAGTAGCGGATAATTAAAATCAATAGTATAGTCCTCATTATCTATTTTATACTTTTTATCAATAATCAATTTTTGAAGTTCTTCTCTTTCATCTTTTTTTTCTATGAGTTTTTTTTGCTTCAATTCAATAGAAATTAACTTGTTTATAGGTATAATATCTAGATCTGTTATCTTTAAGCTGTCGTTTTGTAAGCTATCTATTACTAATGGCTTGAGCTCTTGAGTGGGATCAATGGCATCACTAGGGTCATTTGAATTGTCATTTTTACAATTAAAGAGTAGTATTAGTAGCACTAAGGTATACAGATATTTCATCGAATTGATTTTATTTATGCGAAATTAGTCGCATAATTTGATTGAAAATATGAGAATAATCAGTAAAAAACAAGTTCTCACTAATAAATAAGATTTGATTGTAAATCTCGAAAAAACAAATCAAGGCTAAACCCAATACTATTCAATAGTTGTCACTCATTACAAACGATTGATCAGCGTCGTTATTTCTGAAACACTACCATATCATTTAGTATTTCTTTTCAAACGCCATTTTAGGTTAGTTTCTATTGGTGCACCTTTTTTATTGATGCACTAAAAAACAGATTCTGTTAGGTGAAGCACTTATTTTTTCTCTTATTCATTTACTTAAAGATCTAACAATTGATTTGAAAATGGTATTTGAACTCTATCCAAAATATTATTTATTAACAACTGTCTTTTAGATTTGATACCAATACCCTGTTTAGAAGCGCCTTTTCTTGCCAGTTATTTCATCTATTCGAATAAGAAAAACAATGGGAACATCGTCTTTATAAATTTTTGCAGAAAACTCAGCGATATAATCTACATCGCGATGTTCTTTATTTAAAATAACGTCTTTAACACCTAAAGAAAACTTATGTAATTCTGCTTTTGCATAACTTCCTTCTAGCTCTTCATAATTTCCTTCCACCAATACCGATTGCCAATGGTTTACAGATTCTATCTCTGCTACTTCAAGAGACACAAAGTCATGTTTCCGCATGGCATTTATCTTATGCCCATCAGCTGAATAACAAATAATTACATTTTCTTTTTCATCAAAATAATAAGTAATGGGAACCACGTAAGGCCTATTATGGTAAATATACCCTAAATGGCCTATATAATTATGGTTAAGGATGAATTGGCTTTCTTTATTTACTAAATTTTGTATCATAATTATCCTACTCTAGTTTTAATGGTTTTTAAGCTAATTATTTTGTTTTGTTCGACCGATAGTGATTACTAATCTTATTTTCACTAATTAAATACTCTACTGTTTATAAAAATACGCCAGTATCATCAACTTTTATCTTAATGCGTTTATCACCGTTCTCTAAAGTAATTTTGTACATTTTTTTAGCGTCCTCAGACTCACGATAGTTTACCAAATACACCTCTTTGGTTATACTCCATTTAGGAAATCTTTTTAAAACAGATAATAAAACAGGTTCCGGTAAAGCAAGACCCTTATATTTTTCAGCTGTTCTTAGAATATTACCTTCATTGTCATAAGTCGCTAGAATTCTTCCTTCTGGAATAATAAAATAAACATCGTATAAATCGTATTCATCTTGGTAAATATCCAAGGTTTTAATATCAAAATTAGCAGCTTTAATCTGAAGTTCATCGATGGCGACAGGCAAATCTTCAGCATCTGTGCTATTCAAGTATTTGTAATTGGTATAGACTAAAACAACTTCTTCTAACGGTATTGGATTTTGTGCAAAACCTTGGGTGGTTAAACCAAAAATAAACAAACCAATAATTATTCTTTTCATAATCATATTTAAAATTTAACGTATTTAAAATTAAATATTTATAAAGGAGTAAAACATGATATATGTCAGTAAGATCTAAACTGTCTTTTTTAATTCAATACAGGTAATCTCTGGACGCATCCCTAATCTACCAGGAAAACCTAACCAACCTAAACCACGATTAACATAGAGGTATTGATTTTGTTCTTTATACAAGCCTGCCCAATGTTTATACTTATATTTTATGGGACTCCATTGTCGTTTTTTAAATTGAAAGCCTGCTTGCATCCCATGCGTATGGCCTGATAATGTTAGCGCTATATTTGTTTTATTAATAATCTCTTCGTCCCAATGTGATGGGTCATGAGATAATAGTATTTTAAAAGTAATCGCTTCTACCTCTGCCATTGCTTTTTTAAGATTTCCGTACTGCTTAAATGGTGGTTTTCCCCAATTTTCGACACCTATTATTGCTATATTTTCCCCTGAATTTTCAATAACCTCAGCTTCATTTAACAACAATTTAAAATCAATAGCTTTATAAAACTGTTGTATAGCCTCAAAATTCTTTCGTTTTTCTTCCTTAGTTTTCCATTCGCTATAATCGCCATAGTCGTGATTTCCTAATACGGCATACTTCCCTTTTGCCGCGACTAATGTATTGAATGTGTTTTTCCAACCTTTTAATTCCCAAGCATAGTTATTCACTAAATCACCAGTAAAAAAAATATAGTCTGGCTGTAAGTGATTAATCTTAGCTATTGCCTTGTCCAAAATATGATATCGGGCATTAAAACTGCCTAAGTGAATATCCGATATTTGTACAATTCGCAAGCCATGAAAGGCTGTTGGCAGCTTTTTATCTTTGATTATTATATGATAAACTTTAAATAGATACAGCGTTCTAAATACACCATATAGGATTATAAAAAAAGGGAGAAACCCAGAAAACAAACCAACCAATGGTACTATTACTAAGGAGGCTTTTTCTGAAATCACATAGTTTACCGAATATAATATAGTAATGATAATAATGAAAAGTATCTTAGGGATAAAAGAGGCTACTGTTAGGCCATACAATGATGTTATCAATTTCTGTTTACGCTTAGGCGCTATGCTATCCAGTCTAATCTTTAAGGTTATTATTGAAGCCATCAAACCTATAGAGAACACCCAAAATAAAATATTAATGCTATTTTTAAATGGTATTGAAACCAATGCGGTTATGGAGCCCAGCCAATAAAAGGCAACAATATCTACAATTAAAATCGCTAGACATAGGAGTAAAATAGTAAAGATGGAATAACTTCTCATATTAGTCTTCTTTATACTGCTTCTTGAGTCTTCTTTTATCTTTTAACGCCCAATAAAGACCTTTCACATCTGATGTCCAAGAATCGTAAATAAAAATAAGTGTTACTTCTTCAAATGTTTCTAACAACCCAATACCAATCATGATATAAAACAAGGTATAGTTTGGACTAAAAAATAAAGAATATAGAATAAACACACTTTGTACAATTGCAGAAAATTTCGCAAAATAGGTATGAAAAGCTGTTGCCTTACCATATTTAACAAACGCTATAATCATTTGAAATATATAGGGTATAAATACGATAAAAATTAAAATAAGATTGGTCTTAATAAAGTCTGTTTCAAAATAAAACAACCCAGTGAGTCCAATAACAAGTGTAATTTGATCGCCAAAAGAATCCAATTGTGACCCTCGAGAGCTCGTGATTTTTAATTTTCGTGCTAAAAAGCCATCAATAGCATCTGTTAAATAGCTAATGAGTAAAAACCATGTGAAAATTAAACGCAAATCGAACCAAATAAAAAGTAATAAAAAAGGGGCAGCAAATAGTCTATAAAAAGAAAACCAATCGGCAATATTGAAGTTTTTAAAAGTGAACATATTTAAGTGTTAGTTTGCTTCAAATCAATTTTCAATTCTGGTATTTTTATAAGTTCTAAAGTAGAAGACGCTAAAATAACTTTGCCGTTGGTTGCTTCAAATGCTTTTCTTATACGATCATTTAAACTGTGTTTTGTAATTCTTCTTTTCTTATAATCAACGATATAACGTAAATTAAATTCAATCCAATTATCTGTCAATTTAATGGCTAAAGTGGGATCCAATTGTGCATCTTCAATGTAATATTTATTAACTATTTCACTCCATTGTGCTTTTGAATTAGCAGTATATTCTGAAAGTATTTCTGAAGCAATCTTTATTACAATGGTCTTTGCCAAGTCTACGTCAGATTCATATCTAATGGGTAAGTTAAACTCGTCCCAGATAAAAGGAAAATCTTGAGAATAATTATAAATAGGACCTTTAAATACGAAAGCATTACTTAGTTTTACTATTCTACCACTATAATTATCGCTAGTCACCCATTGGCCTATTTCCATCATTGTGGTATAAATACTATCCACATCAATGACATCGCCTTTAATCCCGTTAATTTCTATTCTGTCACCAGGCTTATATACTTTAACCACAAAAATATAAACCGATCCTGCAATACTTAATATTAATTCTTGTAACGTAAAAGCAATTCCTGCAGTAAATAAACCAATGGCAAGTGTAAAGTCTTTAATAGAGCCGGAGAAATAAAAAAAAGAGAGCATGATTAGCACCACATAACCAATAATCTCAATTCCTTTTTGAGATTTATATCTTACGACCGTGTTTTCTATATTATGTTTAAGAAACTTTCTAATAAATTGAATACCTAAAAGAATAAGTGCTACAATTAATAGATATTTTATAACACTGTAGAACGTGGGGTTTTCATAAAGCCATTGTTTTATCGTCTCCATTGCTAAGTTAATTTACTCGTCCTCATACAAACGCAATCTATTTTTTAAATCTTTAATTTGATGCTGTAATGTGACTACTTGTTTGAGAAGATTATCAACAACATCTAAGCCCTCGAAATTTAAATCGAGTTCAAAGTGCAAACGCATCATTCTTTCTAAATCATTAATTTGTTTGATTTTAATGTAGCGTTCGTTATTAGTGACTACTATTTCTATAAGTTCATAATTGTGTAGACTATCAATAAATGTATTTGGCACATTATGATGTAAACAAAATTGCTGTATTGATATTAAATCGTCTGTTTCCATTACCTTAGTTTTTGCAATTCTTCAATGAGTTCTTTTTCTTTTGAAGATAATTTGGTTGGAATATTTATATCATAAGTGATATATAAATCACCAAATTGCCCTTCTTTTTTATATTTTGGAAAGCCTTTTCCTTTTAGCTTAACTTTACTTCCATTCTGGGTTTCTGGTTTAATGGTTAGTTTAACTTTTCCTGTAAAAGTGTCTACCATAATAGAACCACCTAATAATGCAGTATATAAATCTAAATCTACTGTTGTGTAAAGGTTGTCTTTATCGCGTTTAAATTTTGAATGATTAACAATTGAGAACTGAATAAATAAATCGCCATTGGGTCCTCCATTAAAACCTTTGCCACCATGACCTGCTATTTTTATTATCTGGCCATTTTCTACTCCAGCAGGTATGGTTATACGAATATTTTTATCATTTACTGTAAGGGTGCGTTTATGAGACGTATAAACATCTTTTAAATCTAATTGCAATTCGGCATTTAAGTCGTGTCCTCTGTATTTTACATTCGAACTTCTCGATGAACCACCACCGAACATACTGCCAAAAATATCTGAAAAATCTTGCTCAAAACCACCTCCAGATGCTGTTTGTGCGCGTCTTTGATATTCCTGTTGTTGCTTTGCCTGTTCGTAGGCTTCAGAGTTTTTCCAATGCTCACCATAGGCATCATACTTATTACGATTCTCAGGATTGCTTAATACTTCATTGGCTTCATTTATAGCTTTAAATTGCTTTTCTGCTTCCTTGTCATTTGGGTTTAAATCGGGATGGTATTTACGCGCCAATTTTCGATATGCTTTTTTTATATCCTTATCCGTCGCATTTTTTGGTATGCCTAAAACCTTGTAATAATCTATAAATGCCATTGTATTGTTTGTTATTGAATCCTAATCTTATATTTTTATAATATCTGTAGGTGTCTCTATAAGAATAGTCTTATCGCCTCTTAAAGCGATAGGTTGCTTCATTATGTCTGGATTCTGTTGTATCATTTTTATCCAATCATCACTAGACAACTGGTGTTGTTCAAATTTACTATTATAACTTGGGTGCTCTTGATTTACAAAATCTTCAATTTTAATTTTAAGACGCTCGGCCAACTCTGTAATTTGTGTTCCAGTGAGTTTTTGTTTCAAAATATCTATAGGTAAGATAGGAATGCCTTCGGCTTGAGCATATGCCAAGGTTTGCTTAGCACGCACAGAATTAGAATTATAGTATAGTGTTATTTGTCTATTTGAAGTAGCAATCTCTCCCATAACTAAATCATGCTTTATTTTTATAGGTTTCTATATGATGTTTTAATAGCTGTTTTAAAGTCTCTAAATAATCTTTCATAGCGTTAATACCAATATCTGGATGATTATTTGCTGGGATCGTCATTGGCGTTTCATCTAAATAAAGGTATAACTCAGGGTAATTCGTTTCTATACGAGTCGTTAGTCTGGTGATTTCAATAAGGGTTTCTTGTAAATTTTTCATTGTATTTCTTAATTAAAGGTTGATTTATCATGTCTTCATTACTAAATGTCTTTCTAATTAGTACAAACACCCCTTTTAATCGCATGAGCTAGGGCACTAATAAATACTGGGCCTAGGTATTTAAATCAGCATAACTTTCGCTACATTAATGTATTAAAAAATAATGAGAATCTTCAATAAACGACAAGAAAACTCGACGCCAATTAGCCTTCTTTTTCTGAGCAGGTACGAATACCAAATGGCACATACAGCGGACAAAAACTAACAAAACTGGTTAGCAAGAATATGCCCGAAAAGACTAATAATACGATACCTAAGGCTCCAGAAATAACTTGTGTTGCAAACAAAACAATAACGATAGCAGCGACTATAAAACGAATAACTCTATCTGCCTTTCCCATATTTTTTTTCATAATCTTTATATTTTTATTAAAAGTAGGCGCTTACTTTGATTGGTAAAATGATAAATATCAGTTGAAACAAGAACCATTTTAGCGAAGTACACGACCATCTTCCATCGTTATGATTCTATCTGTGCGCTTTGCAAAATCCTCGTCATGTGTAACAATGAGCAAGGCTAAGTTCTGTTCTACACTTAACTTTTTAAAAATATTAAACACATTGTCTGAATTATTACTATCCAAATTTCCTGTGGGTTCATCGCCCATGATAATAGAAGGACTATTTATTAAGGCTCTGGCAATAGCCACACGTTGCTTTTCTCCTCCTGATATTTGAGACGCGCGTTTATGTGCTAAATGTGCGATGTTTAATATTTTTAATTTTTGAAAGGCATCCTGCTCGATTTCTTCTAAAGATTTTTCGGCTAACTTTTTAGCAGGCAACATGACGTTTTCTAATACAGAGAATTCAGAAAGTAAATAATGAAACTGAAACACAAAACCGATATGCTTATTTCGTATGTATGATAATTGATTCCTAGTCTGCCCCGTAATTAAAGCATTATTGAGAAACAACTCCCCTTCATACTCTGTATCCATAGTAGATAAAATATATAGAAGTGTTGATTTGCCACAGCCCGATTTCCCCATAATTGAAACGAACTCACCCTAATCAATCTTAAAATTAATGTCTTTTAAAACATGAAAAAGCACGGGCTTTCTAAAGTATTTGTTTATGTTTTTGGCTTCTAATACGGTATTCATCTTACTGACCTCTAATTATTTTAACAGGATCTATATTTTTAGCTTTCCTAGAAGGTAAATACCCAGCAAAAAAAGTAGAAACCATGGCAAAAACAATTCCTATAATATAAAACCAACCACTAAAATTTATAGGATACGTTTTTACAGTGGGTAATGCTTCCGTTTTAAATGGGATGGTGTTGATTATATTGGTAAATACAAAACCAATGAGCAGTCCTAAAAGGCCCCCAACTAGCCCTATAATTATAGCTTGACTCATGAAGATATATTGCACATCTTTTCCAGAAAAACCAATAGCTTTTAAAATAGCAATATCATTCATTTTTTCATAAATAAGCATGTTTAAAATATTGTAAATACCAAAACCAGCAACGATTAACAAGGTGATAGAAACAGCGTAAGTAATGAGATTTCTAATGGTTGTGCCCGTTTCAAATTGTGCATTTGCCGAATTAATATCTATGGCTGTTAAATTAAATTGTTTTTCTATTGTTTGAGCTAATGGTAATGCCTTATCAATAGTATAAAGTTTGACATTAATATCTGTTATATAATTTTCTGCTTCGCCTAAAATACGTTGCACTGTTTTTAAGTTTACAAAACTTTGAACAGCATCCAAATCTGCAACACCGCTTTGGTAAATACCAACAATTTTTAATGGAAACACATCGCCCTTTATCGTGCTTATTTGTACCCGGTCTCCAAGAGATAAAGACATTTTTTTAGCGACACCTGCACCTAATAGAATACCATTGTCTGTATTTTGAAGTTTCTCTGCAGAACCTTCTACGATATAATCTTTAAAATTGAATAATTTCGCTTCTTCTATAGGGATAATCCCTGTTAAATTACCACCTAATTCTATAGAGCCTGCTATATAAAAAATTTGTGTTTTAATTTGTGGAATGGCGCCTTTTACATCCGGATTCTTATTCAATAAATGTATGATGGGTAAGGCATTATGTATTTTTTTCTGACTTTGTTTTGGTTTGATAGAATGTACAACATTAAAGCTGTTTTTAAAAGCATCGTACACAGCAACGGGTTGCTTTTTTGAAGGTTCTATTTCATTGTAAATATGAATATGAGGGGTTTGATTTAAAATTAAGTTGTCTAACATCGCATTTAAACCGGTCATAAAACTGACTAAAGTAATGTAAGCACCAATACCAAAAGTAACCCCTAAAGCAGCAATCGCCGTTTGCTTAAACTTTGTCAGCAAATGCGTTTTAGCAATGTTCAAAATAATTTTCCAGTTGACCATTATTCTGGTTTATAAATGTATGTGTCTTCTGTAATCCCGCTTATAACTTCAACATATTCTAAATTTTCCAAGCCTTTAGTTATGGTTACTAAACCGTTTTCGGTTTTTACTTTATCTGAATTTATCAAATAACTTTTTGGAATGGTTAGTACGTTTTCCTTTTTTGAAACAATAATATTAGCCTCTCCAGACAATCCAGGATAGACTATTTTAGGAGGCACATCGAATAATGCTTCTACTTTAAAAGTTTGATTTCGCTCATCTTTTTTAAGGTAGATTTTTGAGATGGCCCCTGTAAAAACGTCTCCCATATACGCATCTAAAGTTATGATAACCTTTTGATTTTCGCTGATTTTTACAATATCAACCTCATCCACTAAAAGCTCTAAAACAAAATGGGTTTCACTGCCTATTAAAGCTAAAGGCTGCATGGTGGATACACTCTCACCTGGCTCATTATACAAGGCATAAACTTTACCTTTAATTTTACTTTTCACAGTAAAATCTTTTGTGTTTATCAATGCCGTTTGATAGTTATTACTCGCTCGTTTTACGGTGGTTTGTAATTCCAGTGCTGTACTGTTGTATCTACTTCTTAATAGCTTTAAATTATTTTGAGACAACTTATAGTTTAGTAATTTGTTGTCATATTCCACTTTTGATCCTATGTTTTGCTCCCAAAGATTTTTCTGTCTGAAAAAATTGATGGAATCATTTTTAAGCTTAAGCTGGGCCGCAGTAATTTCATCTTGTATGCTTTCTAAAAGAGTTGCACTGCCAGAATAGTTCTCTTTCGCTAATTCTAAAGTTAATCTAGCATTTTGAGTATTCAGTTCTGGTGTACTATTAATAATTTGCATTAAAGGATCTCCCTTTGTAACGAGGTCGCCTTCCGCTACAAAATGCTTATCTAAAATGCCTCCCACGCTAGCATAGACGCTATACATACTATCGGGTTGAATAGTCACAGAAGAATAAACAGACGCTGTAACTTCTCTTAACTCCGGTAGCAGTCTATCCTGTTTTTTAGAACAAGCTATTGCTAATAGGAAAACGAAAGATAAAAGTGAAACTCTCATAAAGCAGATCTTATTTTAATAATGCAATTGAGACTCAAGCATGATAAATTCACTGATGTTGGAAAAATCAATAGCACCCACTAATTTATTTTTATCTGTTACGGCAAAAAAGGGCTTCTTATCTTTAACCAGTCTAGCATAAGCCTCTTTTAAATTGCTATTAACAAGAATGGGGTGATGTGTTTTTGTCATCACTTCATCAATGCTTTTTGATCTATTTTTTGAGTGTTTTATAACATCGTCTCTATATAATATTCCAGCAACCGAATTATCGTTATTGACAATCACAAAATTAGTTTCACTTCCTGTTAATAACACGTCAATAACGTCTTTAATTGTATCCTTAGGGGTAAACGTTGTAATAGCTGTAAGCATCGCTTCTTTAACCATATGATCTTTGAGCAGCGCATTGTGCTTAACGAATTTATTTTCACCATAGGCACTAATAAAAATAAACAGCGCAATAAAAATTAACACAGGATTATAAAGCAAGCCTATAAGTAAGAGTAATACCGCTATAAATTGCCCCACTACAACAGCCACTCGCGTGGCTTTAACACGATCCATAAACATGGCTAATAAAGCCCTAAATATGCGGCCACCATCCATTGGAAATGCAGGTATGAGATTAAACACAAACAAACTTATGTTAGCGACAAAAGTGTAGAGTAGTAAATTTTGAAAGGTAAAAGTATTAAGCGATATCAATAGTTCACCAAAGCTTTGACTCGTATAACTGCTTATTGGAATAGCAAAATAAAGCAGGATTGCAAGTATTAAATTCACTAATGGGCCTGCAATAGCGATTAAAAATTCTTGTTTTGGATCTTCCGGAATGCGCTCTAAACTTGCTACGCCTCCAATGGGATATAATGTTATTTTTTTAGTTTGCACCCCAAAACGCTTAGCAACACTAGCGTGACCCAACTCATGCAATACCACACAAAAGAAAACAATACCTACGAAAGCTAAATTAAATAATACCCCTTCATCTGATGCTTGGCTTCGAATTTGCTCTAAAGCAATCCACAATAACAAAAATAAAAAAGTCCAATGAATTTTAATTTTAATTCCTAGAACACGACCTATGTTTAAGTTTCCTTTCATTTTTTTATTACAATTCGTTTTAAACCAAATTCTCAAAGCGTTTAAACGCTTCTTTTTCTAAGGTTTCTTGATAATCAGGATGGGCAATTTCTATTAGCGCCTTGGCCCGCTGTTTTAAGTTTTTTCCAAAGAGGTCTACAATGCCATTTTCGGTTACAACGTAATGAACATGAGCTCTAGTCGTGGTTACCCCTGCTCCTTCTTTTAAAAAAGGCACTATTTTAGTGAAGCCTTTTGCTGTTATAGAAGGCAGCGCAATAATGGCTTTCCCCCCTTCGGAAAGCGAGGCGCCGCGTATAAAATCCATTTGACCGCCTACTCCAGAATACTGGTACTTCCCAATAGTATCGGCACAAACCTGCCCAGTTAAATCAATTTCTATCGCACTATTAATAGCAGTTACTTTTGGGTTTTTTCTAATTAACTTGGTATCATTAGTATAAGAGGCTTCCTTAAAATGTACCATAGGATTATCGTTTACAAAATCATATAATTTCTGAGAGCCCATAGCAAAGCAAGTCACAATTTTCCCTTGTTTTACTTTTTTATCTTCTCCTGTAATACTACCGTTTTCGATTAAAGGTAAAATACCATCAGAAAACATTTCAGTATGAATGCCTAAACGTTTGTGATGATTCAAATTAGCCAATACAGCGTTTGGTATGTTTCCAATACCCATTTGTAGCGTCGCACCATCGTCTACTAATGAAGCCACCTGTTGCCCAATAGCTTCTTCAATAGTGGATAAAATTCCCGGGGTTGTAAAATGTAAAGGTGTATTTACTTCAATAGCATAATCAATATTACGCCTATGAATAATACCATCTCCGTGGGTTCTTGGTACTTGTGGATTAATTTGAGCAATTACAATTTTAGCAGCTTCTAGAGCAGATAAGGTAACATCTACAGAGGTCCCCAAGGAACAAAACCCATGTTGGTCTGGTGGAGACACTTGAATGAATGCCACATCGATAGGTAGTATTTGTCTTTTAAAAAGCAAATGAACTTCACTTAAAAATATGGGAATGTAATCGCCATTAATGGAATTCACTGCTCCCCTAACATTAGCTCCTACAAAACAACTATTAACTTTAAAAGCTTTATTATAAGGATATTCTGTATATAAGGCAGTGCCTTCGGTATGCAATTGAATAATTTCCACATTGTCCAGTTCACTATAACGCTCGCACAAGGCATCAATTAAAGTATTTGGTGTCATTGCAGCACCTTGAATAAAAACTCTATTTCCCGAGTTAACATAAGAAACCGCGTCTTGTTTTGTAATTAGTTTTAATGTAGTATTTTTCATAGTGTTTTAGCGTATGCCCTACTCTTTTTAATATATGATCTTATTTATTTAGCATTTTAATTTTCCATTTCTTGTCTTTACTTCTTGTCGCAATTAAATTTTCTGAAATGAATGTTGAAGAAATTACAGGAGGTTTTCTAAGGTTTGATGCCGACAAGCCTATATAAACAGGACCTGTTAGGTAAGTTTTAATTTTACCATCTGAATCTATGACAACTTCAAAATATTTATACTGATAGACTTCTTTGTTAAGTATTTCATTTTTACCCAAGTCTTCTTTTACTAATTCTAATGCAATAGCTTTATTTTCATTAAAAGGCCTTGCATTTAAAAATTGAGGTTCAATAACCGTTTTACCGGTTTTATCAATATAGCCGTAATACGGAATACCCGCTTTGTTTTTAATAATCAAGCACCTATTACTATTAAATATTGGGTAGCTAGTCCTCCCTGTTTCAGTAAGCACGAGATCTGTTCTAAAGTCCAAAATGAGTTCACCATCAGTATCTATAAAGGCCCATTGGTTTCCTTTTTTTATAGCAGCCACACCATCACTAAAAGGTGAAATAAAATCTAATTGTTCTGTATTTTGGGCTGCATTTATTAGCGGAATAAAAAGCAACACCATAAATAAAATGACTTGTTTTCTCATAATAATAAAAGGTTTTGATTTATGAGAATAAAAGTATCCTGAATCACTCCATTATAAAATGATATTAGTCATACAAATCAAGGAAAATATCTTCCTACAAAGTTGCTAAAGCAATCTCTACCATTTTATCAAAGGTACTCTCACGTTCGTCTGAAGAGGTTTTTTGCTTGGTAACCAGAGAATCTGAAATCGTTAAAATAGCCAATGCTTTTACATTAAATTTAGCAGCAATAGTATACAAGCCTGCAGCTTCCATTTCTACACACAGTACCCCAAAGTCTGCCCATTTTTTATAAGAATCAAAGTCGTCTTCATAAAACTCATCTGCAGAGAGTACATTCCCTGCTTTAATAGGAATGCTTTTTTCTTTAGCGTAAAGGGCCGCCTTCATAAAAAGCTCAAAATTTGCCGTTGGCGAATAATCGGCATTTATAAAGCGTGAATTATTAATACCAGACGTTGAAGACGCCGCCATAGCAATAACAATGTCACGAATTTTCACGTCTTTGTGATAAGATCCTGCAGAGCCCACGCGTATTAAATTTTTCACCCCATAATCATTTATTAATTCATGGCTGTAAATTAAGGCAGAGGGTATCCCCATTCCGGTGCCCTGTACAGATACGCGTTTCCCTTTATAGCTTCCGGTATACCCTAACATGCCACGAACTTCGTTATAACAAATAGCGTCTTTTAAAAAGGTTTCTGCAATCCATTTGGCTCGCATAGGATCACCAGGTAATAATACAGTTTCTGCAATATCTCCTTTTTTTGCTTCAATATGTATACTCAAAATTATTGTGGGTTTAAAACGATTTGTATTCCAGAGGATGTGCCAATTCGGGAGACCCCTAAATCTATATATTTTTTGGCCGTTACTGTGTCTTTTATACCACCAGAGGCTTTTATTTTTAGTTGCTCTTTAACTTCTGCTTTCATTAATTTAACAGCTTCAAAGGTAGCGCCACCAGGTCCAAATCCAGTGGAGGTTTTTATGTAGTCGGCCCCAGCGTTTATAGATAATTTGCAGGCTGTTTTTATTTCCTCGTCTGTTAAATAGCAGGTCTCAAAAATGACTTTTAACACCCTGTGCCCTATTTCTTTTTTTATTTCTGAAATCTCACGTTCTACGGTTTGATAGGCTTTTGCTTTAAGTAAGCCCAAATTAATTACCATATCAATCTCATCGGCACCATCTAAAACAGATTGGTTTGCTTCAAAAATTTTAGTTCTAGTAGCCATTGCGCCTAAAGGAAAACTAATAACAGAGGCTATTTTAATTTCTGAATTGAGCAACTGCTCTTTTGCAAGAGTAACATAACAACCATTCACACAAACGGCAAAGAACCCATACTGCTTTGCTTCACTACACAGTGTAATAATATCG
Source organism: Lacinutrix sp. Hel_I_90 (assembly GCF_000934685.1). Taxonomy (NCBI): domain Bacteria; kingdom Pseudomonadati; phylum Bacteroidota; class Flavobacteriia; order Flavobacteriales; family Flavobacteriaceae; genus Lacinutrix; species Lacinutrix sp. Hel_I_90. The sequence continues at coordinate 202,995 of NZ_JYNQ01000001.1, read as the reverse complement.
TTTGGAGTCGCCGTTGGTTTAAGTAAAGTGTGGTCTATATATGTATTGATTTCCACTATTGATGCGATTTTATAATGGTAATAATCTCATCTTTCTGAAGCACGCCAGACTGTCGCCACAATTGCTTGCCATTTTTAAAAAGCAGTAGTGTTGGCACACCTCTAACCTGATATTTTGCTGCCAACGGTTGATTTTTATCAACATCAATTTTAATAATTTTCACCTGCTCTCCTAAGGCATCTTTCACCTGTTTTAAAACCGTAGCCAGCATTTTACACGGGCCACACCACTCTGCAAAAAAATCGACTAAAACGGGTGCCTCAGAATTTATAATCGTATTAAAGCTATTTTTCATTTATTTTTAATTTTCAAAGGCTAACCCTAACTTTGCAAGTAGTATCAGTTCAGATTTGTTTTTTCCAGCAAAACTCGATGCCACTTTATTAGCCGTTCTTAAAATTAGTTGTTTTATTTTATCTGTGAATAAATGCTCATTATTATTTTTAAAGAGAATAAAACTTTTAAAGCAATCCTCAGCATTATATTCCTGATCGGCGTTTAACCAATTAAAAACATCAACTATTGGAAAAGCATCATCAACGAGTAGCCACTCCTCACTAACAACATGCTCTAAGGTACTTATTTCTAAATCGTTAACTTCGCCATCTACTAATGCTATAGCGTAGAACAGTTTGCCAAGGTTTTGGTAAAAAGCGCGTTTAGTAGTATTTTCACCCTTCATCTAAAAATAATTTTATTAAACAAAACTAAATCGTCTATCCTTATTTAGCAATGATATATATCAGTATTATCAATCCATTCATTATATATTTTTGTAATTTTATCAAAAATACGAACTTCAAAAACTAGCAATGTTTCAGAATAATCAGGATATTTTTCAAATTCTAGCTGAAGCTATTTCAGAAGGCATTCTTATCGTAGATGAGCATCAAAATATAGTAGGCGTAAACAGTTCTACCGAAACTATGTTTGGTTACGAGAAAGATGAATTACTTCAAAAACCACTTAGCACTTTAATTCCAAGCAATTACCATGAAAGTCATGTGCATCACTTTAATACTTTTTATAAGCATAGTGAAAAACGCACTATGGGAAAAGGGCGTGCACTGTTTGGCTCTAAAAAAAGTGGTGCTACTTTCCCAGTAGAAGTGGGTTTAAATCCATTCAGCATTTACGACAAGACCTACGTTATGGCTCTGGTTATAGATATTACAGAACGTAAAGAAAAAGAACGGGATTTAATGATGAAAAGTGAAGCGTTACAATCTGCCAGTAACGGTATTATTATTACAGACGCCCTTGAAAAAGATAATCCCATCATTTATTTTAATCCAGCTTTCGCCAAATTAACAGGTTATTCGGAAGCGGAGATATTAAATAAAAACTGTAGGTTTTTACAGGCTGATGATAGAGATCAAGAGAGTGTAAGAGCACTAAGAAAGGCTGTAAAGCAAGGCAAGAGCTGTCAAACCACTATAAGGAATTACAAAAAAGACGGCACTTTATTCTGGAACGATTTAAACATCACGCCTGTTAAGGATAAAAGCGGTGTCATCACTCATTTTATTGGTATTCAAAATGATGTTACCGAGCAAAAAATTAGTGAACAGGAACGCAATCACCTCGCCACAATTTTTGATGAATCCCTCAATGAAATCTTCGTTTTTGATGCTAAAACTTTAAAATTCATTAATGTTAATTATGGCGCACAAAAAAATATTGGTTACACTTTAGCCGAATTAAAGAAAATGACGCCGCTTGATATTAAACCTGATTTCTCAAAAGTCGCTTTTCAAAACGTTTTAAAACCACTATTAGACGGTAGCAAAGAAAATATTGAGTTCGAAACCAGACACCAACGCCATGATCGCTCTTTCTATCCTGTGCAGGTACATTTACAATTATCGACTTTAGGCGACAAATCTGTGTTTGTTGCGATTATAATGGATATAACAGAGTTGAAAAATTACACACAAAGACTGGAACACACCGTTGAGGAACGCACAAAACAGTTAAAAGAAGCTTTAGAAACCGAAAAGGAACTTAATGAACTTAAAACAAAATTTTTATCTCTGGTATCACATGAATTTAAAACGCCTTTAGCGGGCATTCTAACCTCTACCATGTTGCTTAGCAAATATACATTAGAAGCACAGCAAGACAAACGTGATAAGCATATTGAAACGATTACGAAAAAAGTACATTACCTCGACACTATTTTAAATGATTTTCTATCCGTTGAAAAACTAGAAACCGGAAAAGTTATTTACAAGTTTACCACGTTTAAATTAAGCAAGGTGGTTAATGAAGTCATTTACAACGCCAATATGCTTTTAAAAGAAGGACAAAAAATTAATTATCCAGAAAATATAGATGAGATAACATTAACTCAGGATGAAAAAACCATCGAACTCTCACTTTCCAATTTAGTCCATAATGCTATTAAATATTCTCCTGAATATACCACAATAGAACTAAACATACATCAAGATAAAAATCAAACGGTATTTAAAGTAATCGATAATGGTATAGGTATCCCTATAAGAGACCAAAAGAATATTTTTAATCGTTATTTTAGAGCTGAAAACGCATTGCTTAGTCAAGGTACTGGCATTGGCTTAAATATTGTAAAAACCCACCTTGAAAATTTAGGAGGCAGTATTCATTTTATAAGTCAAGAAAACCAGGGTTCCACTTTTACGATGCGTATTCCAAACACACCAAATCAATGAAGAACGTATTATTAATAGAAGATGATGCTGTATTGCGCGAAAATACCGCTGAATTATTAGAGTTAGCAAATTATAAAGTCACTACTGCAGCCAATGGTATCATTGGCTTAGAAATGGCAAAACAGCATGCACCAGATATTATTGTTTGTGATATTATGATGCCAGAACTTGACGGTTATGGCGTGCTTAATGGTTTGTCTAAAAAAGATGAGACTAAATACATCCCTTTTATTTTTTTATCTGCTAAAACTGAAAGACAAGATGTTAGAAAAGGAATGGACTTAGGTGCAGATGATTACATTACAAAACCTTTTAATGAAGACGAACTCATTAGTGCGATAGAAAGTCGCTTAGCTAAAGTTTCTATTTTAAAGGATTTAAGAGTTACGAAAACAGAAAACGAAGAAAACAGAGATGATAATGAGTTGAGAACTTTAAGTGATCTTAAAAATTTCTTTGATGATAACGGCACGCTTTTTTCCTTAAGTAAAGATGAAATAATCTACAGCGAAGGCCAAAACTCCAACTACATTTATTTAGTCATTAAAGGGGTCGTAAAATGCCACAAATTAGATCAACAAGGCAAAGAATTAACAACAGCCTTACACAAAGAAGATGATTTGTTTGGTTACACGTCTTTTACTCAAAATATTCCTTATCAGGAAACGGCAACTGCAATTAAAGCAGTAGAGTTGGTTGGTATCTCTAAAAATGAGCTAAAGCAAGTTTTAAATAGTAACCATAAACTCACTTTAGAACTTATACAACTTTTAACAGATGACATTTCTGGTGTAAAGAATCAGTTATTACAAATGGCCTATAGTTCGGTCAATAAAAAAACGGCGGTCACCATTTTAAAATTTGCCGAAAAACTAAACCGTAAACCAGAAGATCCTATTAAAATATCAAGAAACGATTTAGCCAGTGTTGCTGGTATTGCCACAGAAACATTAATTAGAACCATGTCTAATTTTAAAAAGCAAGGCCTTATTGAAGTTGAAGGCAGAAATATTAGAATTCTTGATCTTGAAGGACTTCAAGAGATTAGTTAATATGATTTATATCATTTTTTAAAAAACACCTTCCTGCTAAATTTGTCTTATCCCTATTCTAGCATTAACAAGCTACAATAGGTATTAATTAAGATAAATGTAAATGAAGACTATTCTATTACCAACAGATTTTTCTGAGAATTCTTGGAACGCTATAGTTTATGCACTTAACTTCCTGGAAAAAGAGCCTTGTACCTTTTATTTATTGCATGTCACGAGATTAGGTGACGTGATGACAAATGAATTGCCTTATACCAATGCGCCTGAGGTAATTGAAACGACCTATACTAAACCTGCAAAAAAGAAATTGCGTAAATTTTTAAAACGTATTGCTGCACAGTTTCCAGACAATTTAAACCATTCCTTTTACACACTAACAGATTATAACTTTTTTATAGAGTCGATCCGAAAGCACGTTGAAGAAAAAAAGGTAGATCTAATCGTCATGGGTACCAAAGGGGCTTCTGGAATAAAGAAATATATAGTAGGGACAAACACAGGAGATATTATAACAAAAGTGCACTGTACAACCTTGGTTGTCCCCGAAAACGCAACATTCACAGCGCTTGAAGAAATTGCCTTCCCTACTGATTTTTTACAGTTTTATGGTGTAAAAACCTTATTGCCACTTTCAGATATTTTAGAACACAATACTAGTGCTTTAAAGATACTCCATATCAGTAAAAAAGAGGCGCAACTAAATAGTGAACAACAAAAAAACAAAGAGTTTTTAGCAGATTATTTTAACGGTAATCAGCATAGTTTTCACTTTTTAACCAATAAAAAAGTTGAAAATGCAGTCCAATGTTTTGTTGAAAGCAGATCAATAAAAATGATTGCTATGGTAGCAAAAAATTTAAACTATTTTCAACATCTATTTTTTAACTCAAAAGTTGAAGAAATTAGTTATCAAACAGACATTCCATTTTTGGTGTTACACGAATAAACAATAAATAGTATGGACATTTCAATCTTTTTAGCAAAGTTTTGGGGATGGTACCTTATCATCTTCTTCATTATATTAAGTTTCAATCCCAGACGCATAAAACAAATATTTAATGATTTAAAAGATGAGAAATTTCTTATATTATCTGCGTTTTTAGCCATAATTGTCGGACTCCTAAACCTCTTGTTTCACAATATTTGGGAACCTAATTGGAAATTTATCATCACTATAATAGGGTGGTTTTCATTAACTATTGGCCTATCCCTATTCATTTTTCCTAGGCGTACCTCTTCATGGTTAACACTAGTCAATGTCAAACTAGCGCAAACACTTTATATTTTATTATTAATTGTAGGCGTTTACTTACTCAATGTTGCTTATGGCTTTATTCTGTATTAATTTTATAAAAACTGATATATATCATATTTTAAAAATTATTTGTATATTACTTTTGTATTACTACTAAAACTAATCAATTAGTTATAAACTTTAGTATACATCTATAAATCGTAAGACCTTATAGATTGTAGAAGTGTTCAAATTTATTTTATTTGGCAGCAAATACTTTGGCTATCTTTATTTAATGCAAAGAAATCTTTAGGATTACTATTTGTCAAGTAGTAAAATTAAGCACTTAAAAAGAAATGGGAGGTTTCGACTTCCTGTTTCTATTTTAGTAATGGCTATTAATCAATGTCTCTCATATTCATTTTGTTTATAATTAAAAACAGACTGAGCTTTAAACTAATGTTTAGACCATGAGACAAAAAAGGGAATGCTTTATAGCTTTCCCTTTTTTTGTTTTAAACACATCTGATAAATATCATAGTTTCTTTTTTTTATACCCTTTATTTTTAAAACTCTAAAAGCGATAACCATGAAAAATATATTAATTCCAACCGATTTTTCAGATAATGCTATGAACGCATTAAAATATGCTCTCGAGTTATTTAAATATGAACGTGCCGAATTTTATTTTTTACATGCTTACGAAGATGAAATTTACAGTGATGCCAGTTTACTCAACAGTGGCAGCTTTGAAGACGTTGTAAATCGCGTTAAAGAACGCTCTCAAGATTATTTAAAATCATTCTTAGAAGCGGCAAAGACTATTGCCCCTAACCCAAAGTACACCTACCATACTGTTTGTGCGTATAATTCGCTTATTGATGAGGCTGACAAAATAGTCACAGCTAAAAATATAGACCTTATCATCATGGGAACAAGAGGTAAAAGTAATGCTAAGGAGATTACTTTTGGAAGCCATACATTACAAGTTCTAAAATATGTACAATGTCCAGTTTTAGCAATCCCAGAGCACTACCAATATAAACAACCTAAGCACATCGTTTTTACTACTAATTTCATGATTCCATACAAAAGAAGAGAACTCAAATTAATTAGTGAAATAGCCACGCCTTATCGTGCAGTTATCGATTTGTTATACGTCTCAAAGAACGACAAACTTTCCAGACGTCAAGAGGACAATAAAGCTTTTATAATAGGAGAACTACCCAAGACTAAAGTCAATTTTATAGTCGTGGATAATAAAAATATGACTAATGCTATCTATATCCATATGAAAGAAAATGACACCGATTTATTGGTCATGGTTAATACCAGACGTTCCTTTTTAGAAAATCTTTTATTCGCGTCTGCAGTAGATAAAATGACCTTACATATAGATGTCCCTTTTTTAGCCTTACAAAATATGAGACGCGACTATTAACTATAAAACATACAAAATGAAAAACATACTTTTACCAACAGATTTCTCAGATAATTCATGGAATGCCATTAAATATGCTTTACAACTGTTTAAAGATGAAACCTGTAATTTTTGCTTATTAAACACTTATACGCCTATTTTTTATCATACGGAGCAGGCATTAGTTGTCGCGCCAGCAATGAATTTAGAAAGTATTGTTAGAGAAAATTCTGAAAATAGACTAAAGGAAATGATTCATCGTATGGAAAAAGAATTTGGTAATCCAAACCACAGCTATTCCAGTATTGCTGCATTTAATACTTTAATTAGTGAAATAGATGAGCTTTATAGATCAAATGTCATGGAGCTTATCGTTATGGGAACTAAAGGTGCTTCTGGTTTAAAAGAAGTATTATTTGGTACCAATACAGTACACACTATTAAAAATACAAAATGTCCTGTTTTAGCCATTCCAGATACGTTTGAATATGAAGCGCCTCATGAAATTTTATTTCCCTCAGACTATGAAGTGTCTTTTACAGAAGAACAAGTAAAACCTGTTATAGACATTGCTAAAAATAAGCACGCTAGAGTAACTGTTTTACATGTTTCTTATGGTCAGGATCTTACTGAAAAACAAGAAGAAAACAAGAACACCTTAGCCTCTTATTTTAAACCTATTTCTAGTGTTTTTCATGACGTTAACAACCAGGATGTTTCTACTGCTATTTCAAATTTTCAAATAAAAGCACGTATAAATTTTTTGGTCATGATTAATAACAAACACTCCTTTTTTGAAAACGTTTTTTTTAAAGCAAAAGTGAATCAAATAGGTTTCCATTTAAATATTCCTTTTTTAGTAATTCCTTCAAAAAACAATTGATATTTCTATAAAAATCAGTAACTTTAAGTATGATATAAATCATGTTTTAAAATACATTCTTAGCGTAATTTTACGTAAAACAATTTATGTGTCATTCTTTAGTAAACAAATATAATATTGCTGGTCCTCGATATACCAGTTATCCTACAGTTCCCTATTGGAATATGGATACATTTTCTTTAAAGAAATGGAAATCGTCTTTAATACACGCTTTTAACGAAAGTAATAGAAATGAAGGGATTAGCCTATACATTCATTTGCCTTTTTGTGAGAGTCTATGTACGTTTTGTGGTTGTAACAAACGCATTACTAAAAGACATGAAGTAGAACTTCCCTATATAAATGCTGTGATTAAAGAGTGGCATTTATATTGTAATTTATTCAGTATAAAACCAAAAATTAAAGAGCTGCATCTTGGTGGCGGTACACCAACTTTCTTTAGTCCAGAAAACTTAGACTATCTCATAAATGAAATTCTTAAGCAAGCGACTTTAGCTGAAGACTATGAGTTTAGTTTTGAAGGGCATCCAAACAATACCTCAGAAACGCATTTACAAACGCTTTATAATTTAGGCTTTAGGCGGGTAAGTTTTGGTGTGCAAGACTATAATGAAACTGTTCAAAAAGCAATACATAGGGTTCAACCTTTTGAAAATGTAAAAAAAGTGACTGAAATGGCCAGGCAGATTGGCTTTACCTCTATTGGCCACGATATCATTTTCGGACTGCCATTTCAAACAGAAGCACATGTTGAAGATACTATAGAAAAAACAAAAACCTTAGGTCCCGATCGTATTGCATTTTATAGCTATGCTCACGTACCATGGATAAAAGGCAACGGTCAACGCGGCTATAATGATAACGATTTGCCCACTGCTGTTACCAAACGTAAACAATACGAAACAGGTAAAAAACAACTTTCAGATGCTGGCTATATAGAAATAGGAATGGATCATTTTTCACTAAAAACAGATACGCTATACCAAGCTATGGAAAACGGTACACTACATAGAAACTTCATGGGATATACCGCCTCAAAAACACAAGCCATGATTGGCTTAGGCGTCTCAGCAATAAGTGATAGCTGGTATGGCTTTACACAAAACACAAAAGGTATTGAAGACTATTATCATTTAATCGAAGCTCAAATTTTACCCATTTTTAGAGGTCATATTTTAAACGATGAAGATCTTATTATAAGACAGCATATTCTTAATCTTATGTGTCAATTTGAAACGTCATGGAATGATAACAGAGTCGTTTTTAAGGAATTACCTGACACTCTGATAAGACTTAAAGAAATGGAAACAGATGGACTTATAGAAATACAAGCAAAATCAATTACCGTTACTGAAAAAGGCAAACCATTTATAAGAAACATATGCATGGCTTTTGATGTATTACTACAAAGAAAAAAACCCGAAACGCAACTGTTCTCAATGACAGTTTAAACACCAAATTATTATGAAAAAAATTATCGTGCCTATAGACTTCTCTAAACAGTCTGAATATGCTTTAGAAACAGCTGCTAGATTGGCAAAGAAACACAATGCTGAAATTTTAGCACTACATATGTTAGAAATCTCTGAAACTATTTTAACAAAAGGGAGCAACGAATTACAGTCTGAAACCCTCTTTTTTATGAAGCTTGCTGAAAAAAAGTTTAATGAGTTTATGACTAAAAACTATTTAACAGGGATTAAAATAACACCTATAATAAAACATTTTAAAGTGTTTTCTGAAGTTAATGATGTCGCAAAGGAGCACAATGCAGACTTAATAATTATGGGGTCTCATGGCGCAAGTGGCATCAAAGAAGCTTTTGTAGGCTCAAATACCGAAAAAGTAGTTAGACATTCAGACGTACCTGTATTAGTGATTAAAAAAGCGCCTGTTTCTGTAGATTTCGATACGGTTGTTTTTGCCTGTGATTTTACCGAAGAAGCTATTAAACCTTACCAAAAGGCCGCCACTTTATTTAAATCTTTAGGATCTAAAATCCATTTAGTATACGTGAATTTACCAAATGAAAATTTCATGAGTACTACCAAAATGAAATCACAAGTTTTTAATTTTTTAGAAAAGGCAGATGGTCATTTAGACCATTTAAAACAGGTTAATTATGTCAATGATTATACCGTTGAAAAAGGTATTTTAAATTTTGCAAATGATAGTAACGCAGATTTAATTGCTATCGCTACTCACGGAAGAACAGGAATTTCTCACTTCTTTACAGGTAGTATTTCTGAAGATTTAGCAAATCATGCACAGAAACCTGTAATGACTTTTAAAATATAATAATTACTTTAAATATTTTTAAGTTAGTTTTAATGTTTAAAGTATGAAAGGAGCTGAAATCATTTTCAGCTCCTTTTTTTATGTCCGCTTTATACATTTAAAAAACAGGAATTAAATGGGTAAAAATGCGATGCGGCTTTTTATATCACTTGCAAGATCTCTTATCGTTTTATTTTTTAAATTATTAATTAATGCTTCTCTACTAGGGTTTGCTAAATGATGCAAAGGACAAGGTTTCGCTGCATTACACTCTTTTAAATTCAACAAACAATTCGTCATTTTTTGCTCTCCTTCTATAGCGTAAATAATAGACAGAATAGATTGTTCTCTATTGTTTTTATCTAAATAAAATCCGCCATTTGGACCTCTAGTTGAAGAGATTATTTTCTGCTTCGAAAGCTCCTGCAGTACTTTAGCTATATAGGCTTGTGGTACATTAATAGGTTTGGCAAGATCCTTCACCATAACCTTTTTCTTTTCATTAGAATTTACTGCCAAAAACAACACCGCTTTTAGTGCATATTTAACTGATTTTGAGAACATACTATAAGTGTTTTACACTGCAAATATATAAAAGATATTTTTATCTTAAATATGATAAATATCATATTTTTTCTTCTCTTGAGAAAGTACATTTGTGCTATTAAAACAACTTAAACATGAAGACAACACTAAAATTACTGACCGTTGTATTTACTATTGCACTTATTAGTTGTGGAGGCAAAGAAGAAAAAAAGAAAGAAACATTTACGTTCAAAAAAAAGACAACAACAGAGCAATCTGCAACACCTAAAGCAGAAAATAGTCCGGCATCTAAAAGAGTGGATTTAACGACTAAAGGTGTTGGTCCTATAAAGTCTATAAGCTTAAATGATGAAATAGACCAAAAAATGGTTACTCATGGCGCCAATGTATTTAAAAACATGTGTACCGCTTGTCACAGACCAAATAAAAAGTTTATTGGTCCTCCACCATCGGGTATTTTAGAACGACGTACACCAGAATGGGTTATGAATATGATATTAAACCCAGAGGTTATGGTTAAAGAAGATCCTTTGGCCAAAGAATTGTTAATCGAATTTAATGGTTCACCTATGGCCAATCAAAACTTGTCTGAAGAAGAGGCCAGAGCCGTTTTAGAATACTTCCGAACCTTAAATTAATTAATCATGAAACCAATCAAAACTCTATTTTTCACTTTTACATGTATCTGTTTAATTTACGCCTGTAAAAATGAAAACGAAGAAAACACAACAAACACTGAAGTCTCAAAAACTGAAAGCGCATCTGAAACAAAAACAGGACAAGCGTTTATTAAAGATGATGTTGGTAAGCCAACCGTTTTAAGTATCGCTATTGGTTCAAAGGACCATAGCACTTTAGTGGCTGCTGTTCAAGCTGCTGAGTTAGAGAATGTATTAGTAAATGCTGGACCATTAATGGTATTTGCGCCTACAAATGAGGCTTTTGATGCCTTACCTAAAGGGACTGTCGAAAATCTATTAAAGCCAGAAAATAAAGAAGTTTTGGCTAATATTTTAAAGTATCATGTAACTCCTGGTAATTACAGCAAAGACTTTCTTAAAAAGTTTAAAAAATTAGGACAAGCCAATAATGATTATGTAAAAGTTGAAGTTGTTAATGGAGAACCTTTAATAGGTGGTGCAAAGATTCTAGCTAGTATTCCAGCTGGAAACGGTATTGTACATGTGATTGACAAAGTTTTATTACCACCAACTGAAGAATAAAAATCACTAATTAAATTTTTAAAACAATGAAGAATATAATACAATCTACTATAACACTTTTAAGTGTTTTACTAGTATTTACAAGTTGTAATAAAGCTACTAACTCTAATAGTAATTCTGGTGCCTTAGCAAGTAATGCCGCAGAAAAAGTATACGTCGCTCCAGGAGAACATGATGAATTCTATGCTTTTATTTCTGGCGGATATAGTGGTAACTTAACCGTTTATGGCCTACCATCAGGAAGAATGTTTAAAGAAATTCCTGTATTTTCACAATTCCCAACCTCTGGATATGGCTATTCTGAAGAAACAAAACCCATGCTTAATACCTCTCATGGATTTATTCCTTGGGGAGATTCTCACCATCCAGACATTTCACAAACTAACGGAGAAATTGATGGTCGTTTCATTTTTATAAATGAAAATAATACCCCGAGAATTGCAAAAATTGACTTAAAGACCTTTGAAACTACTGAAATCATCGAAGTTCCAAATAGTGCTGGTAACCACAGCTCTTCTTTTGTAACGGAAAACACAGAATATGTCGTGGCAGGTACCCGTTTTTCTGTACCTATTCCGCAACGTGACATGCCAATTAATGAATATAAGGGTAATTTTCAAGGCGCTTTATCATTTATAAGCGTTGCACCAGATACTGGAAATATGGCGATAAAATTCCAAATCCTTATGCCTGGTTTTGATTATGATTTATCACATCCTGGACGGGGAAAGTCTCATGGCTGGTTCTTCTTTACCACTTATAACACAGAAGAAGCAAGTACCTTATTGGAGGTTAATGCCTCTCAAAACGATAAAGATTTTATTGCTGCTATTAATTGGAAAAAAATTGAAGCGTATGTAAATGATGGTGGCGGCACAATGATGCCTGCAGATTATGCGCATAATGTATACGATGAAAGTACACACACAGCAACATCTACTATGAAAAAAGAAGTGCGTGTCGTTAATCCGGCTGAAGTTCCTGGTGCTATTTATTTCTTACCAACACCAAAGTCACCGCATGGTTGTGATGTTGATCCCTCCGGAGAATATATTGTTGGTAACGGAAAACTATCTGCCAATTTAACGGTACATTCATTTACAAAAATGTTGGATGCCATTGAGAACAAAAAATTTACGGGTGAAGCGTATGGCATTCCAATTTTAAATTTTGAAGACGTATTAGCTGGTATTGTAGATCAAGCAGGATTAGGCCCATTACACACAGAATTTGATGGTAAAGGTAATGCCTATACGTCGTTCTTTATTTCTTCTGAGGTTGTAAAATGGAAGTTAGACACTTGGGAAGTAATAGACAGACAGCCTACATATTACTCTGTTGGTCATTTAACAATTCCTGGAGGAAACTCTAGAAAGCCACAAGGTAAATATATGTTTGCGATGAACAAGATTACTAAAGATCGTTATTTACCAACTGGTCCAGAGTTAGAACATAGTGCACAACTCTATGACATTTCGGGCGATAAAATGGAGCTTCTACTCGACTTTCCAACGCATGGAGAACCACATTATGCCGCAGCAATGCGCGCTGATCTTATTAAAGAACGGTCCCAAAAAATCTATGATTTAAAAGACAATATGCACCCTTATGCTGCTAAAACTGATGGAGACACAAAAGTGGAGAGAAAAGGGAAAGAAGTACATGTTTACATGACGACTATTAGAAGTCACTTCTCACCAGATAATATTGAAGGCATCAAGATTGGAGATAAAGTATACTTCCACGTGACGAACTTAGAACAAGATTTTGATGTGCCGCATGGCTTTGCTGTACTAGGTCAAAACACGTCAGAAATATTAATTATGCCCGGACAAACTAAAACCTCGGTTTGGGAGCCAAAAAAAATTGGTGTATGGCCCTTTTATTGTACAGATTTTTGCTCTGCATTACACCAAGAAATGCAAGGTTATATAAGAGTATCGCCAGCAGATTCTAGCACACCTATTAAATGGTCTCTTGGAGAGGATATAGAATAAATAAGGTAGCTCTGTAGAAATATCAACATTAGGGAAATTTATATTGGTGTTTATTTTCCTAACAGAGGCGAGAGCCAAAGTATTTTGCTCTCGCCTTTATTTAAAAACAGTAGAGACTTCTAAATAAGTAGTTCTATAATATAACTAAGATCACTATCATGAAAAAATCTAATATTCTCATGTTTATTGCTGCTGTGCTTCCATTTGGGTTATTTCTTTTCCCTTTATGGAGAATCACTCTAGAAGCACCACAGTATCCAACGCCCTTAGCGATGAATATTCATATTAATGATTTTTCTGATGTGCATCCGCATGACATTAAAAACATTAATTTAATGAACCATTATGTGGGGATGAAATACATTCCTGAAGCCATACCAGAGTTTAAAATTTTTCCCATAGGTATAATCATTACTAGCATAATAGGCTTAATTATCGTATTTATAGGTAATTATAAATGGTTTTTAGGTTGGTTTATATTAATGGTCGTCGTGAGTGCTACTGGTATATATGATTTTTATATTTGGGAACATGATTACGGGCATAATTTAGACCCAAAAGCCATTATGAAATTTAAGAATCCAGATGGCACCCAAATGGGCTTTCAACCTCCTTTATTTGGCACCAAAACTATTTTAAATTTCAAAGCACATTCCTATCCACAATTAGGAGCGCTATTTTTAGCATTGGGCATTGCTATGGCATTTGTAGCTTTTTGGGTGGGAAAAAGAGGTAATAAAAAACTTACGCTCTAAAAGAAACAATTCGTATGCATACACTAAAACACTTCATAATAGCAGCATTGCTAATATCAGTTAGCTGTACCGTATCTCCAAAAGCTATAGATTATGGTAGCGATGGTTGTCATTTTTGTAGCATGACCATTGTCGACAAAGTTCACGCTGCAGAAATAGTGACTAAAAAAGGCAAAACATACAAGTTTGATGCTACAGAATGTATGGTGGCCTTTTTAAATGAGTTTGATGCGTCAACAATCAAATTGTATTTATCTAATGATTACAACGTTCCAGAATCTTTAATAGATGCAACACAATCTACCTTTTTAATTACTGAAAGCATCCCGAGTCCTATGGGTGCCTATTTGTCCGCTTTTAAAACTAAAGAAGAAGCTGTTTCCATGCAATCCCATAAAGGAGGCAAATTATATACCTGGAAAGAATTAGTAAACCACTTAAATCAATAGACAATGAATACCATTAACAATGAAATAAATATGGATGTCACAGCAGACTTTAAGTCTTCTAAATTATTAGATATCAATGCTAAAGAAGTCATTTTAATAAACCTGAAAAAGAATGCCATTTTTCCAGAACACACCTCTCCTAGAGATGCTACATTACTAATATTGGAAGGAAAGATAATATTCCACATCAATAATTCTGAATTTAATTTAGAAAAGCACCAAACTTTTAACTTTCCTAAAAATGAAAAACATTGGGTTGCTGCTACAAAAAATTCTAAATTTTTAATTATTAGATAGTTATATAAAAACAGTTTAAATTCAGTCAACGCTATAGTGAACCGCACTTCTAAACATATCATTTTATTCTTTTTTGTTCTTTTAGGCTATTCAGCGTTTTCTCAAACCATTAGCGTTTGTGAAAATTGCGAAATTTCAAGTTTAAAAAAAGCCATTAGCCTAGCTAAGGATTTTGATACCATTATTCTTAAAAAAGGCACCTATAAAGAGCACACTATTATTGTAGATAAACCACTAACCATTATTGGTAAAAACCATCCTGTGATTGATGGTGAGTTAAAAGGAGAAATCATTACCATTATAGCAGATAATGTTACCATAGACGGCTTATTTATTATAAACGTTGGTACAAGTTATACTGAAGATTATGCCGCCATAAGAGTCAGAAAAAGCAAACATTTTGTGATTCAAAATGTAGTTCTAGAAAAATTATTCTTCGGGATTTACATAGAAAAATCAAGCTATGGTAAAGTGTTTCATAACAAAATAATTGGAAATGCCATTGACGAATATAACTCAGGAAATGGCATTCAACTTTGGTATAGTAATCATATACAAATAGAGCATAATTATATCGCGCATGTTCGGGACGGTATTTATTTAGAGTTTTCAGACGATTGCTTAATCAAGAATAATATGACTGTAAATAATGTACGCTATGGTTTACATTTTATGTTTTCTAATGATGATATTTATCAAGACAACACCTTTAAAAACAATGGTGCTGGTGTAGCAGTAATGTTTTCCAAAAAGATAAAAATGATTAATAACACCTTTCAAGAAAACTGGGGAACAGCCGCCTACGGTATGCTTTTAAAAGAAATAAATGATGCTGAAATTATTGGGAATACGTTTGAAGAAAACACTATTGGAATAAACATCGAAGGTTCAAATCGCATTGTATACAAAAACAACAACTTCATTAATAATGGCTGGGCAATTAAAGTGCGCGGTGCGTGTTATAGCAATCGCTTTATAGCGAATAACTTCCTCTACAATTCCTTTGACATTTCTTATAATAGTAGAGTGAATGATAATGTATTTGATAAAAATTATTGGAGTAATTACACTGGATATGACCTCGATAAAGATGGTATTGGTGATATCCCTTACAGACCTGTGAAATTATTCTCTTACATCGTAAACCGCACGCCAGAAACTATTATTTTACTGCGCAGTCTGTTTATAGATCTCATAGATTTTTCTGAAAAAGTATCTCCTGTTTTTACACCAGATAATTTATTTGATAACCATCCAGTAACAAAAAGAATAACATGGTAACAATACAAGGTTTACATAAAAAATTTGGTAAAAACAACGTATTAAGTGGTGTGGATTTAAACATCGATAAAGGTGGGATCTTTGCTGTACTTGGACCAAACGGCTCTGGAAAAACAACGCTAATAAAATCTGTTCTAGGCATGGTGATTCCTAACCAAGGCTGTATAACTGTGCGTGGCGAAAATATTAGAAAAAAATCTAACTACAGACGACACATTGATTACTTACCACAAATAGCAAATTTTCCAAGTAATTTGAAAGTGAAGGAGCTTATCAAGATGATAAAAGATTTACGCGGTAGTGCCTCAGAATCAGAATACCTCATTGAACTATTCAAATTAAAACCGTTTCTAGACAAAAAATTGGGCACCCTTTCTGGTGGTACCAAGCAAAAAGTAAATATTGTATTGACTTTTATGTTTGATAGTCCTTTAATTATTCTAGACGAGCCAACCAGTGGTTTAGATCCCATGGCATTAATCAGACTAAAAGAGTTACTCAGAGCCGAAAAAGAAAAAGGGAAAACAATTTTAATCACGTCACATATTATGGGTTTTGTTGAAGAAATTTCAGACGAGATTGTCTTTCTATTAGAAGGCAAAATCTACTTTAAAGGTACCGTAAACGCTCTCAAAACCAAAACAAATCAACCCGATTTTGAACATGCAATAGCATCAATACTCATAGATAATCATGCTTAAAATATTAAAATATAGTTTTTTCGATTTAATCCGCAGTCGTTGGAGTTACGTCTATTTCGCTTTTTATTTACTACTAGGTATTGTATTGTTATTTTTAAACAATGACCTCTCTAAAGCAGTCATTACCTTAATGAATGTTATTATTGTTCTTGTGCCTTTAATCGGGACTGTTTTTGGTGTGATGTATTATTATAATTCTAGGGAATTTACGGAACTCCTCTTAGCACAAACACTAAAGCGTTCTTCTATCTTTTTAGGCCAATATTTAGGTGTGGCCTTGTCATTGGCCTTGAGTTTGATTTTAGGATTAGGAATTCCCTTTGTGTTTTATGGTTTGTTTAAATCTAATGCGATTTGGGATTTTTCTTTATTACTAATTACCGGAACATTTCTTACCATGATATTTACTGCATTAGCATTTAACATCGCACTCTCTAATGAGAATAAAATAAAAGGATTTGGCTATGCAATACTACTATGGCTATTTCTTGCCATTGTATACGACGGTCTCTTTTTAATGACCTTAATCCTGTTTGAAGAGTATCCTCTAGACAAATTATCTCTGGCCGGTACGATGCTTAACCCTATAGATTTATCACGAACACTCATTCTATTAAAACTAGACATCTCTGCATTGCTAGGTTACACTGGCGCTGTATTCAAGCAATTTTTCGGCACTAGTTTGGGACTCATTGTCTCATTTATAATGCTAATTATTTGGGTAGCTCTACCCGTATTACGAATTGTCTTCAAATCTAATAAAAAGGATTTTTAGCCCTATAATTAGTGATTCACAGTATACGACACTTTAAATAATTAATAGGCCACGCAATACTCTCCCTATATAACGCATAACGATAAACAATTAGGAATCCATAAAAAAGCGCCTAAACAGTACCGTTTAGACGCTTTATAATTTTAATGGTAGTGGTCTTAAACTAAAACTGTTCTATCAAGTAATTTATTAAATCTGTAGTCGTTACAATGCCAACTAATTTTTTATTATCGACTACAGGTAACGCGTGAAACTCTTCTTTTGCTAAAATTTCGGCGACTTCCTTAATCGTTGTATTTGAATTTACACTTACTAAGTTTTTTGCCATAACCTGCTCTATAGTAAACATATTATAGACTACAGTATCGACATCTTCTTGCTCATCGTCAACAGCATCTGCAAAGCTTATTCTTAATAAATCTGTGTAACTTAATATTCCAATAATTTCGTCTCCAGAGACTACAGGAATATGGCGAATATTATTTTTTTTAAATAATCCTTCGGCAGTTTCTAAGTTATCTGAGTGATTTAATGTAATAACATCTTTGGTCATTATTGCTGAAACTGGTGTTCTTTTCTTCATCATTTTTGGTTTTAAATTCTATAGTAAAGATAGTTGTAGGAGCTGATTAAGACCATGACGAAAATCATAAACCAGAATAAAAAACTAATAAAAAAAAAGATTTATACTTTAGGAATAACCCCGTGCTTAAAAGCCTGAATTAACAGCATTAATTTCTCGATAGTTACATGACTCATGACCACAATTTTAAACCATTTCGGATTTAAATGGTTGTCTGGCACAAGTCCGAATTTTTTAGCAATTTCAGCGTTTATAAACGCACTTTTTATCGTCACAATATTCGACGTTGGAAAATGATAATAAGCTATAGCCAAATCGTCCAATTGCTTGCATAGCCAATGTGTACGCTGTTTCAAGATGTGAATTCTTTCAAACCATCCAAAAGGCCCCATTTTCATTAAAATCATCCAAACAGCAATGGCATTAGCACCAGAGCGACTGCCTATTAAGGTGGAATCTTGCCCAACAACATAGCTGGCTTCCTCCGTATTAACATACTTCATAAACCCTTTTTTTATTAAAAAAACACCGGTTCCATAAGGTGCTTGCGCCATTTTATGAGCATCTAGGGTAAAAGAAGTAACATATTTATTACTAAAGTTGAGTGTGTTTTCTTCATTTGAAAACGGATAATAAAAACCGCCAAAAGCACCATCCACATGGATCTTAAAATCTACGTTTACAGCCTTCAAGCTTTCAACATATAAATCGATATCGTCCACGGTTCCAAACATCGTCGTCATCATATTCACGATAACAATAAAATATTTTTTGCCTGAAGATTTTGCAGCCGTTACTTGTGCTAAAATATCTGCTTTAGAAAGTGATCTATCCTCTACTGCATTTGGAATTTTAATATTTGAAATGCAAAGTAAATTACTCGATTTATCCATAGAATAATGGCTGTCTTCACTACAAACAATACAAAT
This sequence comes from Lacinutrix sp. Hel_I_90, assembly GCF_000934685.1. Lineage (NCBI taxonomy): Bacteria > Pseudomonadati > Bacteroidota > Flavobacteriia > Flavobacteriales > Flavobacteriaceae > Lacinutrix > Lacinutrix sp. Hel_I_90. The sequence goes on along the minus strand of NZ_JYNQ01000001.1, from coordinate 183,840 downwards.
CTCATCTAGTGTTGCCTGATGCTCCTGCATAAAATAATTTCTGTAAGTCCAAATAGCTTGAATATTAGCTTCTGTACCACCAGAGGCAACATAACCATCGTGTTCTAGTGGTTTTCCTTTTAAAATATCTACAGCACAGAGCGCTATTAATTCTTTTTCAATTTCTTGAGTGCCTGAAAAATAACCTTCAGACTTATTTAAAGTATGGCAACCAATATGATTTGGATTTTTCACCAACGACGTCATGAATGGAGCCTCTTTAAGAAAAGCAGCATCCAGAGGAAATACGTCTTCATTTAAATGGGACGCTGGAATGCCTAATATGTTTTGAGTAGTATAATTTGCATTGTTATTTAGTGCATTAAAAACTATAGTCTTAAGCTCTTCTTGCGTTTTTTTAAACCAATATTTCATTCTTATTTAAATTTTAATGGCAATCAATAGCGCTAGAAGCCATTTCCACAACTGGCGCTGGAGAAATATAAGGGATTCCTAATCCCATTCCACGAAGAATAAATAATAGCCCAATGACGATTACAAATACTGGAATAGCCTTTTGAATGCGCTGCTTTATAGTTGCATTTAAAAACTTACCTAAATAAATAGCAGTAGTCATTAGCGGTATTGTACCCAAGCCAAATAGAAACATATATAAACTCCCATTAAGTATGTTCCCTGAAGCAATAGCTCCAAAAACAGCCATATAAACCAACCCACAAGGTAAAAAGCCATTTAAAAAACCAATGGTTAAAAAGGTGTCATTGGTTTTCTTTTTTAACGCACTCCCTAAAGCTGATTTTACTTTGGAAATAATTATATAAATAGGTTTGGAAAAATTGTATTTGCCAACGATTTTATGCGGCATTAGCACCACGACAATCATTAAAGCACCTATAACAATTGAGAGTTTTTGTTGTAATCCAAAAATATATAGACTCTTCCCTACTAAGCCAAAAAAGAATCCAATACTACTATAAGCCAGCAATCGTCCAAAATGGTACAAACCAATTTGAGTGACTTTTCTAAGTGAGTTTGAGCGATCTACTGGCAACATAAAGGCTATTGGTCCACACATCCCAACACAATGGAAGCTCCCCAATAAACCTAATATGACCGCAGAGAATAGCATTTAATAGCTGATTTTAGTTTTATATAAATAGTCTTGTCCTTTGTGTTTCCAATCAATTTTAATGTTCCAACGACCATCTAATAAACGTTTGTCAGGTATGAGCAAATGGTAGTCTGACAATGAAATATCAATTTCAAAGTCAAATTGTTTATTAGATGGTCTATATAGGAACATTTTACCTGAAATTTCAGCTAGTTCTAAAGTCTCTGGGAACTTGATTAACAACCCCTCTTCTGTTTGTTCTAAACTTAAATTTTGTGATAAATTTTTAGCATTTTCCTCTTTATTAATATCATTTTGGTAAAGGAGTTCTTGTGCATAATAATCTTCTACTACCAAATCATGATCGTATTTTTTATTGATATTCATGTTAATAACAAAATACATGATAAAGCTTATAAATAATACGAATGCAATAACAATTCCTGTTCCCCAATTAAATCTCATCACTCTATTTTATTTTGTGATTTCCACGACAATGGAAATCATATTACTCTTATTTTTTTATTGAAACTGTCTAAAACGACGCGTTCATTGTTATATTGCGCCTGTTTAAATATTCTAATCTAGTGACAGACAACACTGGTTTCGACAGGCTCAACCTGACAAATTGATATCACAAGACTTTTTATATAGCCTCTTATTTATTACAATAAGCAGCGCCTCTCGAGGCTCCAGAACTACATGCTTAACTATAGTCAATTTATTTATAACTTCTAGGTCCTAAAAAGTTAACGGTAGTCGTTTCAATTATTCTATCATGACTGTAGACTTCAATCATTAGTTTGTTTTTATCTCCTTTAAGTTCGCTTTTTTCAATTTCTATAAATAAAGTCCCTTCAGCAATACCTTGTTCTGGTACAATAAAGTCATCTTTTGTAGAGACTAATTTTATAGTACCCTTGTACTTCCTTAGTTTAAAACTCACATTATCAATAGCATCATTGGTTTTATTCACTAGTTTGTAGGTAAACACATTACTAATAATATCACCATCTTTATGTTCATATAACTGACCGGGCAATCTCAAAACACGTGCTTCAACGTCATTTCTTAGAGTTAACATTCCCAGAAAAACCCCCATAAGAATAATCAATACAGCGATGTAGCCTTTAAGTCTAGGCGTAAGTTTAAATTTTTCTTTCTTTTCAATATTAGCTTCACTAGCGTAACGTATTAACCCTTTAGGGAGATTAACGCTCTCCATAATGTGATCACATTCATCAATACATGCCGTACAGTTTACACATTCTAATTGTGTTCCATTACGTATATCTATACCCGTAGGACAAACATGCACACACTGAAAACAATCAATACAATCACCATAACCTAAGGCTTCCCTATCTTCATTTTTCCTAAAGGATTTTCTTCCATTTTCTGCTTCACCTCGTTTGTGATCATACGCGACAACGATAGATTTATTATCTAACAGCACCCCTTGTAATCTTCCATAAGGACAAGCTATAATGCAAACTTGCTCTCTAAACCATGCAAATACAAAATAAAAGACTGCTGTAAATATAATGAGTGAAAAAAGGGTGCTTACATGTTTAAAAGGGCCATCTATTACGTAGCGAATTAAGGTATCGCTTCCTATTAAATAGGCTAAAAACACATTAGCAATCAAAAAGGAAATAATTAAGAAAATAGACCATTTTAGAACACGTTTTCTAATTTTTTCGGCATCCCATTTCTGTCTATCTAACCTGCGTTGTTTGTTTCTATCGCCATCAATCCAAAATTCAATTCTGCGGAAAACCATTTCCATAAAAATAGTTTGTGGACAAATCCATCCACAAAAAATACGCCCAAAAGCAACGGTGAACAACGCGACAAATATGACACCAATAAGCATTGAAATAACGAACAAATGAAAATCTTGTGGCCAAAATGGAAATCCAAAAATATTAAAACGTCTTTCTAAGATATTAAACAGTAAAAATTGATTCCCATTGATTTTCACAAAAGGTGCAGCAACTAAAAATAGTAATAGAAAATAACTTACTATTTTACGATACTTATAAAATTTACCACTAGGTATTTTAGGAAATACCCAAGCACGTTTGCCTTCTTCATTTATCGTTCCGATAGTATCTCTAAACACTTCGTTTTCGGGGGTTTCCATCATTAAGTCTTTGTTTTTCTAAGGTCTAGTTACCTTCAATAACTATTATTGAATCTGTTTTTACTTCTATCTTTTCTGTTGGAATGGCTTCCATGGGAGCATTCTCACTTACCCAGATATCTCCTTCTGCTTCTTTTGGGTTTGCTGGAGTTGAGCCTTCTAAAGTGAGCACATAGCTGGCAACTTGAGCCATCTCTGCTGCTTTCAAATTTTGTTTCCAGGCAATCATCCCTTTTCCGGAACGCCCTCCCTCAGAAATGGTTTTAAACACATTTTTTATTCCGCCGCCAAGAATCCAGTACTTATCGGTTAAGTTTGGTCCAATACCACCACCTCCGTCTGCCATATGACAAGGAATACAGTTTTCGTTAAAAAGCGCTTTACCGTTATTTAAGTCTAACGCATCGGTCAATACCGTTACGGTTCTAAAATCGACTAAATTTTTTGCTGTTTTTTTGTACTCTTCAATAGCTATTTCAGCCTCTGCATATTCTGTTTCTAATTCAGCATATTGATCATCACCATTAAAAACATGATACCTGAACATGTATACAAATGCAAAAATAATTGAGGCATAAAACCCGTATAGCCACCAAGGCGGTAAGTCGTTATCTAACTCCTTTATCCCATCATAATTATGATCTAGAATAATTTCATGTTCTTCTTCTATTGGTTTTGAGCCTAATAATTTTTTATAAGTAGTTTGTATCGCAACAACAACTTTTGAAGGCTGATTTTGCTTTGCCAGATAACTTTGTTGTTGGGTTTCTGTTAAACTTTTAAACAATATGTTTTCAAGTGCATCGATGATAGCTTCAACGCCAATAAGAAATAATAACACCAGTAATAAATACAACATTATTAATGGGTATTTTAAAAAGGCTGGTTCGTTTCCGGAATCAACGAAATACTCAATAAGTCCGAAGACAGTAAAAAATAAGACAAGGACTCTTAACCAAGAGGGTATAAAATTTTTCATTTGATATCTTTTTTAATATTTTTAAACGGACAACTATAACCTTCAGTAATGACAGTGTAAGGATTCAAATTTTTATGAGTCGGTTTCATAGCTCTGTATCCTTTTGGTTATCTAATGGTAAGTTGCTTACTTTATTTATATACTCTTTTTTAGCAGTGATTACCCACCAAAAAAGGCCTGCAAAAAAGGTGAAGAAAATAAGTAAGGAGATTAAAGGATAAATTTCAATACCTGGAATGCTATCCATATAGTTTTTTACAAATTTTAACATGATTTCTTAGTTTTGAATTGCTGCTTGTTCTTGTAAATCATCGACTTTAATATCTGTTCCTAAACGCTGTAAATAGGCAATAAGCGCTACGATTTCACGGTTTCGCATTTCGACAAAATCGGCACCACTACTCTTTTTATCGGCTTCGTAGGTATTCGCAAAATCGGGATCTGAATATAAGTTTTTTTCTATCTGAGTACCTTGCTCCAGCATATGTTGCTGTGCATTTTTTATTTCTTCTTCGGTATAAGGAACACCAAGTGACACCATGGCTTTCATTTTCGTTTCGGTAAGCGACTTATCTAATGCATCTCTAACAATCCATTGATAGGCAGGCATAATAGAACCACTAGACGTGCTCTGAGGGTCGTACAAATGGTTTAAATGCCAGTTGTCTGAGTACTTTCCGCCGATACGATGTAAATCTGGTCCTGTTCGTTTACTTCCCCAAAGAAATGGATGATCATAAACATATTCTCCTGCTTTAGAATATTCGCCATAACGCTCGACCTCACTCCTAAACGGTCTTATCATTTGCGAGTGACAGCTTACGCAACCTTCTCTAATATATAGATCTCGACCCTCCAACTCTAAAGGGGTATAAGGCTTTACGCTACTAATGGTTGGAATATTAGAGTCTATCATTATGGTTGGAACAATTTGTATTACACCACCAATTAGAATAGCTATCGTAGCGAAAATGGTTAATTTAACAGGCTTACGTTCTAACCAAGTGTGCCAGCCTTCACCAGCGACACGTTTTTTAGACACATTTTGAAGTGCTGGTGCTTCGGCTAACTCATCAGAAACGGTAACCTTAGATTTTACAATAGTTACAATAATATTATAACATAAAATCAACATTCCAATAAGAAATAGTGTTCCTCCAATAGCGCGCATCCAATACATAGGCATAATTTCAGAAACCGTTTCTAAAAAGTTCCCATAAACCAATGTTCCGTCTGGATTAAATTGTTTCCACATACTCGCTTGGGTAAAACCAGCAACATACATGGGTAACGCGTACATAATAATTCCTAATGTTCCTATCCAAAAGTGGAGGTTTGCTAAACCAAGAGAATATAGCTTGGTTTTAAACAATCTTGGGACTAACCAGTAAATCATTCCGAAGGTCAAAAACCCATTCCATGCTAAGGCACCAACGTGAACGTGAGCAATAATCCAATCTGTATAATGCGCAATGGCATTCACATTTTTTAATGAAAGCATTGGCCCTTCAAACGTAGCCATTCCATAACCAGTAATAGCCACAACCATAAATTTTAAAACGGGATCTACTCTTACTTTATCCCAGGCACCTCGAAGTGTCAGCAGTCCATTTATCATTCCTCCCCAAGAAGGCATTAAAAGCATTATAGAAAAAGCAACACCTAAATTTTGTGCCCATCCCGGAAGGGCTGTATATAACAAGTGGTGTGGTCCTGCCCAAATATATATAAAGATTAGTGACCAAAAGTGGACGATAGATAATCTGTATGAATAAATGGGCCTATTAGCCGCTTTAGGTATAAAATAATACATCAACCCTAAAAACGGTGTGGTTAAAAAGAAAGCGACTGCATTATGACCATACCACCATTGTACTAATGCATCTTGCACCCCTGCATAAACAGAGTAACTTTTAAATGCACTAACGGGCATTTCTAAACTATTAAAAATATGAAGTACTGCTACAGTAACGAATGTTGCTAAATAGAACCAAATCGCAACATACAAGTGACGCTGTCTTCGTTTAAGAATAGTACCAATTAGGTTCCATCCAAAAACCACCCAAATAACAGCAATAGCGATATCAAACGGCCATTCTAATTCTGCATATTCTTTAGAACTTGTATAGCCTAAAGGTAAAGTGATCGCTGCTCCTACGATGATTAACTGCCATCCCCAAAAATTAATTTTGCTTAATGCATCATTAAACATTCGCGCTTTAAGTAACCGCTGTGTAGAATAATAGACCCCTGCAAAAATAGCATTTCCTACAAAGGCAAAAATAACGGCGTTAGTATGTAAGGGTCTTAAACGCCCAAAACTTAACCACGAAATACCGTCTGTAAGATTTGGGAAAAGAAACATAAATGCCAATAGTAATCCTACTAACATACCTACAACTCCCCAAAGCATTGTAGCATAAATGAATTGTTTAACGATTTTGTTATCGTAATAAAACTGTTGTACTTCCATTGTAATTATAATTAGTCTTTTTTAGATTGTTTCGCTTTTTTAGGGTCCTCTTTTACTAGTTCATCTTCAAAAAGCATTCTAACAGAAGGCGTGTAACTATCATCATATTGTCCTTTTTTTACAGCCATGATAAAGGCAAAAAAGAACACAATGGCGATAATAATACTTATCGTTAATAATATATATATAACACTCATACCTATTAGAAGTTATGGTTCAAAAGTAGTTGTCTGTGTTTTTTTAGTACATGATATATATCATGTTCTTACTATTTTATCACTTAATTTTTCGTCCTATAAAATTGGTTGCAAGCGTGGTGAAAACCACAACACTTATTGAACTTAAAGGCATTAGTATTGCAGCTATTACTGGCGATAACTGACCGGTTACTGCGAAATACAATCCTATAATATTATAAATGAATGACAAACCAAAACTCCATTTAATAATGGTAATGGCTTGTTTTGACACTTTTATGTACTGGTATAATTGTCTGAATTGTGATGCATCTAAAATAGCATCACAAGCTGGCGAAAAGACATTTACATTTTCTGAAACTGAAATACCCACATCACTTTGTGCCAACGCGCCTGCATCATTTAATCCATCTCCTATCATTAAAATTTTTGCACCTTCTGTTTGATGGTATTTTATATACTCTAGTTTGTCTTCTGGTTTTTGGTTGAATAATAATTTTGTCTTTACCGGTAACAACTTCTTCAAATTTTCTAATTCGCCTTCATTATCGCCAGAAAGAATAACTAAATCATAGTGTTTTTTAAGTTTATTAAAGAGTTTAGACACCCCTTTTCTATAACTATTATAAAACGTAAATTTCCCTTTGTACTTATTGTTTGTACTCACATGAACAGACGTATTTAAAACCGCTGTTTCTGTAATACCTACAAAATTTGCAGAACCAATTTTGATACTTTTTTGGTTGACTTCACCTTCGATACCCTTTCCTAGATGCTCTCTAAAATGGTCTAGTGTAAAAATATTATTTCGCTCTAAAATAGCATAAAGCGATCGGCTTAAAGGATGGTTTGACGCTCTAAGCGTATTTGTTAAAAGGTCTTCTTCATCCTTAGAAAGGCGTTCACCTTCATAAGTCGCTGTACTGTTTTTATTAGAAGTGATGGTGCCCGTTTTATCAAAAATAATAGTATCTACCGCTGCTAATTGCTCAATAACACTGGCACTTTTAAGATAGAATTTTGTTTTTCCAAAGCGACGCAATACATTCCCTAAAGTAAATGGCGCCGATAAGGCAATGGCACAAGGACAAGCGATTATTAATACTGCAGTAAAGACGTTTAACGCTTTTGAAGCATCGTAGACCAACCAAAAAGTAGTGGCTATAAAAGCAACAGACAAGACAAAAATAGTAAAGCGCCTACTAATGGCGTTGGTGATTGAGCTAAACGCTGTTTCTTTGTTTTTGCTAAAAATAGCGTTACTCCACAACTGGGTTAAATAACTCTGCTCTACAGATTTTAAAACCTCCATTTCAATGATGCCTGCGGTTTGCTTTCCACCTGCATAGAGTTTGTCTCCTGAAGTCCGACTTATATTTTTAGATTCTCCAGTAACAAAACTATAATCTATTCTTGCATTTCCATTTATTAGAATACCATCAACAGGAATAAGCTCTTCGTTTCTAATTAATAAACGATCGCCTTTTTTAATGTCATACACTTGAATAGGCGTTTCTTTTCCTTCCGCTGAAATATGGGTTACAGCAATTGGAAAATAGGATTTGTAATCACGTTCAAAGGAAAGGAATGCGTATGTTTTCTGCTGAAAGAATTTCCCAAGCAATAAGAAAAAAACCAGACCGGTAAGACTATCAAAAAAACCAGATCCTAAATCAAAAAAAACATCAATAGTACTTCTTAAAAACAACACGCTAACACCTAATGCAATGGGGACATCTATGTTTAATACTTTAGAGCGTAAACCTTTATAAGCTGAGATAAAATAGTCCTGCGCAGCGTAAAAAACTACGGGTAATGAAAAGACGAACATTAATATTCTAAACAACGGTTTGTATTGTTCAATCCAAAAACCATCGACTTGAAAATACTCTGGAAAAGACAAAAACATAATATTCCCAAAAGCGAAACCAGCAATTCCAAGTTTATAAATTAAACTTCTATCAATCTGTTTTTTGCCTGCCGAAAAATCGTCTAAACTAATATAGGGCTCATAGCCAATAGCACTTAACAAAAGAACAACTTCTTTAAGGGAGTCGTGTTTCGAGTTGTAGGTAATATGCACGGTTTTCTTTCCGAAATCAACTTGAGATGATGAGATAGATGTCTTTAGTTTATTTAAATTTTCAAGAATCCAAATGCAAGAACTGCAATGAATATGTGGTATGTAAAGTGTTACAATCTGAGTATTATCTTCATTAAACTCTAACAACTTATCTATAATATTCTGCTGATTTAAAAAATCATACTTCCCTCCTATTTCTTTCGGAATAGCGCCTGGAGACCCTTGTAAATCATAATAACACGTGAGATCACTTTCAGAAAAAATCTCGAACACCGTTTTACAGCCATTACAACAGAATGATTTATCGTCTACTACAATAGTCTCTTGGTCACACGGGTCACCACAATGAAAGCATTTATTTTGCTTCATACATTTGCTCTTTTATACCTGGAGCAAACCTATCACAACACCGTGTTTTATAACATGATAATTATCATGTTTATGACACATTCCTGTTTTCGTAGTACTGATAATTATCATAGTTAAAAGGCTCTCTCTCCATTAATTTTATAACATCAATTAACACCCTTTATGTATTATAAAATAGATTTAAAATATTTAAAATGAAACACATACTATTACCTACTGATTTTTCGGACAATGCCTGGAGTGCTGCTGTTTATGCTTTAAAGCTTTATACTAACGAAGTCTGTACATTCTACTTTTTAAATTCCACAAAATTTAAAGCATCGGCAACCAGATCTTATATTACAAATAAATATATAGAGACCTTAAGAGCCGAAGCGTTACAAGAACTTACCAATCTAAAAAAAATGGCCAGAGTTGCCAATGCTAATACAAACCATACGTTTGAAATTATTGCACATGAGAAAGATTTAGAAGCGGCTATTAATGATAGCATTCGGTTACATGACATAGACCTTGTAGTCATGGGAACCAAGGGCGCCACAGGAGCCAAAGAGGTGTTTTTTGGAAGCAATACCGTACACATTATAAGTAAAATCAAAGACTGTCCTGTTCTAGTGGTACCCGATGAATTCGATTTTGTTATTCCAAAGGAAATAGCCTTTCCAACAGGTTTTAATCGTTATTATAGTAACATCGAATTAGATCCGTTAAGAGCGATGAGCAGCCTTTACAATTCTAAGATCAAGGTAATACACATCAATACTGAAGACCATTTAACAAGTGTTCAAACATATAATAAAGACATGTTACACGACTATTTAAAACAGTACGAGCACAGTTTTCATTGGCTTCCTAAGTACACTAAAAAAGCTAGTGCCATTAATGAATTCATTACAGATTTGAATATTAACCTATTGGTAATGGTAAATTATGAACACAGTTTTATCGAGAAAATAATTAATGAGCCAGTTGTAAAAAAAATAGGGTTTCATCCTATTATTCCTTTTTTAGTGATTCCGGCCTAAGCTGATAAATATCATTGCTAAAGATTTGAAGTCCTGCTAACTTTACTACGTTGTCAAAATAAAAACATATCATGAAAAGAAGAATACTACTCCCTACAGATTTTTCGAACAATGCCTGGCATGCTATGCTTTATGCCATGGAATTATATAAAGCGGATTCCTGCGATTTTTTTATACTCAATGTCTTTTCTGCAACCAGTAATATTATAGATAGTCTTATAAACATGGAGCCTGGAAGTGAATTGTATGAATTGGCTCAAGAAAATTCTGAAACGGGCTTAGCCCAAGTTCTCGATAAAATTGCGTTAAAAGCATTTAATAACCCAAAACATCATTTCACCACCATTTCAACTTTCAATAACCCATTAGAAGCCATAAAAGATACCGTTGAAGATAAAGATATTGAACTTATTGTGATGGGGTCTAAAGGTGTAACAAATTCAAGAAAATCAGCTTTTGGTAGTGTCTCACTTTATGTAATGGAGAAGGTACGTAATTGTCCTGTTATCGTTGTTCCAGAAAGCGCAACTTACAAACTGCCTAAAGAAATAGTATTCCCTACAAGCTACAAAACACATTTTAAGCAACGTGAATTAAATTATCTAGTAGACATCGCAAAAAAATGCGAGGCCACTATTGCTGTTTTACATATTTCCAAAGATGGGAAACTAAATGAAGAACAGGTGGAACGAAAAAAAATGCTAGAAACTTATTTTGAAGAAGTAGCTACGACATTTCATAACTTAAGTAATCATTCTATTCAAACCGCCTTAAATCTATTTGTAGAAAGTAGACCTAGTGATATGGTCGCCTTTATAAACAAAAAACACACTTTTTTTGATAGTGTACTTACACATCCAATGGTAAAGGAATTGAATTTTAATATGAAGGTTCCTGTACTAGTTATGCATGATTTAAGAAATTAAAATATATTCAAGATGAAAAAAACAGGTATTTGGTTAGATAAAGATCACGCAAAGATTGTAACCCTAGAAAACGAAAAGGTAACCCTCACGACAGTGGCATCAAACATGGATCATTTTCATGTAAAAGGAGGCTCTGGTTCCAAAGGTAAAGGTGGCCCACAAGATGTTGTGCAAGACAGCACGTATTTAGGTAAAGAAAAGCAACAGCTAAAAGACTATTTTAAAAATATAGTTTCTAAAATTAATGATACCGAGGCCTTAGCTCTTTTTGGACCAGCGCAAACCAATGAAAAATTCAGTAAAGAATTGCATGAAAACTATGCAGATTTGGGCAGCAAAATAGTGGGTTTAAGAAAGGTTGACAGTATGACCGATAATCAGGTAAAGGCTTTGGTTAAAGATTTTTTCCAGTCGATGTAAAAATCGACATTTTATTAGTTAGTGTGACTGCCAAAATCAAGTTCGATTTTGGCAGTTTTTAAATCTATTATAATGAATACAGAAAACATAGACGTCATAAAATATTCTGGTGAAAAGGTGAGATTTTCATTAGAAAAGCTGCGCAATTCACTAAAACGTTCAGGAGCAGACAAACAGACTGTTAACCAAATTATAGATACCGTTAGAGATGAGTTGTACCAAGGGATTTCTACTAAGGAAATATACAATCGCGCGTTCGCTTTACTCCGAAAAAAGAAACGAATCTTTGCATCAAAATACAAACTAAAAAAAGCAATTTACGAACTCGGCCCTACAGGTTTTCCTTTTGAACGGTTTGTAAGTGCCATTTTAAAATATTCAGGCTATACCACTCAAGTTGGAAAAATAGTAGACGGCAAATGTGTCGCTCACGAAATTGATGTCCTTGCGACTAAAAATAACGAGAGTACTATTATAGAATGTAAATTCCATGGAGATCAAGGACAATATTGCAATGTTAAAGTACCCTTATACATCAATTCTCGCTATAACGACATTAAAGACCATTGGAGATCTAGTTCTAAAAAGAACACAAGCCTTACTGAAGGTTGGGTGGTCACAAATACTAGATTTACAAAGGATGCTTTACAATATGGAACCTGTTGTGGCCTATACCTATTAAGTTGGGATTATCCAGAAAATAATGGACTAAAAGACCGTATAGATCGATTAGGACTATACCCAATAACGGTATCTACCTTATTAACCAATAGAGAAAAACAGTTTCTATTAAGTCGCGAAATAGTGCTTTGTCGTGAACTTATTGGTGATGCGTTCTACTTAGACCACTTGGGCGTTTCCGAAATAAGAAAAGAAAAAATACTAAGCGAAATAAATCAGCTTTGTAATTTATAAAACAATTAATATGAAACCGTTCGTAAACGTTCATTTTTTAGGAGCTTCGGGTACTGTAACAGGTTCGAAATTTCTTATTGAAACTTCAGAAAAAAACATTTTAATCGATTGTGGTTTATTTCAAGGTTTAAAAGTATTACGCGAGTTAAACTGGAATAATCTACCCATTAAAGTCAATGAAATAGACCTTGTTTTACTTACCCACGGTCATTTAGATCACGTGGGGTATTTACCAAGACTCTTAAAACAGGGGTTTAAAGGAAAAATTATAGGAACAGCCCCAACGCTTGCTATTGGCGAAATTATACTAAAAGACAGTGCTAAAATTCAGGAAGAAGAGGCTAAAAAAGCGAACGCCGATAAGTACACAAAACACCATCCCGCTTTAGCTTTTTATACTATTAAAGACGCCGAAAACACCATTAAACTCTTTCAAGCGGAAGAAATAGATACATGGATTCAATTATCTAAAAACATAGCTTATCGTTTTCAATATAATGGCCATATCATTGGTGCCACTTTTATAGAACTGGATATTTTTGAAAAACGCTTCGTATTTTCAGGTGATATAGGGCGAGAACAGGATTATTTATTAGAGACACCTAAGAAACCTGATAAAGCAGATGTTCTTTTTATAGAAAGTACTTATGGTAATAAATTACATCCAGATGAAGCTATTGAAACACTGCTCTCTGATTTAATAAAAGACACGATTAACAAAAAAGGACAGTTAATTATTCCAAGTTTTGCAGTTGAACGTTTACAAACCTTGATGTACATTCTTTGGAAACTATATCAAAAAAACAAAATCCCTAACATTCCCATTTTTATAGATAGCCCCATGGGAAATAATGTTTTAGACGTCTTTAATCGTTTTCCAAAATGGCACAAGTTATCTGATACTGAGTACAGAGCCATGTGTAATCATGTTACCATTGTACAATCTTATAAAGAAACCTGGGATACGATTGACGATAAACGTTCAAAAATAATCATTGCAGGCAGCGGCATGGTTACTGGCGGCCGTGTTCTAACCTATTTAAAACAACTTATTGATGAGCCGTCAACCACCGTTTTACTCGTTGGTTATCAGGCCGAAGGGACTCGGGGTAGACAATTACATGATGGCGCTCATGAAATCAAACTCTTTGGAAAATATTATCCAGTAAAAGCGACTATTAAGCGTATTGATAGTCTCTCGGCTCATGCAGATCAACAAGAACTTTTAAATTGGATGAGCGCTATAAAAAACACCCCAGAGAAAGTGTTTTTAGTTCATGGAGAACCCACGGCACTCGATGCCTTTAGAGTTAAAATAAAGACGGTTTATGATTGGACTGCAACCATTCCAAAACTTGGTGATGTTGAAAAAATAATTCAATAAAAAATAAATCAAAATGAAAAAGTCACTTCCCTACAAAAGTTATAACAGTACTAAAACGGTAGATGAATTAATATTTAATTTACTTAATTACGAACTGCGAATTAAGTCACTAAAAAAGGAATTAGACTTTATCTTATTTGTAATTGATACTGCACATTTCAAGGAACACGTTATCAATTTATTCGAAATACTATCTGTTTTTAAAACCGACATAAATGACATTAATAGTACTCAAAACATAGTATTAAATAAGATAAGCAAAACTTCAAAGATTCTGTATCAAAAAAGAGAATGTGAAGATTTAGTTTGTGATGACTTTTTCATTAAAGACTATGAGCGTTTAGAAAAAGAAATACTCCATTTTATGGATAGTGCAACAAATTTAAAAGCAGATGTAATACAATATCTACAAAGTGTTATTATTGCAAAATAATAACCTAACAAACTGATATTTATCATTTTAAAAAACATTTTCTATAACTATTTTAGAGTCATAATTATAAGTTTAATCTCAAAACAAAAAAACTATGTCACTTATTAAATTCAACAACACCAACAGATTATTTCCATGGAGTAATACTAGTTTAAAAGATTTTTTAGGTTCAGATGACTTCTTTAATAATGATTTTTTTGAAGAAGACAGTTTAATGCCTGCAATGAATGTAAAAGAAAACACGAATGATTTTCAAATTGAATTTGCTGCTCCAGGATTTAACAAAAAGGATTTTGAAGTAACGATTGAAGATAATGTGCTTCATGTTTACGGTGAAAAAAGCACAAAAGAAGAAGAAAAAGACAATGACTACACACGCAAAGAATTTAGTTATAATTCTTTTAAAAGGTCTTTAACATTACCAAAAACCATTGATTTAGATCAGAAAGTAAAGGCCACTTACAAAGATGGAATACTTCATTTAGATCTTATGAAAAAAGAGGAAGCAGAAAAATTACAAACAAAAAAAATAGTTCAAATTGCTTAATTTTATACTAAGCAGAAAGTAAAAATTATAAATTCCTTTCTGCTTTTTATTTTAGTCAAAAAAATAAAAATTTATGATTACTTCAAAAACAGAAAATATATATTTTGAATGGCTCACTGCAGAAGACATGCATGAAAATTCAAAAAAATGGCTCTCAGAATTACAATTCGTAAAAGATGAACACTTGTTTTTTCAAGACTTAATTACCACTTATACACTACAAATTATTGATTTTGAAGATTTCTCTGACACTAAAGAAATTGTAGACGCCTTAAATAGATCTCAAAAGAAAAACAATGAACTTATTGAAGCCGTTTTAAATCACGAAAAAGACTTGGAAATTATGGTTGATGGTATTGACGATGTAAAGAAAGAGAAACACTATAAAAAACTTCACAGACAGCTTCTAACAAGTGTTAGCGAATATTTATATGACTATAAAAAAGTTAAAACGCAACTCTTCAGTATTGTAAAAGATGTCATGAAAAAAGAGAAGCAACAGCGTCTACTTGATAAACGATAATATTATTCAAATAAATAATGTGCAAAATCTGCAACGCTTTAGATATAAACGACTATGAAATATAGCGCTCTTTTTTTAGTTTTTGTATTACTGTTAGGCTGCTCTACTACCAGACTAAAAGACAGCTGGAGGAATCCCGCCTATAAAGAATTTAATCCTAATAACGTATTAATCATTGGTGTAACTCCAGATTTGGAAACCAGAAATGCGTTTGAATTACAATTAAAAAATGAATTTTATAAAAGGAATATTAAAGCACTTCAAAGCGCTATTGTATTTGAATCTTCATTCAAAGATTCTAAGCAAACCGAAATAGAAATAGAAAACCAAATAGATACCTTATTAAATAAAGGCTACGATACGGTTATTGTCTCTTCTGTTAAAGGAGTAGATGATAAAATAGCTTATGTAAGTGAAACTTCAAAAACAGATTATAATCTTAGAAAATTTAAAACGTATTACTTATTAAGTCAAGACCTCTATTTTAATGATGATTATTATGAAAACTATAAGGTATACCATATAGAAACGTCTCTTTATAATTTAAAAAAGGACAATGAAAAAGCGTTAATTTGGGTTGGCTACTACGATATTATCGATCCGAAAGACACAAAAAAAACAGTAGATAATTATATAAACGCAGTCATTAAGTCTTTAGAAAAAGAGCAGT
Source organism: Lacinutrix sp. Hel_I_90 (assembly GCF_000934685.1). Lineage (NCBI taxonomy): Bacteria > Pseudomonadati > Bacteroidota > Flavobacteriia > Flavobacteriales > Flavobacteriaceae > Lacinutrix > Lacinutrix sp. Hel_I_90. Next base: position 167,639 of record NZ_JYNQ01000001.1, on the reverse strand, counting down.
TGATTCCAAAAAGCACATCACATTAATTTTTGATTATTAGGCACTAGAACTATCGTCTTCATATATAAAGCCTGAGCATCAAGTTGGAGTTCGTATCACATATTCGACGTGCTTTTTACCAGATTTTTAAGGTCTTCCTATGTATATTAATTACTTTGTCATTTAGTTTAAAAAAAAAACCTCTCTTTACCAGGTAAAAAGAGGCGTTTTAAACAAAGCTTACCTCCCAATAAGCCCGTCATACTATTGCTATTATTTAATATTTAAGTTCAATGAAAATACGGTTATAGAAGTCGTGCCAGAACCTGTTAACCGTTGTCCCCAAATTTCTATATACTCATTTGGTGCCAACTCAACTGTACCAGAAATGGAATTACTTGAGATATCAGTGTTGCTATTGATTCGCATTAATGAATTTGTTTCGGTTAATGTGGTATTCCCATTTTTCCTAATGAAGAAAGCATAATAATCACCCGTACCAGAGTTTCCTCTAATAGACAATGCCGCATTGATTTGAAAGGTTCTTGTTTTCTTTCCTAAATAGGTTATTCTATTATCTTGAGGAGAAGCTACTCTTAATAAATTTACGGCGGTAGTTGTATTAGTGTTACTATTACCAACTAAATTAAATGGATTATTATTTGTAACGGTTTGCACAAAACCAAAGGTTATGGGTCCATTAAAATAAATATTACCCGTTGAAACCTGATCTGATTCTACTGGGATTCCAGGACAATTTACGGTCCAAGCGTTAGTAAAATTATAACCAGCATACGAACCTGTTGTATATCTTTTCACATATTGCGTACTGGTACCACTAAAAGTAGTTTGTGTTAGTACTCCAATATTAACTGTTGGATTACTACTCACATCAATCCCAATATTGGCACCATCTATCTTAGAATAGCCCCCCTGCTTTTTAATTAATCCAAAAGTACCAGTGAACGTCTCATAGGTTCCGGAATTATTTATCGACCAAGCAGCATTATTTAATAATAAATCGGTAATATTAGTATAGGTAATGCCGTTTGCATTTCCAGAATATTGAATAACACTAAAAAACACCAAGCCAAAGCCACTTACAGAACCCACTGATGCTGAATTGGCAACTATAGAATCTCTAAAAATTATATTTTGAGTGGTACTACCTGTTAAACCAAAAACAGTGCCTCCCGAAGCAATGAGTGTTAAGGTTTTTATGGTCCCGCCTGTTGTTCCTGTAAACATAATCCCTCCCGATTTAACCAATTTATCTTCATTGGCATCTTTTCCAACTAAATAGGCGTTATTTAGTTCTATAGGGTGCGCTAACGAAATGGTTCCATTTATTTCATATAAGGTATTAGATGATAATAAATATTTAGCCCCTCCTCCCGCGGTAAGTTCTGTACTTAAATCTGCGATAGACTTAATAAGTTTATAGTTATCTCTTACAACAGCATCCATTTTTGTCCACAATGTCGCCTTATAAAAATAAAACGCGTTCTCTGAAATGTCAAAAACAAGCAACCCATTCGCTGGGTTTGAAATTGCCATTCTTTGAGCCGTGGTCATTCGAGGTGTTAAAATCCCGCCAATTGTAGAGTTAATGTCAAGCGCTGATGACGCATCTGGAGACATTGTTCCAATACCCACTTGAGAAAAGGCACCATAGTTACAGCAAATAAAGGCTGCTACTGTATATATAATGAGTTGATGATTAATACTTTTCATATAATATAATATATTACTTTAATTGTTAAGGCCCATGACAAGTACCATTAAGCGAGTTTGGATAATTCTATTTTATTACTTCGATAAAAATTGTTTTTTATTTCTCTGCAATACGCTTCTGCCTCTGCCATATTTTCAAACACCGAAAATGGAGTCCTGGGATCATAAAGTCTTTTATAAGACATTATTAATAATTTTATTCCAATAGAGTTGAGTATAAATGCTTCAGAAATTCTAAGCTTAATTAAAGCTGGTGAGTTAGCAAATAAATTTGCAGCTGACGAACAATAGGTCCCTCTAGAGTTTCTTAAATCAATTAAAAAAGGCATCGCTTTACCCTTGCATAATTTGGTAATGGCATCGATATATAATGCTACTCTTTCAGGTTTTAATTTAAGTTTAGGACTGTCATTATTAAACTGGCAGTAAAGAATATTATTATCAGTCCAAAATTTCGCATATCCAATCTCAATTAAGTTCTCCATACTGAATGTTAGCTTAATGCATTAAATACCATTATTTTATGATCGCAATACGTCATTGCCGCAGTATCATTATTAAATATTGCGTTTGGAACAATCGGGTCGTTTGTAAAATTATAGAGCGATAGATAGGCTTTTAATACAAAGGAATTAACTAAAAAAGTTTTCGAAAGTACTGCTGTATTAATTAGAGCGTTGCTTGACAAAAGCTTAAATAATTTAACAGAAAGCAAAAAATTTACCGCCTGTATATCTATCATAATAGGCATGTATCTATCGTTTGATAATGTTGAAATGGCATTAAAAAACAAAGCTTCAATGTCCTCTTCAAGGCTATGCTCCTCAAAACCATTAGGTATGCTACAATGGATTATATTTTGGTCTACCCAAAATTTAATGTCATTAACTAGATTTTTGTTTTTCATTACTATATGTTTGAAAAACAGAAGACAATAGAAATGCCAAAAATTAAATTCACCTAAATACCACAACTAAAACACCTATAATCAACACTTTAAGAATTATTCAGGAAATTGCATGGAATTCTAATTCATCGGTATAACGTGCATTTTTTAAGATAAAATGCAAATAACACGGTATACCGTTTCTTGCTAAGGTTTCATTATGCCGAGTTTTGTCATTTTATCACGTAGTGTGCTCGGTTTTAATTTAAGTAAGGCAGATGCACTTTCTGCCCCACTAATTTTCCAGTCACAGCGCTCTAACACTTGAAGAATATGATTGCGCTGGGCGGCATCAAAGGATAGATCTTTCTTATTAATTGGTTTTGTTGTATGCGCTGAAGATTCAAAACCTGGAATTACTAGCGTATCACTGGTTGCTAATATTGAAGCACGTTCAATTAAATTCTCCAGTTCTCTAATATTACCAGGCCAATCGTATGCTTTTAGTTTACTCATGGACTCATCAGCGATATATTTTATGTTTTTACCGTAAGCCTTATTAAACTTATCCATAAAATGCTCAACTAGAAAGGGTATATCTTCCACACGTTTCCTTAGTGACGGTACTTCTATAGGAAAGACGTTAAGACGAAAATATAAATCTTCTCTAAACTGTTTTTTCTCTATTGCTTCTTTAAGGTTTCTATTAGTTGCTGCGATGACTCTAACATCTAATTTTTTTGATCCAGTGGTGCCGCCAACCACCTCGATTTCACCCTCTTGTAAAAACCGCAATATTTTGGGTTGCATATCTAAAGGTAACTCTCCAATTTCATCTAAAAACAGGGTACCACCATCTGCTAATTCAAATTTTCCAATTTTATCACTTGTTGCTCCCGTAAAAGAGCCTTTTTTATGTCCAAACAATTCACTTTCCATTAATTCTCTAGGAATCGCAGAACAATTCACTTTTATTAATGGCTTATTATTACGTGAACTCGTATTATGTACAGCTCTTGCTAATAATTCTTTTCCTGTACCAGATTCCCCTATTAATAATACAGTGGCAGTCGTTGGTGCCACTTTTTCAACCTCAGAGAGTACATTACTAAAGGCCTCACTGCCATAAACCATTTCCTCATAATTAAAAACCAAGTCTAACTCATTACGCAAGTACACGTTTTCTTGTTCTAATTGCTCACGTAAAGCGTTCAGTTCACTATTAGCATTAGAGAGTTCTGTGTTTGCCAAAACTAGGTTTTCTTCAGCCACTTTACGCTCATGCCCTTCAACCATTAAGGACACAATACTTGCAATGGACGAGGCAAACTCTTGCTCATCAGCTGTCCATTCTCTAGGTTCGCCAATATGCTCAAAACAAAGAATCCCATAATAGCCTTCTGTACTATTTATGAATACATCCATAAGAGAAGCTATATTATTAGGGATCAGGTAATCTTGAGCTAGTCCTTTTGTAACACTGTCATTTACAACATCAGGAATAAGGATGGCTTGCTCTTTATTTAGCAAATCAAAATAAGTCTTATTATCAGCCATTTTTAATTCAGGACCACTGGTATGTAATCCGTCGCTTAACACAAATAGTTTTTCACAATAAATGGTTGTTTTTTCAGAATTAAAGCTCCAAATACTCACGCGTTCAACGTTTAGTGTTGTCGCTGCTAATTTTGTTATGCTTTGTAAAGCGACATCTAAATCTTCACCTACAAGACGTGCTAATTTTAAAATAACGTCTTTCTTTTGCTTAGACCTAGCAACGTTCTCTTCTAAAATTCTTTTAGCTCTTTCCTCTTCAGAAACATCTTTTACGGTGCCAAACAAAGCAATAACCTCGCCCTTATCATTTTTTATGTTTCCTGATAAAAAGGAAGCCAAGAATTTCTCTCCATTTTTTCTAATAAATTCAAATTGGAAAGAAGATATGTCTCCTGTAGCGACTTTCTCCTTAGTCTTTGACATGTCTTCAAAATCTTCCGTTTTTGCAAAAGGATAAGGCAGGTCAAGCCCTATTAATGCTGCTTCAGAATACCCAAGCATTTCACAGAAAGAATCATTAACCATCATGATTTTACCTTCCAGATTAACAATTAATAAGCCTTCTTGCATAGACATGACGAGATTGTCTGTAAATTCTTTGGCTAATTTTAAATCTAATTCGGCTTTTTTACGCTCGGTAACATCGCGTATGATACCAAGTATTAGTCCGTCTTTTTGGAGCTTAGAAGAAATCTCTACATCAATACGGGTGCCTTTCTTGTGCAAAAATTGTCGGTAAGTAATGATAGAATGTCCTTGCAACAACTTTTGTTTATTTTCAGGATACTGTATGACATCCCCAATAATAATATCTTGAATTTTTAATTTTGAAAATTCACTTTTTGTATAGCCTAAATAATTCAAGGCCGCCTTATTAAAATCATATATCGTTCCATCAAACGAGCAAGTAATTATAATATCACTTGCTTGATTAACTAAAGATTTATAAGATTCATCTTTTTCCTTAACTTCTGCCATGATATTAAATTTCACAATGGCAATCCTGGCTAAACGCACTGCAGAATTTAATTCTTGAATATCTTCTAATGCTGGTGTTTTAATAGTATTACTATAAATTGCAAAAGTACCTAAGACCTCATTTTTTTCTGAAAGAATTGGAATAGACCAGCACGATTTTAAATGGTGTTTTAAAGCAATAGCCTTATAGTCTACCCACAGCGCATCTGTACTTATATCGGATACAATTACAGGCTTTTTAATAAATGCCGAGCGCCCACAAGATCCTACATTTTCTCCTATTGCCACTCTTTCAAGGGCTAACTTGTATGGTTTTGGTAGTGATGGTGCCGAAACAAGATCTAAATGAACACCGTCGTCCTGAAGCACACTTATAGATCCTTTATTTTCAGGATTAACCGATTCATAATTAAGGAGTATATGATTAAAAATTTTTTTAAGTGCTGTATTAGTAGCTATTAAATCTAAAACTTCATTCTCTTTTTTTAATACTTGCTGTGCTTTTGTTCGTTCTAAAACCTCGTTTTCAAGTTCTAAATTTTTTTGCTCTAATTTACTTATAAGACGTTTGCTATAAAGTTTTAACACCTCTTTTTCAGTAAATTTTACTTTTGTAGTTGGTTTAATATTTGGGTTACTATCGGCCAATAAATCACCAACTAAACTGAGTATAACATCTGGATCTGTAGGCTTTCTTAAAAAATGATTGGCACCAAGTTTTAAAGCAAATTCTTCATCTGGTTTTTCGATATAAGTAGACGTGTAAAACACAAAAGGGATGTCTTTATACTCTTTATTTTTCTTACAAGCTTGACAGAACATGTACCCATCCATAACGGGCATTAAAATATCTGAAATAATTAAATCAATACTATTTTTATCTAATATGTCTAAGGCCTCCTTGCCATCTTTGGCTTCAATAACTGTGTAACCAGCTTTCTCGAGTATAACTCTTAGAAAGTAAATGTTTTCAAATATGTCATCAACAATTAAAATTGTTTTCATGTTCAATAATTCAATTATTTAGCCCTATAAATACTTTCCATTTGTTTTACAAACGTATCTGGGTTAATAGGTTTCTCTAAATATCCATCTGCTCCGGCTTCCATGGCCTTTTCTTTATCCCCTCCCATAGCATATGAGGTCACCGCAATTATTGTCGTGTTCTTAGGCAAACCATTATGCCTTAATTTGTTACAAATTTCATAACCATCCATATCTGGCAGTTGTATATCTATTAAGATAATTTCAGGATGATTCTCATGTGCTAATCTTAAGCCATCAACCCCGTTATAAGCCTTAATAACCTTATAATTACTGCTTTCAAGAAGATAGGATAACATATACATGTTTTGCTCGTTATCTTCAATTATTAAAATGCTAGGTTTCATATCATTTGAGGTTTAAAATTTAAATAGTAGCTCCTCAAGTACTAAATATATTACATTTGAGTATAACATTATACTTACAATCTTATTATTTCTTTTGGGGTTGATCTAATGGCAACTTAAAGGTGAAATTACTACCTTTTCCTAATTGACTGTCTACATGAATAGTACCGCCTAATTTTTCAACTAAATTTTTACAAATAGCTAAGCCTAGACCAGTGCCTTCATGTGCTCTACTCAAGCCGCCTTGAAGTTGAATAAAAGGCATAAATAGTTTAACAAGATCCTTTTTACTTATTCCAATACCTTGATCTATAACTTGCGTTATCAATACATTATTTTTCACATCCACTTTAATCAAAATGATTCCCTCTTTTGAAAATTTAATCGCGTTCGAAAGTAAATTTAATAGAATTTGCTCCACCCGTCTTTCATCACTTACCAGTGTGATCGCCATTTCAGTAATTTCAGTAGTCATTTTAAGCCCTTTAGCTGAAGCCTGTGGTAATAAAAAAGCGATAGTCCTTTCTAAAGAACTTAAATAATTAAAAGGATAAAATGATACTTTTAATTTACCTGCTTCAATTTTAGAAATGTCTAAAACATCATTAATTAAACCTAACAAATGCTCCCCACTCGTTTTTACCATCTTTATTTGCTTCTTCTGTTCCTCATTTAATGGTCCAGCTAATTCTTTTAAAAGAATTCCTGTAAAGCCAATAATAGAGTTCATAGGTGTTCTTAACTCATGTGACATGGTTGCCAAAAAAGCAGACTTCATTAAATCTGCCGATTGTGCTTTTACTTTTTCTTTTTCTAATGCCAAAGATTGAGAATTAAGATCCTCTAAGAGGTTTAATAAGGCCTCTTTGCTTTCATTGAGTTCTTCTGTTCTCTCGGCCACCAATTTCTCCAGATCGTTTTTATAAACCAATAATTCTTTTTCGTTATTGAACCGCTCTGTGATATCTTGTATGGTGCCAAACGATTTTATAGGATTCTGGTATTCGTCATAGAATGTTTCACATTGTTCGTTAACATATTTCATTTTTTGGTTACCAAGATCTAAACGGTAAATTATTTGATATGGAGTCTTATTTATTACAGATTCTGTATATGCTTTTAATACCAGCTCTCTATTTTCTGGAGAGACCACATCAAGGAACGTTTCACGAGTGACCGCAAAGGTTTCTGGATTTTTTTCAAATATCCTAAACATTTCTTTAGACCAAGACAATTTATTTGTTTTCATATCCAGCTCCCAACTCCCCAGCTTAGCTATCTGTTGTGCCTGATTTAAGTTAGATTCACTTCTTTCTATTTGACGCCTCGTATTGTCATACATGAACTTTAATTGTGATTCTTGTTTTGCTAGTTTGGTATGCATTAAGGTATTGAATCGTTCGGACTGTCCAGCTAAAAACCAAACCCCCCAACTTCCTAAAATGGCGATTATACAACCAAATATTCCAAACCAGAAAGCTGTATTTAAGGTGTCTTGTAATGGTACAACATAGAGCTTCCATTCACCAAAAGACATTTCTATAGGGACCGCAAAGGTTTTGAAAGACGACACATCGTTTTCAAGAAAAAATTCTTCTTCACCAGTTTCATCATTAACCCTTGATAATTGATACATGAATTGGCTATCACTGGAAGTATCGATATTGAGATCATTAAAAAAAGTAGACAGTTTAGTAACCACTGCCGAAAACCCCACGAATGTGTCATTTATAAAGATGGGTTGCCTGCTTACTATGGCGACGCCACCTTGTTTTAGATTAATTGGACCGGCAATAAAAAAATCTTTTCGCTTTATGGTAGCAATTGCGCCACTACTCGCTTCTTTGCTTGTTAGAATATTAAAACCAATGACTTCATTGTCCTCTATTGGATAAACGTGAGTAATAACCCCCTTACCATTTACCAACTCTACAACATCAAAATATTTATAACGATCTAATAACTCAATGGCTATAGCATCAAAATCTGTGGGAATGCCATTTCTTTCCACAATGTACGCAAGAGTTTTTGTAGCTGAATAGCTATACATAACCAAGGCTTGCAGTTTTTCTTTAATTAAATCTACGCGATTGTTTATCTCCCTTTTTTGTTCATTTTCATTAATTAAATACTTTTGATACGTAATATATTGGGTAATTAAAATTAAAATAATAAATGTTGTAAAACCAGCTACCAAAGGTTTTTTAAAAAAATCATATAACGTGCTACTTTTCATAAAAAAATTTAAAAGGATTATAGGATTTAATCTTCATTTTTTAATTGCATTTCTTTAATTATGGTCTTTAGTTCTTTCATTTTTAATTCTCTACCAACAAACAATTTATTCATGCGCTGTAACTCTTCGTTTTTTAAATTGACCTCTTCTGTTCTAATTTTAACTAATTCTTCTAGTTTAGTTCTATAATTTTCTAACTCTGTTTCTACTTTTTTACGGGTAGTAACATCTCTAATAATACCAATGAGAAATTTATTGCCACTTTCATCGATAAATCGGGTTTTTTTTGTAGAAATAATTTGTTTCTCTTTTCCTTTTAATGTCAAGGTCTCTTCGTTAACATTTTCAATACCAGTAGAAAGCACCTTTTTATCAATCCGTAAAAATACTTCTCTTTCTTCTGGAGATACGTTTTCAGCTAAGGTTTTACCAATTACCGCTTCTCTTTTAAGATTAAAAATGTCACAAAAGACATCATTCACCAAAAGTAAACGACTGTGCTCATCTTTAACAAATAATGGGTCTCCAATATTATTTATAATATTTTTTAGATACGCTTTGTTTTCTTTTAATAGTTTTTCTGCCTGTTTTTGTTCAGTAATATCTAAGGCCATACCAATATAACCATACAAATTATTTTGGGCATCGTAAGTTCCTACCGCTTTTACAGATAACCAAGTGACCTGATTGTTTTCTTTCTGAAACCTGTATTCTGAAACAAACTCTTTTCCATCACGTACTGCTTGTTGCCACTCTTGTAATGTGCGTTCTTTATCCTCGGGATGAATCACCTTAGACCACCCAAAACCCATGGCTTCAATAGACGGTATGCCAGCATATTTTACCCACTCTTCATTTACATAATTGCAGGAGCCAACTTTATCCGTTTGGAATATCCCTACAGGGACATTAGATGATAAATGACGAAATAGTTTTTCATTCTTGATTAACTGATCCGCCACTTTTTTACGACTGGTAATATCTCTAGTAACGCCAAGAAGCGAAATAATGGTTCCTTTATTATCTTTTAATGGCACAGCATGTGTTTCTAACCATCTTTTGGTTCCTTTTAGCCCTTTAATCTCAAACACCAGATGCTCAGTATTTCCTTTAAAAACATCGCTTAAGAGTTTTTTGAAGTTCTCATGGTGCGCAGGAACTATAAGTTTTAAAACAGATTTGCCTTTTACCTCTTCGATACTATCGGCTTCAATCATTTCTAAACCTAAAGGATTTATACTAATTAATTCAGCTTTATCACTTAGCTGTTTTATACATACTGGTTCTGATTCTAATAAGGTTCTCAGCTGATTTTCACTTTCTCTTAAGGCCAATTCCGCCTTTTTCTGTTCAGTAATATCTTTAAAGTAAATGGCTACCCCCTCTTTAGAAGGGTAAATTCTGTTTTCATACCATTTGTCAAAAGGCTCAACATACTCCTCTAAGCGTTGTGTTTTCTGTGTTTCTATAGCTTTGTTACAAACCTCATAAAACGCTAATCCTACTCCCTGAGGAAACTCAGTCCAAATATGTTTTCCTAATAACTGACTTGGTGTTTTACCAAAAAAATCACCTGCTTTTTTATTGACAAACGTATAGCACCAATGTGTATCTAAAGCAATAAAACCATCAGAAATAGTATTTAAAGTAGACTCCAGTTGAGATTCTGTTTTTTTTCCTACTGGTACCTTTTCTACTTTAAGGGTCTTATTTTTAGCGCTATATTTTAATATGGAAAATACATCTCTATTTTGATTGGCACTAAAACCTCTGTTTTTATTTTCTACACCTATATATTTTATATAGCTATAGAGTACTATTGAAAACACTAAAGCCGTGAGAGTTCCGCCTATTAAATGCCCTGTTAATGACGTTCTAAAATCTGGTGTATCATACTTAAGAAGAATATTGAATACAAAAGCGTCAAAAACTAAAACAGAAGCTAAGGCAATAAAAAGAATTAAAAAAAAATAGTTTTTTTTAATTTTATAAATCAAAAATTGATATACTATAATGAGTAAAACACTTTCAAATAATAAGAGGATCGTATTTGTTATAAAATTTTTATAATCTAAAATAAAAAACGCTTTTGATGAATGGGCAGCTATGACGCCTAAAAAACTTTCATTACGATAGGTTATACCAAACCATACTAATAATAAGAAATTAAAAACAAAAACACCTATAATAATCGCTCTTGACCTTTTAACTCCTTCTGTTATATAAATTAATAAAACAGTAAATAATACGGTCGGAAAAACAAGCATTGATTCTGGAAATAAGGTATGCTTCCCCCACAATTCAAAATTTAAATTACTACTAGAAAAAGCTAAAAGACATTGTGCAGCACCCAGTAGCATATATAAGGGCGCCAAACCAAGCAGTGATCTAAGTCTAAATAATAAGAGAATACTTGAAGAAAGAAATAAAAACGCTACCAGTATAGTAGTATATATAGTCATATAATGATTTGATTAAGCTTGGCAGTTACATACTCTTTTTACATATGCCTCCTTTTAATTGGTTATCGGGAGATTAGCAAAATTCAAGACAGTTTAAAATATTATAGAACTATTTCAGCCTATTAAACGCTTATATTAAAGATAACATTTTATTTTTTGTCATAAAAAAATGGAGTTCAAATTTCAATCGATTCCCGCAATTGAATTCCAAAGTAACACAAAAAACATAAACTTATATTGATATAGTTTATTATTTCGTAAATTTTAAAAATCGGGTAATAGTGCGTTAGTCTCAATTCATAAATAAAATTGATAACTAGAAATTCACTTTTGAGGCTCACAATTTAGGCCTACAAGATCTGCAGAATTTTATCGAAGGTCCTTTTAGATGCAGTGTTGTTACCACCGCAAAAAGTTCTAAAAAGATGATTGCTCCCTTACACTTGACTAAAATTAAGATAGAATGTTTAGTATTCCTTATCTTTACAGCGCTTAAAAGAAAAACAGTTGCACTACACTATAATTGACGTTGAAACTACGGGTAGAACCAATCGCATTACTGAGATTTCAGTGTTTAAATATGATGGTAACACAATCATTGACGAATTTACGTCTCTGGTTAATCCTAACTGCTACATCCCAGATCACATTACCGCTTTAACGGGGATTGATAATGGTTTGGTTGCCGATGCTCCTGAATTTAGAGAGATCGCACAACAGCTTTTAAATATTACCGAAAACACCATTTTTGTGGCGCATAATGTGAATTTTGACTACAATGTGATTAGAAACGAATTCAAATTGCTCGCCATAGATTTCGACAGAAAGAAGTTATGTACCGTACGGTTAAGCAGGCATTTATTACCTGGACATCGCTCCTACAGCTTGGGTAAATTATGTAAAGATTTGAAAATCAATGTAGTCAACAGACATCGCGCGCGAGGAGATGCTGAAGCGACCGTAATTCTGTTTCAAAAACTACAGGCCCAAGAAAATGCTGAGAAAGTGTTTGCTGATTTTCTTAACAAAAATAATAAACAGGCTACCTTACCTCCCAACCTACCTAATAAAGTTTTTAATGCCTTACCGAATGCGACAGGCATTTACTATTTTAAAAATAAAAAGGGGAAGATCATTTATGTTGGTAAAGCAAAAGACATCAAAAAGCGCGTGCTGAGTCACTTTTACAGTAAAGCACAAAAATCATTAGATATGGTGCGTGAAACTGCCGATATTGATTATGAATTGTCCGGCAGTGAACTTATTGGGCTGTTAATGGAAGATGCTGCTATTAAAAAGCATTTTCCGCAGTATAACAAAGTGGCTAAAAACACCATCAAAGGGTTTGCTCTATTTAGTTATCAAGACAGAAATGACCTTATACATATGGCAATTAATAATGCAAAAACGACACCAAACCCAATCATTACGTTTTTTAGTATGCGGGAAGCCCGATTGTTTTTAGAACGTATTTGTGAGCAGTTTGATTTATGCCCAAAATTTTGTCATTTGCAAGAAGGGGTTACCCAGTGTTCTCATTACACGATTAAAAACTGTAAAGGCGTTTGTAAAGCTGAAGAGCCCATTGAAAGTTACAACGAACGTGTTACCAATGCCATTTGTGAGATTATAAATCAAAATAAAGATGTGGTTCTAAAAGAAAAAGGAAGACATGCACAAGAAGCGGCCTTTGTACTCATTAAAAACGGCACGTATTTAGGCTATGGTTTTATAGATAAAGACGAACAGATTTCTCATGAAGCCCAATTAGAATCTTTTTTAATTAGACAAAAAGATAATAACGAGGTGCAAAAAATATTGCGAACCGTATTACTAAATTCAGCCCAAGTATGACTTGGATCATACTACAACTCATCGTTGATTTTGGATTAATCGTGTTAATCTGGATGGTTCAATTACTCATCTATCCTTCTTTTAAATACCTCAATAAGGAAGCATTATTTAGTTGGCATAATCGCTACACCATGCGTATAGCTTTTGTTGTTATTCCGCTTATGTTTTCACAATTAGCATTAACACTTTTTAGTTGTTTTAAAAACACAACATTGCTTTCCTGTTTGCATTTGATTTTAGTCCTTTTGGCTTGGGTTACAACCTTTGGCATTTTTGTACCTATTCATAAAAAGCTTTCTAATAACAATAGTAACCCACAGTTATTACAGAAACTAGTAAACTATAATTGGCTTCGTGTTATTATTTGGAATGCTGTGTTTGCCGTATTAGTTATTCAAATAAATAATTATTAAATAAAAGCCAAACACAATACTTAGGCACAATTAGTGTTCTACATTTTCTATATTTGAACTTTAAATAAAAATGATGAAATATTTTTTTACATTGATTATAGGTTGTCTTGCGCTTAGCTTACATGCGCAAAACAAGGCTTTCCATGCAGATGAAAAGCTAACCTTTACAGCGGGTTACAGCATGTCTGGTATAATGACTGATTTTGCTCAAATTACGATGGAAACCAGTACGGTTAAAACAAAATCGGCGACACTCTTACGTCTAAAATGCAAAGCGACCACCTATTCTAAATGGGATAACTATTTTAAAATTAGAGATCTGTATGAAAGTTATGTAAGCCCGAGTAATATAACACCCTATTTATACAAACGTGAAATTGATGAAGGCGGCTATTATAAGTTTGTGAAATATAATTTCAACCACAAATCGAAAACCGTTAAAAGTTTAATTCGCAAAAAAAGCAAAAAATCTGAATCTGGTTTTTGGGATACCAATAACACTGTAAAAATCAAAAGTGAAACAAGAGATATTGTTTCAACGCTATATTATCTAAGAACATTAGACATTAAAAAAGCGTCTCCAGGGGACAGTGATACCTTTAATGTGCTATTCGACAATAAAGAAACTAAGATGTCTTTTACTTACGTCAAAAAAGAAACTATTAGTACCGCCATTGGTAAAAAAGAATGCTATAAATTAAAAATAAGTGCCGCGGGCACTGATGCTTTAAAAGGTGGTGATAATTTTCTTTGGCTTACTGCAGATGAAAATAAAATTCCGGTCTATGCAAAATTTAAAATTGCTGTAGGTAGTGGAGAATTAAAAATTAAAAGTGCATCAGGCTTAAAAAATTAAATATCATGAGAAAATTAAGTATTATTTTAGGGTTTATATTTGCTGTGTTAGGCATTATCTTAACTGTTTTACCACTCTATAACTTTGCTTTTATTCCTGCCATTTTAGCCTTTGTATTTGGCTTAATTGCTTTTCTAAAATCTAGAGGTGAGAATAAACCACAACATACCGTACAACTCATTTTTCTATTAACAATTATCACCTTAGCATTAGCCACCTATAAATCTGTTACAACGGTCACAGAAGTTGGAAACACAGAGCAACTGGAACAACGTGATCAGGAATCAAAAGAAGAGGCTATCGAAGAATTAGAAGATATTGAAATTGATATTGAAGAAATAGACGACATCGATATTTCTGAGTAAGGTAATCTTTTATTTTGTACTAAATTATATATTTATGACAGTCAAATTTTTATACATGAAGCCCTTAGTCATATTTAGCATCTTAACTTTTATTGGCTCATGTGCAGAAACTAAATACACAACAAAAATTGAAAACTTAAAAAATGGTATACAAATCACAGATAGTACACTTATAAATAAGTATTCAAAAACCATTACCGCCGAAGAGTTAAAAATCAATCTATACAGTTTCGCTTCTGAAAATTTTGAAGGTCGAGGTGTTGGAGAACAAGGCCAAAAAAAGGCAAGCACTTTCTTAAAAAATTTCTACATCAAAGAAGGTATTAATCCGGGAGTCAACGACTCGACGTATTACCAAAGTATTCCTTCAGACTTTCTCCCCAAGGGTATTAATACCACAGAAAACGTATTAGCCTATATTAAAGGCAAAGAAAAGCCTGATGAAGTCCTTATCATTTCTGGACATTTAGATCATTTAGGTAAAGAAAATAACAAGATACATTTTGGGGCAGACGATAATGGTTCAGGTTCAATGGCCATATTAGAAATAGCACAAGCTTTTAAAGCGGCAGAAAAAGCAGGACATTCTCCAAAACGTAGCATCTTGTTCTTACACCTTACTGCAGAAGAAATTGGTCTTCAAGGCTCACTTTATTATGTTAAAAATCCTCTTTTTCCATTAAATAAAACCATTGCTAATTTAAATATAGACATGATTGGGCGTGTCGATAAATCACATAAAGACAACCCAAATTATATTTATATTATTGGAGCAGATAGAATAAGTAAGGAACTTCATTTTATTTCAGAAAAAACAAACAATACCTTTTCTAATTTAAAATTAGATTATAAGTATAACAACGAAAAGGATCCCAATAATTACTACTACAGAAGCGACCACTATAACTTTGCAAAACATAATGTTCCAGTCATATTTTATTTTAATGGCGAACATGCAGACTATCATAAACCAACAGACACTCCAGATAAAATCAACTACGCATTATTAACGAAACGTACAAAGCTCATTTTCGCTACGGCATGGCAATTGGCAAACAGGCCGTCATTTTTAAAACATAATACTGAGTTATAAACCTGTTAAAATATGTTAAAGAGAATGGGTTTAGGCCTTAATTTCATGTACATTTACAATATATAAACTTTATATCTATCTAATGAAAAGAGTATTATCCTTTTTTACTATTGCTACAATTTTAGTCGCTTGCGGCTCAACCAGCAGTCCTAGTAAAGTAGAAAAAACAACTGAGGTTTCTGCAAATCCTGTAACCTATGCAGAAACGATAACCGCTACTGATTTAAAAACATTATTGTACACCTACGCTTCAGACGAGTTTCAAGGTCGTGAAACGGGAGAGGAAGGTCAGAAAATGGCTGTAAATTTCCTTAAAGAACAGTATATTGAAGATGGCATTCCTGCAGCTAAATCAGATGGAAATTATTTTCAAAATGTTCCATTAGAAGTTTTGTCTGCTCCAAATGTAAGCTTTTCAATTGATGGAAAAACCTTTACGGCAATTGATGATTATGTTTCTGTAACCTCAAGTAATAACGCTGTTGTAAACACAGACGAAGTCGTTTATGCAGGTTATGGTATTGAAGACGAAAAATATTCAGATTATGAAACTATAGATGTAAAAGGTAAAATCGTCCTATTTAAATCTGGTGAACCTAGAAATGCCGAAGGTATATTTACGGTTTCAGGCACCAATGAAGCCTCAAAATGGTCCAACTTTCGTCAGCAATTTGCTTCTAAAAAAGAGCTTGCTGAAAAAAAAGGTGCCAAAGCTGTTTTGTTTTACTACCCTGAAGTTTATGCTATGGCAGCTGCTCGTTTTGGTGGGTCTAGTGGCCGCATGGCTTTAGCTGGAAATGCAGATGACATGATGTACTTTATTATAAACGACAACATCGGTAAAACTTTAGTTAACGACATAGAAACTAATGATAAAGCACAGTTATTAAGTACAAACATCTCAATAGATTATAAAAACAATTCTAAAGAAATTACTTCAGAAAATGTTGCAGCAATTATTCGTGGTAGTGAAAAACCAGACGAGTATATTATTATTTCTGCACACTTAGATCATGAAGGTATAAAAGACGGAAAAATTTATAACGGAGCAGACGATGATGGTTCTGGTACCGTTGCCGTGCTTGAAATAGCAGAAGCGTTTGCAAAAGCAAAGGCAGACGGTAATGGTCCAAAACGTTCTCTTGTTTTTCTTAATGTAACAGGGGAAGAAAAAGGCCTTTTAGGTTCTAAATATTATACCGATGTAGATCCTATTTTTCCTTTAGCCAATACGGTTGCAGATCTTAACATTGATATGATTGGTCGTACAGATCCAAATCGTGAAAAGAAAAATAGAAATTATGTATACCTTATTGGAAGTGATAAATTAAGTTCAGAGTTGCACAACATCTCAGAAATGGTGAACACCAAATACATGAATATCGATCTGGATTATACTTTTAATGCTGATAATGATCCAAACCGTTTTTACTACAGAAGTGATCACTATAACTTTGCAAAAAACAATATTCCTGTTATATTCTATTTTAATGGTACACACGAAGATTATCACCAACCTGGTGATACACCAGATAAAATACAGTACGATTTGTTAGAAAACAGAACGCGTTTAGTATTTTACACTGCTTGGGAATTAGCGAATAGAGACGCAAAAATTGTTGTGGATAAAGTTGTAGAGTAAATTAAGTGACGTTCTATTAAAATGGTGTCATTTCAACTACTAAGTCATTACGATATCACTCTAATCAATTAGGGACGCGCATTGCTAGTATAAAAAAAAGGTTCAAGAAAAACTAAATCGTTTTTCCTGAACCTTTTTTTTGTTATTGTATTTGTATAATGAAACAACTACGCTATTCTCAAAACCGAAGACCATAATGCTTCAAACAAGCAAATATTGCGAGTAATTATAAATACCAAGTTAATTCCGCTATTTAATAAAGGATCAAACACTCTAAATATTGGAAAAGATGTTATTATTTTACCAAATGACTATTTATTTTTTTACAATCTTAAAACAAAACGCAAGTTCTTATAATTTCTCCATGTATTCCAAACAGAATGACAGCCTAAAGCCCTTATATTTAGATGGTTTTATTTCCAAAACCTATCTGCCGGCTAAAAATAAAACAGCTTTAGATGGGGAGTTTGAAGTGATTATGGCGTTCTAAAAATAGAAGCATGGGCATAAAATTTCATTTTTAATATAAATTATTAAAAAAATACTTTGTAGAAAATATTTAATAAATTACATTTGCACTCGCATTAGCAATAGTGCGTTAAATGGTGGTTGTAGCTCAGCTGGTTAGAGTATCGGTTTGTGGTACCGAGGGTCGCCGGTTCGAACCCGGTCTTCCACCCAAAAAGCAAAAAGTCTTCAATAGTTATTGAAGACTTTTTTTGTGACTTAAAGTTAGACTTTTAACTGTTTTATTTTAGATCAAAAAGACTATCTACAGCAACATAGCGCTCTACTGTAAAGCCTTCTGCGTGTTCCACACCTACCAGTCTTCCTAAATCTCTTGCACGATAAGCAATACTGTCTATAAAGGTTTTACTAGTAATTGGAGTTTCAGGATCTTTACTATTAGGGTCATAAAATTGTGTTTTGTAAGCTTTCACAGATTCCATTTTGGTCTCTATAAAACCTGAAACATCAACCAAGACATCTGGTGTCAAGGGTTGCCATTGAATGTAGTGGTACACTAGTTTTGGTCTCCATTTTTCTTGAGGTATTCCATCTAACTGCGTTTCAATTTTTAACAAGCCACTTAAAAAACAGGCATCACTTACGAGTTTGCTTCCCTTTCCATGATCGATATGCCTGTCTTCAATAGCATTACAAAGCACTAACTCTGGTTGATACTTACGTATCATTTTTATAACCGCTATCTGATGTGCTTTATCATTTATAAAAAAACCGTCCGCAAAGCCTAAATTTTCTCGTACAGTTAGGCCTAAAATTTTCCCTGAAGCAGCAGCTTCACGGTCTCTCGTTTCAGCAGTACCACGCGTTCCTAATTCTCCTCTTGTTAAATCGACTATTCCTACTGTTTTACCCTCACTAACTGCTTTTGCAAGGGTTGCACCTGCTCCTAATTCTACATCGTCAGGATGTGCTCCAAAGGCTAATATGTCTAATTTCATTGAAAATTTATTTTACATTCCCATAAATACGGAAATCTTATTAAGTATTTATTTAAGTTTCTCGACCCTTTAGGACCATTAAGGATACTTGCTATCTAACCCAATCGTTTTGTTCTTTCTCTGTTAAAAAGGACCAGGCTACTACTCTACTCTTTTTGTTGCCTTGGGCCATATCTATCGTTTTAACACTGGTTGCTCCTAATTTAGCTAAGGATGTATACATCGATTTAATGTGCGCTTTATTAGAAACTAATGACGTATACCAATGGCATTGTTTTTTGAATAATGAACTTTCATATAAATAGGTATGTAAAAAAGCCTTTTCTCCTCCTTTAAACCACAATTCGTTGGCCTTACCTGCAAAATTTCTAGTTACTGAACCTGTTTCTTTTCCTAATCCTATGAGTTTCCTTTTTGTGGCTTCTAATGCTTCTGATTTATTTTTATAGAATGGCGGATTACACAGACTCGCATCAAAACGATCAGTTTTAGTGATTATATTTTCAAAAACATGTGCTACCTCTTTTTGTTTTCTAAGTTGAATATTTGCTGTTAATTTGTTTTCACTGATTATTTTTTCGGCGAAAACGAGCGCCGTTTCATCACAATCTGAAGCTACAAAATTCCAATTGTATTCTGCGTTCCCCAGTAAGGGATAAATACAACTTGCTCCTGTACCAATATCTAAAACGGTAACCTTCTGATTAATTTTTGAAGCCTGTAGCAGGTCGTTTATGACATGTATGTAATCGGCACGACCAGGAATTGGTGGGCATAAATTCGCGTTTGGGAACTCCCAAAAATGAATGTCATAATCTGCTTTTAAAAGAGCAGTGTTAAGCATTTTTACAGCCTTTGGGTTCGCAAAATCTATGGTTTCAGTGCCCTGTTTATTAACGGACACATGACTTTCTAATTCTGGTAAAACGCTGATTAGTTTTTCAAAATTGTAGCCCGTATTATGTTTGTTATTTTTATGCAAGTAAAAGCGATTATGAATTTATAATTGACTCAAAGCTTGTTCAATATCATCCTTTAAATCGCTAACAGATTCTATTCCTACAGAAAAACGAATCAATCCATCGCTAACACCTATAGCGTCACGTTCTGCCTGACTTAATAAAGAATGAGAGGTTTGCGCCGGACTTAACATGGTACTTTCAATCCCTGCTAAGCTCATTGATGCTTTAATGAGACCAAGTGCCTTTTGAAATTTCACAGAGTCAATAGTATCAATTAATTCAAAGGATAGCATGGCCCCATAACCTTTCATTTGTGCTTTTGCAAGTTCATATTCTGGATGGCTTTTTAAGCCTGGATAGTATACTTTTTTAACAGACTCATGCTGCTCCAACCATTGCGCCATTTTCTTTGCATTTTTGGTTTGGGCTTTCACGCGTAATCCCATTGTTTTCATACTGCGCTCTAACATCCAAACCGTGAAATCACTAAGACTACCTCCATAATTTTTAGAAACATTCCAAATCCTGTCCATATGCGCTTTTGAGCCAGCTACAGCGCCCGCACAAATATCACTATGACCACCAAAATATTTTGTTGCAGAATGCATGATTAAATCAATGCCAAAATCGGCTGGATTTTGATTTACAGGACTAGCAAAAGTATTGTCTATACTTGTTACAATACTTTTAGATTTAGCTAATTTAGCAACAGCTTCAATATCTGTAATGGTTAATAACGGATTAGAAGGTGTTTCAATATGAATCAATTTTGTGTTGGGTTGAATGGCTTTTTCAAAATCTTCAACAGCATACCCGTTTGTAAAAGTGAATTCTATTTTCAGTTTTGGAAATTCTTCACGTATAAAATTACTGGTTCCGCCATATAATGTGTTTTGCACTACAATATGGTCACCAGATTTTAAAAACGCCAAAAACATGTGGCTAATAGCCGCCATACCAGACCCAAAAATCATCGCGGTTTCTTTATGCTCTAAAGCTGCGACTTTCTTTGATAGATATTCTTGATTTGGTGTATTAAAGTAACGGGGGTAGCGCTTAACATCTACATCTAGAAACTCATATGAAGACGATAAATAAATGGGCGATACCGCTCCTTTAAATTGTTCATCTTTTATTTCACCAATGTGTGTACAAATGGTATTTAAACCTAGTTCTTTTTTACTCATACGGTAAAGATACTAATTGTCTTCATTTGGTTTTAAGTTCTTTTAAAAAAATGTAAATCCGCTTTAGTTGTCCATATGTCATTATATTCGCCTTAAAGCAGATATTTGTAATTATTCGCTAAAAAGCAGATATTTACAATTATTCGTTAAAAAGCGAATATTTTTAGTATATTTATTAAAATTTTACTGATGAAATTAGTAAGTATCATTACAGGAGATATTATAAACTCGAGAGATAGTGAACCAAAAGCATGGTTACCTATTTTAAAAAAAGAGTTTAATAAATACGGAGAAGAACCAAAGGCATGGGAAATTTTTAGAGGGGATAGCTTTCAATTGGAAGTCGATAAAACAGCAGGTTTAAGAGCTGCTTTACTAATAAAAGCGGCTATAAAACAAAACTCAGACATAGACGTGCGAATGGCTATAGGTATTGGTGATAAATCTCATGATGCCGATAAAATCACCGAAGCCAATGGTACTGCTTTTATAAACTCTGGACATTGTTTTGAAAATTTAAAACGGAATACTCTAGCGCTAGAAACAGGTCATGACGCAATAGACACCCCTTTAAACATCATGATAGATTTAGCGGCACTTACTACAGATAACTGGACACCAACTGCTGCAGAAACACTTAAAGCCGCTTTAGAATATCCAGACTATAATCAAAAAGACCTAGCAAAACTTCTGAACAAAACACAAAGTAATATTAGTGCTGGTTTAAAACGTTCTGGTTACGATGACCTACTAAAACTATTAAATTATTACGAACAACAAACGCAAACCCTATGATGCTCTTATTTATAAAATTATTACTGGCTCACTTTATTGGAGATTTTTTGTTTCAGCCTAAAAAATGGGTGACTCATAAATTGGATAAAAAACATAAATCAAAATACTTATACTATCATATTCTTATTCATTTTATTGCATTGTTTATTGTATTGAAAGCTGATTTTAAATCCTTTTGGCTTGGATTTATAATCATAATTATATCACACTATTGTATTGATGTTATTAAACTTCATCTAAACACTCCCAAAAACGCCAGAGTTCTATTTTTTGTAGATCAAATAGCACATCTCCTTGTTTTATTTCTGGTAACCTTACTTTATTCTCAATATCCATTAGATTTTGACTGGCTATTTACTCCTACAACCATTGTATTTATAACCTTTTTACTATTTACAACCAGTGTTGCTTCTGTTATAATGAAAGTTATTATTTCTAAATGGAACTTAGACACGGCAGATGAAAATAGTATCGATTCTTTAGAACACGCAGGCGCTTATATTGGTGTTTTAGAACGTGTTTTTGTCTTCTTATTTATTATTACAGACCATTGGGAAGGCGTTGGTTTTTTAATGGCAGCAAAGTCTATTTTCAGATTTGGAGACTTGTCTAAAGCAAAAGACAGAAAACTTACTGAATATGTTTTAATTGGAACTCTTATTAGTTTTATGCTTGCCATAATAGCAGGATTATGTTATTTATATTTTATAAATGACTACAAAATTTCTTAAAATACGTTAAAAATGAATGCTTTAACAACCCGTTAACAGTTACTAAAGCACATTTGGACTAACTTAGAGGTACTATGACACATACAGAAAAAAAAGAGAACGAAGTATTCATCAAAGAATCAGTAAACTACTTACAAAATTTAGGTTTTGAAAATATCAAAGCTGATATTGATGGTTTTGAGTCACCAAAATCTTATGTAAAAAAGGACGGTGAGATCAAAATAACACCAGACATTACAGCTACTAGAAGAACTAGAAAGTATTATTTTGAAATCGGACTAAAAAGTGACAAACAACGACTTCTTAAAACAAAATGGCGCTTTTTAGATGTATTATCAAGAATGAACGACCACAGATTTAGAATCATAACCAAAAAAGGGCACTATAAATTTACTAATGATATGCTCAATGATTTAAATTTAAATAAAACATTAATAAAGCTATAACCTCACATTTATAGTTTTTTGGAAAAGCAACAAAACATCCACTACTTGTTGCTTTTTTTATGCTTTTATTTTTCTGAAGTGTTTGCTCTCAGCAATTTGTTTTGCTCTTCCATTAATTCAGTTAAATCTGTAAGCAACTGAATGTCTTTAGGCGTTTTTACCGTTTTATCTTTGGTGTTATCAGATTTTTCTCTTAATCTGTTCATGGCTTTTACAACAAGAAATACCGTTAGTCCTATGATGATAAAATCGATAAAAGCTTCTACTAATGCGCCATATTGAATTGCGACCTCTTCGGCCAAAACTTTACCAGCACTATCCAATTCTGTTTCTCGAAGCATTACTTTTTTATCCTGTAAATTAATACCACTGCTCATTAAAGACAGCGGTGGCATTAATACTTTCTTAACCAATACATCAATAACTTTATTAAATGAAGCGCCAATAATGATACCTATAGCCATGTCCATCATGTTGCCTTTTACGGCAAACTCTTTAAATTCCTTTAAAAACCCCATAATTAATTTTTAAACTTTTTGTTGAATTCGCGAATCATAACATAAGCCCATATGACTATGCAAACCGAGACGAAGATTGAAAACCAAAGAATGACATTATTGACGCTATTTATTTCCATTACTGACTAATTTTATAAATATCATAAAACCAAGAAGCGTAGGTGCCCATAGCCCAACAAAGATACCGTGTATTTCTTTTCCGGTAAGGAATAAGTATTCTGCAAATAATATAATGATCACACAGAGGAAAATCATCAAAATATTACCTGTTCCGAAGTTTTTAAAAAAGTTCATTTGGATGCGTTTAATCCTTAAATGTAATAAATATCAAACAGAAATCTATTTTTTATAGTATTTAGCATACTTTTTATAGGCAAAAAAGCCTAAAACAGCTACAATAGCAACAGTAACCCCAATAAACTTTAAACTTACAATTTGGTCTCCACTGGCGTAAGAATGTAATCCAGCAAGATAAAAATTCACACCAAAATAGGTCATCATAATACTCGCAAAAGCCACAATAGACATTAAATTAAAAAACCAGCGTCCGCGTAAACCTGGTACTAATCGCATGTGAATAACAAAGGCATACACCATAATACTTATTAAGGCCCAGGTTTCTTTTGGATCCCAGCCCCAATAACGTCCCCAACTCTCGTTTGCCCACTGACCTCCAAGGAAGTTCCCTATCGTTAACATCACTAAACCAACGGTAAGTGACATTTCATTTATTATGGTTAACTCTTTAATATTTAAGAGCATTTTTTCTTTATTCTTTTCGGTGGTAAAGATCATCAACAGCAATACGACCACGCCTAAGATCATCCCTAAGGTAAATGGCCCATAACTAGCAACAATAACAGCTACATGAATCATTAGCCAATAACTGTCTAAAACAGGCTGTAAATTTGCGATTGCAGGATCCATCCAGTTCCAATGGGCAATCATTAATATCATTGCGGTTACAAAAGCAGTGGCTGCTATTGTTAGATCACTTTTTCTTCCAAAAGCTAAACCAAAAAACATGGTCGCCCAAGCAACATAAATCATCGATTCGTAAGCATCACTCCAAGGTGCATGACCTGAAATATACCAGCGGGCGACTAAACCTAAAGTATGCAGAATGAAAAGCCCTAAAATGATAACTTTAAAGCTATTTACCGTAATATTAATGCCCTTGCTTCTATCTCTAAATATTTGAACAATTAACACCACAAAAAGTAATGCTCCAGCATACATATACCAACTAAACAGTTTCTTGAAAATATCGTATTTGTTATAACGTATTTCTGTATTAATTTTATCGTCACTTAACATGACTTCACTCCCTAAATTCCTTTGATTCTTTTTAAAGGCTGCCAATAACTTATTAGCCTCTTTATAATCACCTGATTGCTTTGCTGCGTTCAAACGATACAAATACACATCAAAACTACCGGCTATAAAGCCTGCATAAATAGAATCTGAAATCTTTTCTTTGTAACCCTCTTTTTTATATTCTTCTGCAGAAATCCATTTGTTATTTTCATCTTCAGGAACAGGGAAAATTCTTAAAGACTTGCCCTGAATAGTGTTGTACAATAAGTTAACACGCTGATCTGTTTCTTTAAACTCTTTTTGAAATCCACTAGGTATTTGCGCTTTGTAAGCTTCCTCTAAATAGGGTTGTAATTTGTATTCTCCGCGGTTCGTAAAAAAGTGTCCTAAAGTGGCATATTTTTCACTTGTATCTAGGCCAATGATTTTTCGAATTGAATCTGCCTTTTTTGATTTCAAATAAATGATGGGTACATTATACCACAACAACGGACTTTCTTGAATAGAAAGGAAAACTTGATCTGCAGTAAAATCTTCGTATGTATCATTTTTACTCAGTTTTCTTAAAAACTCCGAAGCATAGGTATTAACAGGCATCATGCGACCGCCAATATCCTGTATGACCAATTTTCCAAAATTCTCAGCTTCTTCTTTTGGGACAACATTAACCTTTAAAATAGAATCAACCTTTGCCTTATTTTCGGCAAAAGAAAATTCTTGATCTTCTTTAATATTAGCTGTTTCTTCATTTCCATTCGCATGTTCACTATGGTCATGTCCATCATCGTCACTATGCTGTTCCTGAGCAAACCCTGATAGCGTAAGGCAAAACAATAAAATGGTTACTAACTTGCTTTTCTTTTCCTTTACTTTATCTAATGCGCGTTTTAAATCAGCAAAACGTGTATTCTTATCAAATAAAATTGCCATTAAACCAAAATACAAAAGAAAATATCCAAAATATGTAAACCAGGTACCCCAACGGTCATGGTTTACAGAAAGTATGGTACGTTGTTCATTATTATCAAATCCTGATTGAAAGAAACGGTAGCCACGATGATCCAAAACGTGGTTCATATAAATTTTATAATCAAAATTCTCTTTTTCCTCGTCTAAAATAGTCACCTGACTTGAAAATGCCGAATAACTATTTTCTGTTCCTGGATATTTATCAGCAACAAAATCATTTAATTTAATGCTAAACGGCAGTTCTAAAACTTTTGAACCAAATTTTAAATCGAATTGTAAACCGCCAACAGTTACTTTTTCCCACTGATTGTTGGTCCCTACGCCTCCTATTAAATTAACCTGCTTAGTTTCTCCATTTGCTGTAACATTAACCACAATGCCATCTTCATCGCTTTTAAGTAATTTTGATTTCTTTACGATATCAAAATACCCTTTAACAACCGGTTTTGGGAATACCATTTGCATGTTTCCAATAACGTAACGTGAGCGTAACGCTAAAGGCTGAATACTATCTTTAAGCAACTTACCTTGTTCCATAGTTGCCATGGTAAGATATTCCCCTTCAAATGGCGACTGTATATTTAAAGAATCCCCTTGATAGGTTATGTTAATAGCACCTTCTGTTGGTTTATTTAACGCAATTAAAACATTATGTATGTTTTGAATTTCTCCAACTTTAAGGAAATGGTTGTGTGGTGCGCCATCTCCTGCTTCAACAATTTTAAGATATTCTTCTCCGACTTCATCTGGAATAATATCTTCTTCAGCATTAGAGACAAACTTAGCCAAGGTAATACGTACTGGTGTATCCCCATATTCCGCATTAAGCTCTAGTGTGTTGTTTAAGCGTTCAGAAAAATCTACTTTTTCTTCAATACGCAAGCGCTGTGGTATACCATCAATTTGATAATCACCATTGACTAAAGCAGAGAGATATGTTTTTTCAGAAAGAAAGGTGTTTTCAGTTTCCCCTTCAAAAATGGGCATTTTACCTTCATATCCAATATATCTGGTGATAAAAGCACCCAATAAAATAAAAATAAAAGCTAAGTGTAACGTTAATGTCGCCCACTTTGCTTTTTTATATAAACCGAATCTAAAAATATTTCCAACAAAGTTGATCACGAAAAAAGCCATAATCGCCTCAAACCAAAGGGTGTTATAAATCCAATACCTTGAATACGGTGTTGGAGAGGTTTCTTGTCCGGCATCCATAAAAGTCCCGATACCCATCGCTAGGGCAAAAAGAAAAAATAAGATGGCAGTTAAACGTGTAGAAAAGAGGATCTTTGCGAGTTTATTTTGCATAACAATCAAGGCTATATTTAGCTCGTGCAAAGATAAGGGTTTTTGTTTGTTTTTAAGGACAGGAATTAGCGCAAATAAGTGTTAAAATTCTATTTGTTTTTTGCTCTGGCTTCAAAAATTTTCAAATACATAAAAGTCCCCATTTTACGAGCTCTTCGCTTAGCATTATCGGCTACTTCACCATAAAACAAGGCCTCTATCGTTTGTATCCAATGGTTCAACCAAATACCAAAATGTAACTCAGTAATACTATTATTATTTTCTTTATCAACAGTAACATGCACTTCTAAGGGATTTCCACTGTATTTTTCCTCTAGTTTTCTAGACATAAACAAACTAGATTCCCAGAATGTCGTAAGCTGTTGCAGGTGTGCTTCCCAGTCTTCTATTCTATTGTTAAAGAAAGGACCTAAAACATTATCCTTTCTCACTTTCGCATAAAAAAGAGTCATTAATTGATAAATATCTTCCCGAGTTTGAATGTCTTTTTTTCCCATTGTTTACAAAGATAGCTTAAACGTCTTTTATATGATTACAGAGATACTTATTTTAGCCGCATGATTTCAGTAGTACTTTTAGGCGCAGGAAATGTGGCCACTCATTTATTTAAAGCATTTTCTGCTTCAGAAGATGTAAATATCAAACAATGGTATAATCGTAGTTTAAAAACAATTGACCGTTATAAGAATGTTGTTGCTATTACAGATGATTTATCACAACTAGTAGTAGCCGATATTTATATATTAGCAGTTAGTGATGATGCCATTGAAACACTTTCAGAACATTTACCTTTTGAAAACAGATTGGTCGTTCATACCTCAGGAAGCACCAGTTTATATGCGGTTGACAAAAAACAAAAACGAGGTGTATTCTATCCGCTACAAACCTTTTCTAAGGATGCTGAAGTCAATTTTACGCAAATCCCTTTATGCATAGAAACACTAAATAAAAAAGACTTACCTAAACTAAAAGCTTTAGCAAAAGCCATAGGTAGTAAAAGCCATAAAGTGAACAGTGACCAACGTCAAGGTCTTCATTTAGCCGCTGTTTTTGTGAATAATTTCACCAATCAGTTATACCGAATAGCACACGAAATCACGGAAGCCAATGGTGCTGAATTTGATATCTTAAAGCCTTTAATTCAAGAAACGGCTAAAAAAATTGAAACGCTTTCACCGTACATGGCGCAAACTGGGCCAGCGCTGCGCAATGATAAAAAAACAATTAAAAGACATTTAAAACAACTGGAAAGCGAGCATCATAAAGCGGTTTACGAGTTGTTAACCAAATCCATACAAAAAACACATGGCAGACGATAAAAGTTATAAAGAATCTCTAAAACATATTACCTCCTTTATATTTGATATAGATGGTGTTTTAACTGATGGTTCGTTACTCATTACATCTACTGGCGAAATGCTTCGCAGCATGAATGTAAAAGATGGTTATGCTTTAAAACAAGCACTAAATAAGAGTTATAATGTTTGTGTTATTTCTGGAGGAACCAATGAAGGTGTGCGCATACGTTTAAATCATTTAGGTGTGAAATCCGTCTATTTGGGTGCGCATAAAAAGAAGGATCAATTTCTAGACTATATAAAAACGGAAAATATAAAGCCAGAGCACATTCTATATATGGGGGACGATATTCCAGATATTCCAGTGATGCAACTCGTGGGCTTGGTAGCATGTCCGCAAGATGCTGTTCCTGAAATAAAAGCATTATCGCATTATATTTCTCACAAAAATGGTGGTAAAGGTTGTGTTCGTGATGTTATTGAGCAGGTTCTAAAGGTTCGTGGTGACTGGGATGGTCACTTTGACGCCTCTCTTTAATTTTTTTTCACAATATTTATGGAATAATTATTAATTTTGACAAGTAACAAAAGAAGACCTATTACTGGATCTAATTATACAAGTTCGGGCAACAGGCTTCCGTATTTAACAGAAAACTAAAACAGGTGTTTTCAAAAATAAAGGCGCAATTAAATACTAAAAGTCAGGCTGAATTTAAGCGCGTATTCAACGATAACATATTGTCTGACCAAGCTAGAAAATCTATAATAGACAACATACGTTCAGAAAACAAACAGAAAAATACTATTGCAGTATTGATTTTAATTTTAACACCTCTCCTTTTAGTAATAAAAGCTATTTTTGAGGGATTTTTATATCATTAACAAACCCACACACTTTGAATATACTTAAACTTATCCGTTGGAAAAACCTTGTAATGATTGCCGTAGTGCAACTTTTAATTAAATACACATTATTTCCAGCCTTTGCTGTTAGCACAACATTAAACGCTTTGGGTTTTACATTTCTCATTCTAGCCACCCTATTTATAGCAGCTGGCGGTTATGTGATTAATGACATCTATGATATGGAAACCGATGCGGTAAACAAACCAAACAAAGTGGTTGTGGGTAAGTCTCTTTCAGAAAAAACAGCGAACTACCTGTATATCATTTTTACTGTCATTGGTGTTTTTTGTGGCTTTTATCTATCGCATTCGGTTGGTAAACCCGAATTTTTTGTCATGTTTGTAATTATTTCAGCAGCCCTTTATGTCTATGCCTCCTATTTGAAACAAATTGCAGTTGCTGGTAACATACTAGTCTCTCTTTTAGTTTCGTTAAGCGTGATGATTGTAGGTATGTTTGAACTAATTCCTGCCATTACTCCTCAAAATCAAAGTGTACAGTCAACGATGTTTGAAGTTTTAGCCGATTTTGCCATTTTTGCCTTTTGTATCAATTTTATTCGTGAAATTGTAAAAGATATCCAGGATGTCGATGGTGACCATAAAGTAGGTATGCAAACACTTCCTATCGTATTTGGAAAATTACGAACAGCAAAAATTGCTTTTAGTTTAACCTGTCTTACTATTTTAATAATAATATATTACATAGGCACCTTCCTTTACATGCATACCGAAGCCATTATTTATTTCTTAGTAGCTGTTGTTGGTCCGCTAATTTATATTGCCCTAAAATTATTTTCAGCAGAAAATAATCATCAGTTCAAACACATTAGCTTCATGTTAAAAATGGTCATGATCACAGGCATGCTTTCTATGGTCCTTTACTATATTATTTTATAATAATGCTAAACGAAAAACTTAAAGATTATAATATTATTCTGGCTTCTGGTTCGCCAAGACGGCATCAATTTTTTAAAGATTTAGGTTTAGATTTTGAAATCAGGTTAAAAGAAATAAAAGAAGAATATCCGCCAAAATTACGTCATTTTGAGATTACAGATTACTTAGCCCAACTAAAATCGATGCCTTTTTTAAAGGAATTAAAGGCTAACGACATTTTAATAACCAGCGATACCATTGTATGGCATAAAGGTACTGCTCTTGGTAAACCTAGAAATAAAGAAGAAGCGTTTGCTATTTTAAAATCGTTGAGTGATACTACTCATGAAGTCATTACCTCGGTTTGTGTGCGAACAAAAAAATTTCAAAAAACGGAAAATGCAGTGACTCATGTCACCTTTAAAGCGTTTACAAATGAAGAAATCTGGCATTATATTAATACGTATTCACCTTTAGATAAGGCCGGTGCTTATGGGATTCAAGAATGGATTGGGCTCATTGGTGTTACGAAAATAGAAGGCTCTTATTTTAATGTTGTGGGATTACCCACACATTTAGTGTACAAAACGTTAAAGGATTTTGTAGACGGGCTTTAGAATTGTAATTTTATAACAGAAACCTTCTGTGATGACAAAAACAATTCTTTGCCGCTTTTTAATTATACTCCTTCTGTTTCAATCTTGTGAAAAAAAGGCAAGAGAAGTTATTGCTAATAATTTATTTGAATCCACTGTAACCGAGGAAAAACCTATTCAAACAGCTTCAGTATTAAGCCAAACGTTTAAAGACTATTGGTATGCTGGCGAAGCAGAAATTTCATCCTATCAATTAGAACAAATGCGTTATGGAGAACTAAGAACAGGGAAAGCGGTTCTGGTTTATGTGACTGAGCCCTTTTTAGCCAAAGCGCAAGTAAAAGCAGATAGGAATGCTCCAACAAATATTCCCGTTTTAAAATTAAATAGTACTAAAAATTTTAATTCAGGCATTTACCCGTATGCTATTATGCAAAGTACTTTTTACCCAGTACGTAACGACCAACATGCTATTAAAGTAAGCTGTTCTATTCAAGAATGGTGTGGTCATGTCTATCTGCAGCTCAATAACAAAGAACAGTTTGATATTACGTCTCATTCTTATTTTGAAGGTGAAGCAGATGAGGATTTCAGTTTAGAAAAAGTGCCTCTAGAAAATGAAATCTGGACACAATTACGTATCGCTCCAAAATCGCTTCCTTCAGGTGATTTTAAAATGATACCGTCTTTAGAGTATATCCGGTTGAAACATAAAACACTTAAAGCCTATGACGTTACAGGTGAAATAAAAGACTATACCTATTCATTAACTTATCCAGAATTAAACCGAACACTAGCGATTACTTTTAGCGCTAACTTCCCTTATACTATTTTAAGTTGGGAGGAAACCACAGATGGAAAAACGACTAAAGCAAGCCTATTAAAAACCATTAAATCGGACTATTGGAATAAAAACAGGAATAGTAATGAAGTCTTGCGCAAAACACTCCTCTTAGAATAAAAACTCTTCTATATTTGCAAGAAATTGAATCTAATTATGTTTTTAGAAATTTATAAAACCGAACTCATAAACACAGGTATTTTACTAGCCATTGTAATTATAATTCGTTTTTTAGGAAAAATAACCATCAGAAAAATTGGTCAAAAAAGTAGTATAAACGATGCCCGAGTAAAGTTGATTTCGCGTTATTATACAGTGACGCTATTTCTCATTTTTATGTTTGTTGAAGCTTTTGTAGTAGGAACCGACATTAAAGACATTTCTGTAATGTTTTCTTCTGTATTTGCTGTTATAGGCATTGGTTTATTTGCCATTTGGTCTATTTTAAGTAATGTAACTTCTGGTATTATCATGTTTTTCTCATTTCCTTATAAAGTAGGCGATAAAATAAAAATACATGATAAAGATTACCCTATAGAAGCTGTTATTGAAGACATTAGAGCCTTTCAACTTCACTTACGAATTGAAAATGGCGACCTGGTGACCTATCCCAATAATTTGATTCTGCAAAAAGCTGTAACTTTAGTCGAGAAAGATGCCATTGAAGATTTTGGCGATTTCCATTAACACCTATTTCATGGCAAAACGCAAACCGAAAAAACGCACAGAAGACTATAAAAAGCAGGTTGGTCAAGTACCTGGAGCAGTTATTTATACAGGAAAAAAAGACTTCAACCCCCTATTAATGGAGTCTTTTGATTATAATTCAGATTTCTGCAACGAAAAACAACTAAAAAGTGTTGAAGAAGCTTTCGCCTATAAAGCTACAGATTCTATTAGCTGGATCAATATTAACGGACTTAATAATGTTGATGAAATTGAAAAAATAGGAAACCATTACCATTTGCATCCGCTCGTTTTAGAAGATATCGTAAGTACTAATCAGCGTCCAAAAATTGATGAGTATGAGGACTATATTTTTATCGTTTTAAAAATGATGTATTATGATGCTGAAGAGAAAATTGTTTCAGAACAAGTCAGTTTTGTGCTTGGTAGTAATTATGTACTTACATTTCAGGAAGCTGAAGGTGATGTGTTTGACCCACTAAGAGAACGTATTCGCCAGGGTAAAGGACGCATTCGTGGACTTGGTTCCGATTATTTATTGTATGCTTTAATAGATTCGATTGTTGATCATTATTATGCCATTATTGAAACAATGGGCAATAAAATTGAAGATTTAGAAGATAGTTTATTTGAAGGGCTTACTAAAGATGAAATCTCTACCGAGATTCAATCGTTGAAACGGGAAGTCCTAAAAGTACGTCGCGCTATTTTTCCACTTCGTGAAATTATTAGCCGCGTCGATAAAAGTGAAAGCAAACTTATAGACCAGAAAACACTTCATTATTTTGCCGATGTTTACGATCATATTATTCAAGTGTCTGATACTATAGACATCTATCGTGAAATGATTTGGGGATTAATGGATATGTACATGACCACGATTAGTAATCGTATGAATGAGGTGATGAAAGTACTAACCATTATAGCCACTATTTTTATTCCGCTAACTTTTATTGCTGGTGTTTATGGCATGAATTTCGACAATATCCCGGAGCTGCATTATAAATATGGGTATCATATTGTTTGGGGCGTAATGATCATTATTTTTATAGGAATGATGTATTATTTTAAGCGGAAAAAGTGGTTGTAAAACTACTTTTTAAAAGTTTGTCGCAGTTAGCAGACTCAAAATAAAGTTAATACAGTCCATTTTATAGCGCTAATATTAGTGTCTTCCCCTAAAGCGTTTAATAAACAACTGCAGGTCTTCTACCCAACTACGTTAAAGAAATCTAAAAACTAAATATTCCAAAGGCGTTTGTTTATATTTGAAAACTCCCTGAAATTCGGGACAAATTGAAACCAAACCCATGCGAAAAATAATTGCTACACTCCTATTATCTTGTCTATTTCTATTCAATAGTCACGCACAACAACCTAAAAAGCCAAACGCTTCAGAAATTTATGAATCTATAGAAAAACTCAATTTCTTAGGTTCTGTGTTATATGTTGCAGCGCATCCAGACGATGAAAACACGCGACTAATTTCCTATATGGCCAACCACCTCAAAGCACGTACCGCCTATTTATCGTTAACCCGTGGTGATGGCGGACAAAACCTTGTAGGACCAGAAATTAGAGAGCTCTTAGGGGTGATTCGCACACAAGAATTACTGGCTGCAAGACGTATAGATGGCGGTGAGCAACGTTTTACACGAGCCAATGATTTTGGCTATTCTAAGCATCCAGATGAAACATTGGCCATTTGGAATAAAGAGGAAGTACTAAGTGATGTCGTTCTAGCTATTCGCCAATTTAAGCCAGACATTATTATTAACCGTTTCGACCATAGAAGTCCAGGGTCAACCCATGGCCATCATACCAGTTCTGCCATGCTAAGTGTTGAAGCTTTTGATCTGGCAGGCGATCCAATGGCTTATCCAAATCAAGCAGAGCAATACGGTATCTGGCAACCAAAACGTGAATTCTTCAATACCTCATGGTGGTTTTATGGGTCTCAGGAAAAATTTGATGCAGCAGATAAAACCAATTTATTAAACTTCGATGTTGGTGTGTATTATCCCTCTAAAGGGTTGAGTAATACTGAAATTGCTGCATTAAGCAGAAGTCAACACAAATCACAAGGTTTTGGAAACACAGGAACACGTGGTGAACAACAGGAATACATCGAACTAATAAAAGGTGATTTACCAGAAGATAAATCCAATATTTTTGATGGCATTGATACGAGTTGGAATCGTGTTAAAGGCGGAAAAGCCATTGGCATGCTTTTAGAAAAAGTATTACGCGCGTATGATTTCACAAATCCCTCAGCTTCTGTCCCTGACCTGGTTCAAGTCTATACCATGATTCAGAAATTAGAAAATGAACACTGGAAAACATATAAAACTAAAGCGATAAAAGAAGTCATTGCTGCTTGTACTGGTTTGT
Source organism: Lacinutrix sp. Hel_I_90 (assembly GCF_000934685.1). NCBI lineage: Bacteria > Pseudomonadati > Bacteroidota > Flavobacteriia > Flavobacteriales > Flavobacteriaceae > Lacinutrix > Lacinutrix sp. Hel_I_90. Next base: position 132,897 of record NZ_JYNQ01000001.1, on the reverse strand, counting down.
ACTTAGAAGCGGTAGCAGAAGTGAATAACGCCACACATGGTGACGAAATAAAAGTAAAAATTGAAACCATAAACAGAAGTGCTTCAGCTATAGTTATAGAAAATATTGAATATCCATATATAAAAGGAAACACATTAAATCTCGCTTTAAAACAAAACATAGAAAACGAAGATACATTTACTCTAAAAATCCCAACTTTAGAGAAAGAGTCTACCCCGTATTGGTTAACGGAAAAAGGTAGTTTAGGCATGTATAATGTCCCAGACAAAGCACAAATAGGCTTACCAGAAACACCTAGAAATCTCAAGATTATTTTCAACGTAACTATAGAAGGCACAAAAATACCATTCACTAAAGCTATAGTCTATAAAACCAACGACCCCGTTAAAGGCGAAGTGTACAAACCCTTTGAAATCATTCCTGAAGTTTCAGCAAAAGTAACTGAGAACGTGATCATTTTTGAAAACGATCAGCAAAAAGACATTCCAGTAGTCGTTAAAGCAGGCCGCGATAATCTAGAAGGCGTTGTGGCGTTGGCATGCCCTAAAGAGTGGCAGGTATATCCCAAACAACAAAACGTAAACATTGCCCATAAAGGCCAGGAACAAACCCTTGTTTTTAGCGTGACGCCTCCAAAATACCAAAGTGAAGGTTTACTTAAACCACTTGTTACAATAGGCGATAAAACGTACTCCAAAGAACTCATAGAAATTGATTACGATCACATTCCTTTTCAAACAGTAATATTGCCAAGTGAAAGTAAAATTGTACGCTTAGACATTAAAAAGAAAGGCGAAAACATCGCTTATATTGAAGGTGCTGGCGATGTGGTTCCAGAAAGCTTAAAACAAATCGGCTATAAAGTCTCTATTTTAAAACCAGACGCTATTACACCAGAAAACTTAAGCAACTTTGATGCAGTCGTTATTGGTATTCGCGCCTATAATACCATAGAAGCACTGAATTACAAACAAGACATACTCTTTGAGTTTGTTAAGAATGGTGGTAATATGATTGTGCAATACAACACCAGGCATCAAATAAAAGTTGATAAAATAGCGCCCTACCCTATCACTTTATCTCGTGACAGAGTTACCGATGAATTTGCCGAAGTCACTTTTTTAGAGCCCAATCATGAGTTGCTAAATGCACCCAACAAAATCACCAAAAAGGATTTTGAAGGCTGGACACAAGAACGCGGTTTGTATTTCCCCAGTGAATGGTCAAGCGAATTCACACCTCTACTTTCCATGAACGATAACGGTGAAACACCAAAAACAGGAAGCCTGTTAGTTGCAAAACATGGTAAAGGCTATTACATCTATACGGGACTAAGCTTTTTTAGAGAGTTTCCAGCAGGTGTTTCAGGTGCCTACAGATTATTTGCTAATATGCTATCTATTGGAAAAAATAATATTACTGACCAATCTGAAGCTAAAAATTAAAGAAAAGTTAAGCTTGAGCCTTATTGAAATAAAAATACAGGAATGGCAAAGAGCCATGTAAAACTGGTCGAAATACTTTTATTCTTAACAATGTAATGCGCTCATCATAACAACTAATAAAAACCAACCCCATGGAAAAATACAAATGGAATAAACTCTATACGCTCATTCTCTTAGCAAACGTGGTTTATATTATTGTTTTCTATTTAATCATGAAAGCCTTTTAGATTATGCAAACACTTGATTGGATTGTCTTAGCAGGCACACTTTTAGCCATTGTTATTTACGGCACATTAAAAACCAGGGGCAGTAAAAATGTAGAAGACTATTTAAAAGGTGGCAATACCTCAAAGTGGTGGACCATAGGGCTCTCGGTCATGGCAACACAAGCCAGTGCCATTACCTTCCTCTCTACTCCTGGCCAGGCCTTTAATGACGGTATGGGCTTTGTACAATTTTATTTCGGACTCCCTATCGCCATGGTTGTGATTTGTATGGTATTTATTCCATTATATCACCGACTAAAAGTCTATACGGCTTACGAATTTCTCGAAAATAGATTCGATAGAAAAACACGAACGCTAACCGCTATTTTGTTTTTAATTCAGCGTGGCTTAGCGGCTGGAATCACCATTTTTGCGCCTGCTATTATCCTGTCTGCTGTTCTAGGTTGGAATTTATTATTTCTTAATATTATTATTGGTTTTTTAGTCATTATTTATACGGTATCTGGCGGAACAAAGGCCGTAAACGTGACACAAAAACATCAAATGATTGTCATTTTCACAGGAATGATTATCGCTTTTATTTTGATCCTTAATAAATTACCAGACAACATCACCTTTTCAAGTGCTTTAGACATTGCTGGTGCCAGTGGTAAGATGGAAATACTCGACTTTTCTTTCGATTTAAATAACCGTTATACCATTTGGTCTGGTTTAATAGGCGGCACGTTTTTAATGTTGGCTTACTTTGGTACAGACCAAAGTCAAGTGCAGCGTTATCTCTCAGGTAAATCTGTACGTGAAATGCAGTTAGGTCTGGTTTTTAACGGACTTTTAAAAGTACCCATGCAATTTTTTATTTTGTTGGTGGGTGTGATGGTTTTTGTGTTTTATCAGTTTAATCAAGCCCCGGTTAATTTTAATCCGACAGCTACTGATGTGGTTTTAAATTCTGAATATAGTGAAGCTTACAAGGCTATTCAAAAGGAACAAAACGCTTTATTTATTCAGAAAAAAGAAGCCATAGAAACCTTTGTGCAAGAAAAAAACAGCACTAGTATTACCGCTATTGAAGCCAATGAGATAAAATACCGGGAATTACGCGAAAAAGGTCAGGAATTAATTGAAAAAGCTGGTGAAGCAAAAAGTATCAAGGTAGAAAGCAACGATAAAGATTATGTATTCATTCATTTCATACTAAACAACCTACCAAAAGGGTTGATTGGCCTATTATTGGCCGTTATTTTAAGTGCTGCTATGTCCAGTACCGCTAGCGAATTAAACGCCTTAGCCAGTACCACCACCATAGATTTATACAAACAACAAGTGGGCGAAAAAACCGAAGCAGAAATGGTAAAAGCCTCTAAATGGTTTACACTTATTTGGGGAATCATGGCCATTGGTGTCGCCTGTGTCGCCAATTTAGCAGAAAATTTAATCCAGCTGGTTAATATTATAGGCTCGATATTTTATGGTAATGTATTGGGTATTTTTCTACTCGCCTTTTTCTTTAAGTTTGTTAAAGCCAACGCTGTGTTTGTCGCCGCCTTTATTACACAGGCTATTGTAATTACATTATTTCTTTTAAATGAGTTTGAGGTTATAAACCTGCCGTTTTTATGGTTAAATTTCTTAGGTTGTGTTATTGTGATAGCCATTGCAAGTGTATTACAGAGCATCACTCCAACAAATGACACATTACATTCTAGTTAAAAATAAATTGTATAGTATTTAAAAAAGTAGCCCAATAAAGACATCTGTTAATTGTTATAAAGGTCGTTAGCATAAAATTACAAACTGAAATGCCTACACCTCAAAACGCTAGAGCTATTATGGAATTAGTAATCGTAAGCATCACGTATAAAGCAAGAGTAATCACTAGTGACCTATTTTCAATCTAGGTTATTTTTAGGAGTTTTAACAATTATTACCACTCCAATCCTGCCAAACGGGCTTTTAAGAACATGGAGTGTGACTATTAATCTCGCTGTGACTATTAATCTCGCATTTAAGTTAAACTAACATGGATATGGGTATGGGTATGGATAAAAAATGGCTTATTAAGATACCTAAAGAAGTCTATAGAATTATATGCCAGAGAGAAATATATTCAATATAGTCCAGAGTTAAAGCCGATAAAAAAAGAGTTATTGAATGCTTTTAACGTATGCAAAATGGCTATCTAGAGCAAGTAACTAAATGTGTAAAGCATTATCCTATTACTTGTATGACGCAAGTGTTATTACTTTTTAGGGCGTTTAGAGTAAGGTACTATTATAGCACTTTCATAATTATATAAAAGAGTTACGCATTACGTTTAAATTCCAATATGGATGTTAATTAGCCACCATATTCATTGAAATCACGACTATATTTCCAGATCCAATCCATCGTTCTCCCCAAACTTCAATAAAATCGCCTGGTGAAAGTTCTACTGAACCTAATATTGGTACGGAACCGATATCAAAATTTGAACCTACCTCTCGGTACACTTTAGTGGTTACATCCACTGTAGCTGTTGGGTCTCCACTATTTCCTTTGGCGATGTAAAATATAAATATATCGTTATTACTATTACCTTGAAATGAAAGACTAACATTTACTTTAAAATATCTGGTTTGGCTTCCATCATAAACCAATCGGTTATTGCCGCTTGAAACAAAACGAAACAAATCATTTCCAACCGTAATCCCATTTAATTTTGTTCTGCTACTTGCTCCTGTGCCGGTGAACGTTGTGGTAAATCCAGAACCAACTGCAACATCCAAACTAAAATCTCCCTGAGCATTATCGTCTGTTTCAGCAGGTATTCCGGGACTCCTAATACTCCTATCATTTGTGAAATTATAACCTGCATAAGGTGAGTTACCAATGATGTAGTTGCCTCCTCCAAAAAAATCAACAATCTGTATTCCTCCACTACCAATAATTGAAGTAACGCCTGTAACATCGATAGCTGCTGTAGCCCCATCAACTTTACAGTAGCCACCTTGTTTTGTCAGAATATCAAAAGTACCTACGTACGTTTCATATACACCAAGGTTATTGCCGTCCCATGCTGTAGAATTTAAAAGTAACTGTTTAATATCTGTGTATGTAATTCCAGTAGTATTACCCACAAACTGAATAACATCTAAAAAAACAATATTATAATTCGTAATCGTTCCAACCGATCCTGAGTTTACAACCGCACAATCTCTAAAAATAACATTTTCAGTGCCATCTCCAGTCATATTAAATACAGCACCACCAGCACCGGGCGCAGTTAAAGTGACTCCTTTAATTCCTCCACCCTTATTTCCACTAAATATCACGCCTCCAACACGCACTAAGACATCCTCATTTCCATCTGCCCCAAAGACATACGCACCATTAATATCAATGGGTGCAGCCAACATAATTGTACCATTAATTTCATACAATGTATTCTCATCTAAAAGATACACGCTTCCTCCAGCCGCAAGTTCATCGGCAAGATCTAAATCAGATTGTACTAGTTTATAATTATTCCGTTTTTCTGCGCCTTCTAATGGCAACCAACCTGTTCCATCGTAAAAATAAAATACAGCTTCAACGGTGTCAAAAACCATTAATCCTTTGGCAGGTGTAGCTATAGCTGTACGCTGGGCAGTAGTCATCCTAGGTGTTAATATGCCTTGCGTTGTAGACGTGATATCTAATGCTGAGGAAACATCGGGATTAGTAGTCCCAATACCTATTTGTGCTTGTAATGAGGTCGCAATAAAAAGTATAACACCTGCAATAAAAATTAGCTTATTTGATTTCATAGCGTTTAGGGATTCTGATTATTTGTATCGTAGGTAATAACAAATACATAAAAATTATTACATTATTTTGGCAATATAACAAAAAAAACAGTTAAAAAGCAATAATAATCGTTTAAATACACAAATATTAAACCTTTGTTTTTCCTTTCATGTTTTTAATCGATTAAAACAACTTGTAGTACAAACAAGCTTTACGACATTCTAAACCTGAACAAGGCTCTTGAAAAAACGACCAACTCAGGATAAAGCCTTTACAATTAACAAAACCTTACCAAAAACGGACTAACACAAGTCTTATCTTTGTAAAAAAACAATTATGTTCGGATTATTTAAAAAGAAAAGTAAGCTCGATAAACTTCAAGAGCAATACAAAAAACTATTAGAAGAGTCTTTTAAGTTATCAACAACTAACCGCAGTGAAAGTGATAAAAAGCAAGCGGAAGCACAAGCAATTCTAGATCAAATCGATATTTTAAAGCAAGGCGAGTAAATTTAGATTAAATTTACACTCTAAAATATTTAAAATAATATGAACTGTTTGCTTACTGGTGGTACTGGAATTGTTGGAAGCCACGTTATTTTCGATTGGCTCAAAAAAGCATTGGTAGATCAAACGGTTAATCATCTATTTGTGGTTATTCGTAATAATGCTGTTGCCGCAGAAGAACGTTTACTTCACATTTTAAATGATGCCTCGCGTCCAAGCTATCTCGATGCCTTTAGCATTAAAGACTGCTTGTCTAAAATTACAGTAATCGCTGAAGATTTAATCGCTATTTCTAAAAACACGTTAGAAGCCTACGATTTCAATACCATTATCCATTGTGCAGGTTCTACAAACTTATCTAACGCAGCTGATACAAAAACACAGGTACATGAGCAGAATTTTTTAGCAACCAAACAGTTGTTAGATAATTTACCAACTAGGGTTGATCGTTTTATTTACATTAGTACCGCCTATTCTTATGGCATTCAAAAAGAAAAAGTAAACGATACTATTGGAGATTACCGCGTTAGCAATTTTAGAAATCCTTATGAGCAATCTAAATACGAAACCGAGCGTTTTGTACAGGAAGCCTGCCAACAACAACAAATTACCGCACAAATTTTAAGACCTAGTATTATTTGTGGCCGCTTAATTGATAAACCTTTTTTTGAAACACCAAAATTTGATGTCTTTTATGCCTGGGCCATTTTCTTAGACAAGTATGCCCCAAAGTTTAAAGATGCTTTTAGGATATGGATTGATAAAGATAGCGGACTCAATATCGTGCCTGTAGATTTTGTATCGAAAGCCATATTGCACGCGTTTTTAAATCCTGATCTTAAAGAACTCAATATCGTCAACCCAAAACAGATTTTACATAAGGATTATGTTGGTGACGTTTTAGAATCTTTTGCCATTACTAACTATGAGTACGCTTCAGAAAAACCAATAAATCTTAATGGCTTTGAGCAGTTATACTATAAAACGATTGGTTCTGTTTTTGAAAAATATGTTTCTATTCCAGATTTACAATTTGATGCTAAACGCATTCAAAAATTAATTGAACACTTAAAATTAGATGCCACACTAGGTGTGCATGAGAATTTTATGAATCTCATTGATTTTTCAGTCGAAAAGAAGTTTAGAAAGAGTTACTAAGCCAATCCTTTTATAAATTGAATCGTTCTGGTATTAAATAGTTCTGGCTGTTCTACATTGACTACGTGTCCGCAATTTTCAATAACCAATAACGTGGCTTGTAAATGTTTAGACACCACATTTTTAATAGAAGGTAGAAACAAATGATCTTCTTCTCCCATAACATATAGGGTAGGAATCTTAATATCCTTCGCTCTAAAGAAGCGTAATAGCGGGTTAATTTCCGAGGTTAACTTAAACCAACGCACAAATTCCTTTTGATAGAGTTTCTTGGCTTCATTTACAAAAAGTAAACGCGAGCTTTTGTGATTTTTCCTTGGCATAATTATAAACGCAAAGAACTTATACAAGAGCATATAAGGCACTACCGATTTAAAAATTACGCCCAATCGTATTAAAATTTGAGAGCGGACATTTAATTTCATAATCGCACCACCCATAATCATACTTTTTACACGCTTGGGATGCTTTTCAGCAAGATTTCTTATTAAAATAGTCCCTAAAGAAATCCCCACAAAGTGAGAGCTTTCAATCTTTAAATGATCTATAACTTCTACAATGTCATGCGTTATAGAATCGAAAGTATACTTTTTATTAAAGGCATCTTTAAGTGCTGGCTTAGAATTTCCGTGTCCACGCAAATCTAAAATAAGCACATTAAATTGTGCACCAAAACTACGTATTTGCTTAAACCAAATAGAAGAGCTTCCGCCCGCGCCATGCACAAAAGTAACCCATTCAGTTGCCGTTTTATGTAAGTATGTTGTGTAGTTAAGCACCGATTAATTTTTATGCAAAAGTAAGGTATTACAGATTATAAATTCGAAATAAAAAATCAAAATCACCGAAGCTGCTTTTATGAGACAAATTCTTTCAAGACTTCTATAACATAGTCAACCTCTTCTTTTGTATTGTATTTGCAGAATGAAAATCGCAAAGACGGTTTTTGCATGTCTTCATCAGATAATATTTGAGATAATACATGTGAGCCTTTAGCACTTCCGCTTTGACAGGCACTCCCTTTGGAACACGCGATGCCTTTTAAATCTAACTGAAACAATAAAATCAATGCTTTTTCTGCCGCAATAGGCAAACAAACATTCACCAAGGTATAGGTACTTTTTTCTAAATCGGCACTATTACCGTTAAAGGTTGCTTTTGGAAAAGCTTCTGTAATACGCTTAATAAAATAAGCCTTTAACGTGGTCACATAAGCACGTTCTTCAACTAAATGTGCATAGGCCAATTTTAGCGCTTCCTCCAGACCCACAATATTATGTACCGCTTCTGTTCCTGCACGATGGCCGCGCTCCTGCTCTCCACCAAAAATGAGCGGCTTTAAACCAGAATGTTTTCTTATAAAAGCAAACCCTACGCCTTTTGGACCATGAAATTTATGTGCACTCACCGCCATAAAGTCAATATGAAGCTCTTGTAAATCCATTTCATAATGCCCAACAGATTGTACAGTATCACTATGAAATAAAGCACCGTATGTTTTGCATAACGTACCTACTTTTTTAATATCTAAAATGTTTCCTATTTCATTATTGATATGCATTAAACTGACTAGCTGTTTTTTATCGGCTTGCAATAACGCTTCTAAATGTTTGTAATCCATACTACCATTCTCATCCAAATTAACAAACTTAACCGAAATCCCGTATTCCTGTTCTAATTGAGTAACCGTATACAAAACCGCATGATGTTCTATCCTGGAAGTAATAATCTCTTTAACTTCTAAATCACGTACAGCACTGCGCAACACTAAATTATCTGCTTCCGTACCGCCAGATGTAAAGACTATCTCTGAGGCCGACACGTTTAATAATTTAGCCACTGTTTTGCGCGCATTTTCTATACATGATTTTGAGCTGCGCCCAAAACTATGAGTTGATGAGGCATTGCCATAGCATGTTTTCATAGAATCTGTTATTTTTTCAATAACTTCTGCTCTTAATTGTGTTGTTGCTGCACTATCAAAATAGACTTGTTTCATTTTTTTGTGAAAACTTTAATGTTTTTAAACCAATTTAGTCATACTGTAGCTTTACAGCGAAAAAAACGGCTTTTAAAAGCACAAAAATAAGCCAAATAAAATTAATGCTAGCTCATGGCGTTATCATTAACACAATTCTATTATTTTTGTGAGATAATCTACTTTTTTCTATGAGAGCTTTTTTTTCTTTATTAGTGACCGTTTTAGTTTTAACTTCATGTAATGATGGTGACATTATCACTACTGAACTTGATTTTGATAATACGTATAAAGCCTGTGGTGATTTAGTACTATACAAAACGAAAACAAGTCCTAATGAATCGCTTTCTTTGCAATTAACTGGTGTAGATTTAGAAACCTTTTTTGAAACTCAACCTATTGAACCCGGTTCTTTACTCGTAGAATTGGTATTAATTCAACAACCTACAATTACAATTAACGGCACTACTAATCGTTTTAATTACAGAACCTATAACACGGAGCCTGTGAACTTATTTTGCAACGATATACCTCCTGCAAATCCAGGTGTGACTAATGATTATAGTTCTAACGTAGGTACCGTTCTATTTACCACCAACTTAGTTGAAGATGACAATGATGGCATTCCCGCAGCATTTGAAGACGAAAATTTAGATGGTGATAATGATCCTTCCACAATGCCTACTGACACAGATGGCGATGGTCTACCCAATTATTTAGATCCCGATGATGATGGAGACAATGTGAATACCTCTACTGAAAATCCAAACTATTCGGTCGAATTAGGGTTAAGCGATGCTCAGGATACCGATGGCGATGGCACACCAGATTATTTGGACACCGATGATGATGCTGATGACGTGTTAACAAGAAATGAAGAAAGTATCTCTCAAAATAATAATCCAACAGATGATATAACTAATAGCGCGGTTGGCCCAGATTATTTGAATGCCGAAGTTGCAGAAAGTTTTACAACGACAACATATAAAGCGCATACTATAAGACAAGAATTTTCTATACAATTAGTCCTTTCAGGTATCGTTTTACCAGTATTAATCCAAGATACTCTTGATTTTGGATTCCTTGACAGTCCTATTACTTCAAAAACAAGAACTGTAACACCTACATTTTAATAACTACTATCGTTAGCTTTTTTGTTTTGATAAATGTAAACTTCTGTCGCGCCTTGTCCGTATTTTTTATAATCGGCTTCGTAAAACTTAACGTTATCATAGCGTCCAAATAAATATTCAAGTTCGATTTTTAAAGTTCCTTCGCCTACGCCATGAATAAATACAATTTTTGGAATATTCTTTTTCATTGCGAACTCTAACTTGTGTTTGGCAGTATCTAATTGCAGCATTTTTTTATCATGACTACTCATCCCGCGCTCGCTTTTAACCAAGTGATGAATATGCAAATCGACTTCCATTGTAGGCTGAAAGCGTTCTTTTGGTTTTACTTTTGGAAGGGTTCTGCGTTTTTCAGGTGTTTTTTCTGAAACTATTTCAGCAATGTTTTTACCCGAAAAAGCATCCCGTTTTAACGAATTATCTTGCTGTTTTACAATTTCTGAAGCATCAAAAATGAGTTCAAACCCATTGGTATCTTCAAGAGTTACATTATTTCCACTAATTTTTATAATTTCTCCCGAAAGATTTTCATCTAACACAAATACGACATCACCGACTTTAAAATTCATTCTTCTTCCTCTTGATTATGTGTTTTAGATGCTTCAACAGACTTGCTTGATAGCTTTCTGTTCAAGCCATAAATGCCAATCATTAAGGTAACAATACCAATAATGAGTAGCATTACATTTTGCTTTTCAGTTGCATTTGCATAGATAGCAATAGAACCACCCATAAGTATTAAAAGATAGCTAATTATATTTTTCATTCTTATTAATTTCTTTGCTAAAATATTAAATTAAAATAAGAATGCTGTTCTAATAAAACCGCTTCTATCAATTTTTCGTAAGTCTTTATAAATAAAAATTATAGAAATTATTGTAACTTATAACACATTAGCTTACCTTTGTGGATGCTATTAAATCTATATGTTACTAATTAACAACCTATTCTCCTATGAAAACTCCTACTTGGTTTTTAACACTTTTTTTAATATCCAGTGCTTGTTTCGGCCAGTTAACAGTCCGAAATGATGCCTACCTCTTTGTTAGCGACACCTATGTGTACGTCGAAGACGATGTAAATTTAAAAGAAACTAATTCTACCGTTTATTTACGTAATGATGGACAATTATTACAAGGCGCTGGCACAACGGGTAATGCTGGTTCAGGAAAACTTAGTGTTTATCAAGAAGGCACAGTTCACAATTATGCTTATAATTTTTGGGCTTCTCCAGTAGGCAATGTAAATATTGATGCAAATGGCAACAGTGCGTTTAAATCTGATGCATCCATTTTAAATGACGTTACAGATTTAACATCTAGTACTCCAGCAGCTATGATTGGGGGTTATGATGGTACGTCATCCCCTCTAGGTATTGCCCGATTTTGGTTACATGGTTATTCTCCAGGCACCTTATATGCTGAATGGGATTATATTGGTGATGGCTCAGACTTAGCACCTGGTTATGGTTTTACAATGAAAGGTACCACCGGCTCAACAAGTCAGCAGTATGATTTTAGAGGAAAGCCAAATTCTGGTACACTAAACACGGCGGTTCTAAATGGCAATTATACTTTGGTGGGCAACCCCTATCCTTCGGCTTTAGATGCGGCAGCTTACATTCATGATACAAACAACTCAAGTGTTATCACTGGTACATTATTTTTCTGGGAACAAGACATGACGGCTATGACTCATTATCTTAATCAATCGGTTGGGGGTTACGCCATATATACCATTGCTTCTGATGGTACAATGGAAAATTTTGTTCCTGCAGTTTTCACCACTTTTGGACCCGACGGTTATCCTAATTCAACAGGCTCTTCCTCTATGAGTGGAAAAACGGTAAAACGCTATCTTCCAGTTGGACAAGGCTTTATGATTGAAGGTGCTGCAGATGGTAATGCGCAAGTAAAAAATGAGCATAGAGTGTATTACAAAGAAAGTGATAGTAATAGTGAATTTTTTAAAACAGCATCTTCTACTAATTCCGAGCCTGATGGAGAGACACAATCTACAACAAGTGGTGTTGTAAATGAGTTTCAGTACGATGAAAACGGTTTACAAATCCTGCCAGATTTACCAGGTTTAAAGCGTTTTAGACTAAATGTAGATTTTAATAACGAAACAACTAGACAATTATTACATAATTTCCATCCTGATGCTACCGATGGGTTTGATTATGGTTTAGAGTCTAATAATCTAGAACCAAAGACCAGAGATGCTTACTTTATTTTAGGTGATATGCCTTACATAACACAGGCGCACAGCTTTGATATCAATTTAAAAATACCATTGGTTATTAAATTAAATGCCAATATGCCATTAAGAGTTCGCCTATTCGATGTACAGCATTTTGATTCGCAACCCATTTACATGCATGACAAAGTAACCGACATCTATTACGATTTAACAAGCCTGAATTTTGAAGCTAATTTAGAAACAGGAACTTATACAGATCGTTTTGAAATTACGTTTACAAATGGCGTCACTTTAAGCACAACCCAGTTTGAAGATAGTAATTTTACTGTTTTCCAAAATAACACCTTGTCACAATTAGTGATTGCTAATCCAGAATCTCTGGACATAAAGTCTGTATCTCTAGTAGATATCGCGGGTAAACAAATTTTTAAAAGAATGGATTTAGACACTAATGAGCGCCATGAGTTTTCTACTAAAAACTTAAGTGAAGGGGTTTATATTGTGACCGTTACTTTAGATAATAATAATGTATTAAATAAAAAAATCATAGTTTCTAATAAATAATATTAGAATAGAACATAAAAAATGCTGCTATTTAAAAATAGCAGCATTTTTTTGTGCTATTTTTTTACATTTACAAAAAACAACTTCATGCGTTTACCAGAAGATTACATGCTACCCTGCTTGAATAAAAAACTGTTTGGTTTTGATTGTTTAGGCTGTGGGCTGCAACGCGGATTGAACCTTTTATTTCATGGTGAATTTATAGCCGCTTTTAAAATGTATCCCGCGGTTTACACCTTAGTACCACTAGGTTTATTAATAGTCACCTCTCTTTTTTACAAGTTTAAATACATGAATAAAGTAATTAACGGACTTGCTATTGCCACTGTTTTAATAATTATTATTAGTTTTACAATCAAATTTTTTAATTAACAAAACCAACTTATGAAAAAAAAGCTCAACCCAACCTTAGTTTATGTGCTATCAATTATCGGCCTTTTATGCTGCTGTGTTGCAGGTTTAGGTGTTTTACTATCTGCTCCAGCTTACTTTATTGCTAGTAGTAAAATTAAAGCCGCTCAATTAAACCCAGAAGAGTATGAAGGTGATATAAAAGCCATGAATACCGCTAAAATTGTAGCTTTGGTAATTACTATAATAAATGCCGTCTATTTAATATATAATATCTATTATATTTCAACAGGAGGTTTTGAAGAAAGCATGCAGCGTTATCAAGAGATGATGGAGCAAATGCAATAAACTTTAACTAACTAAATTTTATAAATGGAACAAATAGAAAACACCAACAAACCACCAAGACCTAATAGTTATTTAGCATTAGCCATTATCAGTACCATATTGTGCTGTCTTCCTGTAGGAATAGTAAGTATTGTTTATGCTACAAAAGTAAATAGCGCTTATGAAGATGGTAATTATGCTTTAGCTGAAAGTGCTTCTAAAAATGCTAAAACCTGGGGATTAGTTTCTGTAGGATTGGCTGGTTTAGTATTTATTTTATGGATGGTTTTTGCAGGATTTGCCATACTTGCTGGAGCAGCAAATGGCTAAACCTATAAAAATACTTTTAATACTAGGTATAGTGATGGTCTCTTTCGGGATGCTATCACTATATTTTTTTTATGACCCTTCTGTTTCAAAATTATTCCCAAAGTGTTTTTTCTATACTACGACAAATTTACATTGTCCGGGTTGTGGTACCCAGCGTGCGCTACATGCTATTTTTAGTGGGCATATTGTTGAAGGGTTTAATCACAACTTACTCCTATTACTTGTTATCATCGTTTTAGGATACCAGGCTTTTATTAGCATTGCTAACACCCAGTTTAATAAACACTATAACAATTTGCTTCACAAATCTAAAACCACTAAAGCTATTTTAGTCGCTATTATTTTGTTTTGGATCTTACGCAATATAGATAGTTATCCGTTTTCAATATTAGCGCCATAAAAAAAGCGATTTTCAAAGATTATGAAAACCGCTTTTATTGTTACAGAAGTTTAAACGATCTATTTTTCAAATTGCTTTAATGTTTTAATAATAATAGCCACACAATCTAATAATTGTGCTTCTGTCATTACTAATGGTGGTGCAAAACGAATAATGTTCCCATGTGTTGGCTTTGCCAATAATCCGTTATCACGTAATGCGATACAAATATTCCAAGCCGTCTCACTATCTTCGGTATCGTTAATTAGAATGGCATTTAACAAGCCTTTTCCTCTTACCCCATTTACTATGTTTGACGTTTCAATAAACTTAGTTAATTCAGCTCTAAACAACTCCCCTAATTGTTGCGCATTTTCGGCAAGTTTTTCATCTTTAATAACCCCTAAGGCAGCAATACCAACAGCTGCAGCGACAGGATTTCCACCGAATGTGCTCCCATGGTTTCCTGGTTTTATAACATTCATGATGTTATCATTGGCTAAAACAGCAGACACAGGATACGCACCTCCAGATAAGGCTTTTCCTAAAATTAAAATATCAGCCTTTACTTCTGGTGTACCAGAGCAATGTTTATCTGCACAAGAGCAATTACCGCATGTCGCTAGTAAACGACCTGTTCTTCCAATTCCTGTTTGTACTTCGTCTGCAATAAATAATACATTATGCTTTTCACATAAGGCTTTAGCCGCAGCCAAATACCCGTCACTTGGCACATAAACACCCGCTTCCCCTTGAATAGGCTCTACTAAGAAACCGGCAACATTTTTATTACTCGTTAAAACGGCTTCTAAAGCTTTTAGATTATCATACTCAATCTTTATAAACCCTTTTGTGTATGGTCCAAAGTTTTTACGCGCTACCGAATCGTTAGAAAATGAAATGATTGTAGTCGTTCTTCCATGGAAATTATTTTCACAGACAATAATTTCAGCTTCATTTTCATCTATGCCTTTAACTTCGTAAGCCCATTTTCTACATAATTTCAAAGCGGTTTCCACAGCTTCAGCACCAGTATTCATTGGTAATAACTTATCAAAATTAAAGGTTTCTGTTGCGTATTTTTCAAACTTACCCAGCATATCATTATAAAATGCTCTTGAGGTTAAAGTTAAAGTTTTCGCTTGTTCTGTCATTGCCCCAACTATTTTAGGGTGACAGTGTCCTTGGTTTACAGCAGAATATGCCGATAAAAAATCATAATACTTTTTGCCTTCTACATCCCATACGTACACACCTTCACCTCTACTCAATACCACAGGAAGTGGATGGTAGTTGTGCGCTCCATATTTGTTTTCTAAGTCCATCGCTTGCTGCGAGGTTAAGTGTTCTAAAACAGCCATTTTTTTTTAATTTAAATTTATAAAGTAGCCATTCCTTCTGTACCTTTTTCCTTTCGAAGTCTAAACTCACTACAAATTTAATGACGGTGAGAATCGAAAATTCAGCGTGGGAGAGAAATCATCCCTTAAGAATTCGCAAATTACTAAATATTACGATTGAATTAAAATATTTGGATAGTGTTTTTTGTGACTAAAAAAGAAACTATTTTTGCAGCTATGGCAAGAAGTAAAAATAAAAAGCAAATCTTCACTAATGTTGAAGTATTAGATGCCGCTGCGAAAGGAAAAACCGTGGCAAAAGCACCAGACGGAAAAGTGATTTTCTTACCTAATGCAGTACCGGGTGATGTGGTAGATGTGCAAACCTTTAAAAAACGAAAAGCTTATTTTGAAGGTAAAGCGACCGTTTTTCATACTTTGAGTGACAAACGTACGGAACCAGAATGCCAACATTTTGGTGTTTGTGGTGGTTGTAAGTGGCAGAATATGGGTTATGAGCATCAGTTGTTCTATAAGCAAAAAGAGGTTACCAATAACCTCACCAGAATTGGGCATATCGAATTACCAGAAGTCACGCCTATTCTTGGTTCTAGCGAGCAGTACTTTTACAGAAACAAAATGGAATTCTCTTTTAGTGATTCACGTTGGTTAACTTTAGAAGAAATACAAAGTGATAAAGATCTGGGTGATAGAAATGCGCTTGGCTTTCATATTCCTGGTATGTGGGATAAAATTCTAGACATTAAAAAATGTCATTTGCAGGCAGATCCTTCAAACGCTATTAGAAATGGTGTCAAGTCATTTGCCGTAGCGCATGGTTTAGAATTTTTCAACACGAGAAATCAAACAGGTTTGTTGCGTACCTTAATGATTCGTACGGCATCGACTGGCGACATTATGGTACTGGTTCAGTTTTTTAAAGAAGACAAACAACAACGCGAGTTATTACTTGATTATATCGCTGAAACCTTTCCACAGGTTTCTTCGCTACAATACGTCATTAACGGAAAAGCGAACGACACCATTTACGATCAAGAGGTTATTTGCTATAAAGGTGAAGATCATATTTTTGAAGAAATGGAAGGTTTGAAATTTAAGATTAATGCAAAATCTTTCTACCAGACTAATTCCGCACAAGCTTATGAGTTATATAAATTAACACGCGCATTTGCCGATTTAAAAGGTGACGAGTTAGTTTATGATTTATACACTGGTACCGGAACCATTGCACAATTTGTGGCTAAACAAGTTAAAAAAGTGGTTGGTGTCGAATCTGTACCAGATGCCATTACCGCTGCAAAAGAAAATGCACAATTAAATGGTATAGATAACGTTGAGTTCTTTGTAGGCGATATGAAAAACGTGTTTAACGACCAATTTATCGCAGCTAATGGACACCCAGATGTGATTATTACAGATCCACCAAGAGATGGCATGCACAAAGATGTTGTTAAACAAATACTAAACATTGCACCAGAAAAAGTAGTTTATGTAAGTTGCAACAGCGCAACGCAAGCTAGAGATTTAGAACTGTTAGATGCCCTGTATAAAGTTACTAGAGTTCAAGCGGTAGATATGTTTCCTCAAACGTTTCATGTGGAGAATATAGTTCTTTTAGAAAAGCGTTAGAATACTAAATGAAATGAAAAACTTTAAAATAATTGTATTTGCCTTATGCGCTTTATCGCTATTTACCTGCGAACGAGACGACTTATGTGATGAAGATACACCAACTACACCACGGATGATTTTCGAATTTAGAGATTTAGCCAATCCTGAAAGCACAAAAGATGTTATGGACATACGCGTTGAAGATCCAGACGATAGTACTCATTTCCTAGCAGATTATAATGGGACAAATAATGAACTACAAATGATCTTACCGCTAAAAACGGAAAGAAATGAAACACTAGAAGGTGAAACACAGTATGCCGTTTATAAAGACTATGCTATTGATGATAATGGCACACCAGACGATACGAGTGATGATTTCCCCACCGGAAATAAAGACGTAATCACGATTACTTATAAAGTTATTGATGTTTATGTCTCTCGTGCCTGTAGCTATAAAACAACCTATGAGAATGTATCTGTAACTATAGAACCCGACGGTGATAACTGGATGCTATTTGAAGCAGCAACAAATGATAATCAATCTGTATTGAACGAAGATGAAACACACTGGACTATACGTCATTAACACCCTTATACTTCTGTTTTGTCTTACGGCTAACGCGCAGGAAAAAACAGCAAAAGTAACCGACTCTATAAAATATACTCAAAAATATGGGTTACGTGTTGGTGCCGATTTAAGCAAACTCATTCGCACTGCTATTGATGAAGACTATAAGGGTTTTGAATTAAATGGTGATTTTAGACTTACAGAAAGCTGGTATCTTGCAGCAGAATTAGGTACCGAAGAAAATACAACGACTACCGATTTTTTAAGTGCGACAGCTTCAGGAAGCTACCTTAAAGGCGGACTAGACTACAACATGTATACCAATTGGTTAGGTATGGAGAACATGATTTATTCTGGTTTTAGAGGTGGTTTTAGCACCTTTTCTCAAACCCGAAACAGCTACACGGTCTATGTAGAAGATCAATATTGGGCACCGCAATTTACCAACACAGAGCCTAAAGCCTTTAATGGCCTCTCTGCCGTCTGGGTAGAATTTATTATTGGTATAAAAGCTGAAGTATTAAACAATCTTTATGTTGGCTTAAACGCACAACTTAAGGGTTTAATATCTTACGATCAACCGGATAATTTTGACACACTTTACATCCCTGGGTTTAACAAAACTTACGATAGTGGTAAGTTTGGTGTTGGATATGGCTATACCATTTCTTATTTAATTCCTATTTTTAAAAAGAATAAGTAAGAAAAAGAAGTTTTCGTTTTTTCAGAACGTTAAGGACTTTGAGGGCTATTAATTAGTTATTCATGTACTTTCCTTTCTTACTACCTTCATAGATTTCATACTTTACCAAACGCGACTCTAACTTTGCATTCATAAGATGTATTTTTCTAGAAGGACGTAAACCTACATGTTTTAAGGCTTCTAAATTTGAAGTAATAAACCAGGCCTCAGTATTGGGGTAATTTTGCTTTAAGGTATCTCCAATATTAGCATAAAAACTTTCCATATCGATATCTAAACGCTCACCATAAGGTGGATTAAACACCATATGCAATTTACCATCGCCTCCTTTCTGGGTTTTAAAAAAATCTTCATGTTTGATGGTTACAAACTCGTCCAAATGTGCATTTTTTAAATTGTCTATGGCTTTTGCCACTGCACTAGGTGATTTATCAAAACCAAGTAATTTATGATGGAAATCGCGTGTTTTCTTCAATAACGATTCTTCTATTTTTTCAAACAATTCAACATCCCAATCGGTCCAGCGTTCAAAAGCAAACTCTTTACGCATTAAATTAGGCGGAATATTACAGGCTATCATCGCCGCTTCAGCTAAAAGTGTTCCACTACCACACATAGGATCCATAAAATCACTCTGTCCATCCCATCCAGACAACATAATTAGTCCCGCCGCTAACACTTCGTTTATTGGCGCAATATTCGTTGCCGATTTATACCCTCTTTTATGCAAAGAATCTCCTGAAGAATCCAAAGAAATATTACAAACTTCTCTATCTATATGTACATTTACTTTTAAATCCGGAAACTTTAAATCAACATTAGGTCGCGTACCTGTTTCATCTCTAAATTTATCGACTATAGCATCCTTAGTTTTTTGAGAAATATACAACGAATGATTAAAAACTTCAGAATTCACAGTAGAATCAATAGCTAAGGAACCAGAGGTTTTTAGATACTTGCTCCAATCCATTTTATATACTTGATCGTACAAATCCTTCTCACTCTTAATTCTAAACGTATTAATCGGTTTCAATATTTTAGTTGCAGTACGCAAGCCCAAATTGGCCTTATACATAAATCCTTTATCACCAACAAAACTCACATTACGAACACCGGTTTTTACTTCCTGAGCACCTAATTGTATTAATTCTTTTGCTAGTAACTCTTCAAAGCCAAATAAGGTTTTGGCAACCATTTTGAAATTATCTTCCATTATTTTCATCCAATAAAACGCAAAAATACTCTATTTTTGTGCCAACTAGAAATAATCTAAATTGAGATTCCCGATTTTATGGGAAATATTATGATAAAAGACAATACAACTTGGTATGCTTCATGGTTTGATACACCGTTTTACCATATTTTATACAAAGACCGAGATTACGATGAAGCCGAAACCTTTATGACGAATCTCACAAACTATCTAAACATTCCTGAAAACGGAAAAATTTTAGATTTAGCTTGTGGTAAGGGAAGACATTCTGTTTATTTAAATAAAATAGGTTACCAGGTAACAGGTGTCGACTTGTCTGAAAACAGTATTCGTTACGCCAAACAATTTGAAAATGAGACCTTAAAATTTGAGGTTCATAATATGTGCAAACCCTATTCTGAAACCTTTGATGCTGTTTTTAATCTCTTCACCAGTTTTGGCTATTTTGATAATGAAGAAGATAATCTAAATACTATTAAAGCGATAAAAGCCGATTTAAATGAAACGGGGTTTGGAGTGATCGATTTTCTAAATAGTGAGTATATCATTGATAATCTTATTGCAGAAAATACAAAAACGGTTGAAGGCATCGCTTTTCACCAAAAACGTTACGTGCACAATGGTTATATCATTAAAGACATTTCATTTACTGTAAATGGTGAGGCTTTTGAATTTCAAGAACGCGTTAAAGCTTTAACATTAGAAGATTTTGAAGCACTATTTGAAGAAGCAGGCGTCTATTTACTTGATGTGTTTGGTGACCATAAGCTAAATAAATACCACAGAAAACAATCAGAACGTTTAATTCTCATTTTTAAATAAATGCTAAACTTTTTATTACCCGTAGCATCTGTCGTTTTAGGTTTTCTTATTGTTTTTGTATTAAAACCCAAGCAACCTAAAAACTTAAAATTACTCTTAGCCTTTAGTGGTGCTTTCCTCCTATCGATAACCGTTTTTAGCTTTTTACCAGAAGTTTATCTAACGGAAAACAAAAACGTTGGTTTGTTTATTATGGCTGGCATTTTACTGCAAATCGTTTTAGAATTCTTTTCTAAAGGTGCCGAACATGGCCATGTACATATTAACAAGGATGCCACTGCTTTTCCCTGGTTACTTTTTATAAGTTTGAGTATTCATAGTATTTTAGAAGGTATTCCTATTCATGGTCATGACGGTTTAATTTATGGTGTGATTATTCATAAATTACCAGTTGCTGTCATTTTAGCGACATTCTTTTTAACCTCTAAAATGCCTAAGAGCAAGTCATTATTATTTATGCTTCTCTTTGCTTTTATGACGCCCTTAGGTGTGTATTTGTCTGAGACCTTCAGTTTTTTTAAAACCTACTTTATAGAAATTTCTGCTATTGTTATAGGTATCTTTTTACATATATCTACTACTATTTTATTTGAAAGCAACGAAAACCATAAATTCAATATTACCAAATTAGGCACCATCGTTTTGGCTGTTGTTATTGCTTATTTTATTTAATAGTTTTACTAGTAGCTTTAAAGATAGGAATGCACAAGTAATTGTAATCGATTAGGCGTTATCTACTTTTTTAATGGGGAGATATAAATTCAGGTTTTAATAGAAACCAGAAGAAAAGAAGCTTTAGATTGATGGTCGCAATTTCAGCCTTTGCAGAAATGAAAAAAAAAATTTTCAATGTTTACTAAAGAAGAATCAAGACAGCTAAAACAAGAATTCTGGACGAGTTTTGGAAAATCCTTTCCCAGAAAATGGTTACTATACAACACTAAAATCAAAGGTTTCAGTTTCAAATTTCAATTTGAAAACAAACAAGCTGCTGTAGTTTTAGATCTCGAAGACGATCTAGAAAACCGCATTAACTATTGGGAAAAACTCCAATCCTTACAAAGGATTCTAAAAGATGATTTTTTACCTGATGCTATTTTTGAAGAAGAACATTTTCTGGAAAATGGTAAAGAAATCTCAAGAATCTCGGTAATATTGGATCAAAAAGTATCAATCCACAATAAAAATACCTGGCGAGAGGTTATGGTCTTCTTTAATGAAAAGATGGATTTGTTTGAAGCCTTTTTTTATGAGTATGAGGATTTTATAAAGGCCTAATCACTAGATATTACAAAATAATTAACGAACTTGGTTGCGTTTTATAATATGCAATGCACGTGTCATGCTATTAATTCGAAACATAGGACACTTTGCTTATGCTTTCAAAAATGAAAGCGTTAAGCAATACTATAAAATTATAATTATGGTGAATTCACAAAACAAAGCATGGGCTCTCGTTTGCCAACCTATTTACTTAACCTTGCTAATATCCCTTTTAGTCCTATCCTGTAAGACTCCTGAGGATGGTAAGGCCTCAAAACAGGAAATTGGCATTTCAGACAGCGTCAAAGCTAATGCACTACCAAATAAAAAACAGCCTTTCAGTCTTCAGCCAAACGACTCTATTCCTAACGAAATTTTTGTACCGCTTTATTATGAAGGACAGCTGGCGCACTGGATACGCACCATATTTCAAGACAAAAAAGGCCAACTGTGGTTTGGTACCAATCATTATGGAGCGCTACGGTATGATGGAGATACTCTAGAATACATAACCAAAGCCCATGGGATTGAAGCCAGTAGAATTAATGAAATAGTAGAAGATGCAAAAGGAAATGTTTGGTTGGCAACCGATGGTTTCGGGATTTATAAATATGACGGAAAAACGTTTACCAATTTTTCAAAAAAAGAAGGCTTAATAAGCAATGCCGTTTGGAGTATGGTTATTGATCGTCATGGTCTGTTTTGGATTGGCACTATTGAAGGTGTCTCGTTGTTTGATGGAGAAACTTTTACTACTTTTTCTATACCAAAAGCAAACGTAAAAGATCCAAAACCCATATTATCGCCCAATCGGATTAAAAATATTTTAGAAGATAAAGCGGGAAATATATGGTTTGGCACAGACGGCTATGGTATTTGTAAATACGATGGAGAAACCTTTACTCACTTTACAGAAAAAGAAGGCCTCTGTGACAATAATATATATGATATGCTAGAAGATTCCAAAGGGAATATTTGGATTGGTACTATGTATGGCGGTGTAAGTCGATTTGACGGTAAGACGTTCACTAATTTTACTAAAGATGGTCTAACAAATGGCATTGAAGTAGGTGGATTCCATGAAGATACACATGGAAATATTTGGTTTGCTGCTGAAAATAATGGCGTGTACCGCTTCAATGGCGCATCATTTACCCATTTGGACACAAAAGAAGGTGCTGATACCAATGGAATATTAAGTATTCTTGAAGATCGTGAAAAGCGATTTTGGTTTGGTGGTTGGAAAGGGCTTTTCCGCTATGATGGGACCTCTATTGTTCCTGTAACAAAAAATGGCCCTTGGGAAAAATAATGTAAAGCCGTCACAAACCCAATCTATATCACGTATAAATAAATCATCAAAAAGTGACATACGGCGCCAGATAATACAAACAAGTGCCAGATGACATGAAAAAAGGGCTGCTTATCTATAGCATAAAATACAATGCCAACCGTATATGATAATCCGCCAAGCATGAGTAAAACAATACCTCCAGAATCCATAATCGTATTAAGATTAGAAAAATCAAAAACAATTAACCAGCCCATAACTAAATACAGTAAGGTAGAAAATACATTAAATCTTCCGGTAAAAAACAATTTTAAAACCACACCAAACGCAGCGACTCCCCATACCACATAAAAGAGTACCCAGCCCAGGCTTTGTTCTAAACTAATTAATAAAACTGGGGTATAGGTTCCAGCAATGAGTAAGTAAATGCTAATATGATCTACAATGCGGAAATAATGCTTCTTCTTTTCACTAGAAACAGAATGATACAAGGTTGAGGCCGCAAATAAGATGACAATAGACACTCCGTAAACGATGACACTAAATAAACTCCAGGATGTTTTTTCGGTGTTACTAAATATTAACAATACTAAACCTATTATGCCCAAAACGGCACCAATACCATGCGTAATCGCATTCCACAACTCTTCTTTTTTAGTTTGTATTCGCATTAAGGCTTAGGATTCTTATTAGTTGTCGTTTCTTCTTTTTTAATCCATTTATTGGTCAACTCTAAAAAGTCGAATGCCACAGCAGATTTCTGCTCTTTTAATAAACCAGATTGAAAATTACGTTGCAGGATGTCTTCAATTAAATAATCTTCCTTTTCATTTTCAGGATCAAACTCCCGTTTTAAAGAAATGTCAAACAAGCTCGCCGTATTATTAAACCAAAAGGCACGCCAACCACTACGTAAAGTTTTAATCAGCTCAAAAGTCGTTTTTCCTGTTTGCCTGTGAATGAGTTTTATTAAGATTTGACCTTCCGTTCTGGTGAGTTTTTTCAGTTCACCAGAAAACTCTTCCTCTATATATTTTTGAACAATTTTAGCGTATTTTCTTTGTTTCCGCCTAGATTCTAAACTTCCTATTCTTGTAGTCAAAGAATCTAGTCTTTCGGCTGCTAACTTAGCATACGGGTATACTTTAAGGGTTTTACGGCGTAGAATATAGTAGCGTCGTTGATCTTGCTTACTATCAAAATTTAATTTATGTAGCAGCATGACTTCTTCAAGATCTATCATTTCACGCGGAATAGAATCGCCTTCAATAAGAATATATTGAACCTCTGTTGAATCTTGCTCGAAGGTATCAACCTGAGCAAACATCAGAAAAGGAAAAAATAAAAAAAGGGATAACAAATAGTTCATAGCGATAACTTAAGCTAAAATCATTCCAAATATAGAATTTTAGATAGACAAAATTACTAATTAACTTAATGCTAACTTCTAATTCACTTGAATATTGTTATTTTTGACAAAAATTATAAATAATGGCAAAAGATAGCATACTTAACAAAAAGTCAATGGACTTTTTAGAGAAATATTTAAACAATGCCTCTCCAACTGGTTACGAGTGGGACGGACAAAAAATATGGATGGACTACCTGAGACCTTATGTTGACGAGTTTATTACAGATACTTACGGTTCTGCGGTAGGTGTAATCAATCCAAAAGCAAAATATAAAGTCGTGATTGAAGGTCACGCCGATGAAATTTCCTGGTATGTAAATTATATTAGTGATGACGGACTTATCTATGTGATTAGAAATGGTGGTAGTGATCACCAGATTGCACCCAGTAAAATCGTGAATATTCATACGAAAAAAGGTATTGTAAAAGGTGTTTTTGGATGGCCTGCAATACATACACGTGACAAATCTAAAGAAGAAGCGCCAAAACCAGAGAACATTTTTATTGATTGTGGTTGTGCAACGAAAGAAGATGTTGAGAAATTAGGGGTACATGTTGGTTGTGTGATTACTTATCCAGATACCTTTCATGTCCTTAACAAGGATAAATTTGTGTGTCGCGCCTTAGATAACAGAATGGGTGGATTTATGATTGCTGAAGTCGCTCGTTTGTTAAAAGAAAACAAGAAGACCTTACCTTTTGGTTTGTACGTCACCAATTCTGTACAAGAAGAAATTGGATTACGAGGAGCCGAAATGATATCGCACCGTATTAAGCCAAACGTTGCGATTGTAACAGATGTGACGCATGATACGACCACGCCAATGATCGAACAAAAAAAGCAAGGTGCTTTAGAAATGGGTAAAGGGCCCGTTGTTGCCTATGCCCCTGCAGTACAGCAAAAATTACGTGATTTAATTACAGAAACAGCTGAAGCTAATAAAATACCGTTTCAACGTTCTGCATTATCAAGAGCTACTGGAACAGATACCGATGCTTTTGCTTACAGTAATGGTGGTGTTGCCTCTGCTTTAATTTCGTTACCATTACGTTACATGCATACCACCGTAGAAATGGTGCATCGTGATGATGTAGAAAATGTAATAAAAATGATCTACGAAACGCTTCTTAAAATTAAAGATGGTGAAACGTTCTCTTATTTTGAATAAGTCGCTAAGAGACCTTTGGCATAAAACTGAATAATAACTAAGCCTCTTCATTGAGGCTTTTTTAATCTGAAACACATTATGGCTATACAACACCAAAAGCATTTATTTAACCTTCCAGAAGAAATCACCTACCTAAACACGGCAAGTCAATCGCCTAGTTTTAAAGCGATATACAATGCTGGCTTAGAAGCGTTAAAACAAAAAGATAGACCTTACACCATTACGGGTCCAGATTATTTTGAACCTGTTATTGCGTTAAAAAAACTATTTGCAACACTCGTAGATGCTGACGATTTTAATCGGGTAGCGACTATTCCTTCAGTGTCTTATGGTATGGCAACGGTGGCTAATAATGTAAAATTAAATGCGGGTGATGAGATACTGCTTATAGAAGAACAGTTTCCCAGCAACTATTATTCCTGGCAAAAATTAGCAGATAAATATCAGGCAACAATCAAAACCATTACTGCTCCTAATGTCACCACCGACAAAGTTAAACTTTGGAATGAAGCTATTTTAGAGGCCATTACAGATCAAACAGCTATGGTTGCCATGGGAAATATACATTGGTCTAATGGGAGCTTATTCGATTTAAAAGCGATTCGGAAAAAATCAAAACAGCACCAAGCGTTACTCATTATTGACGGCAGCCAATCTGTAGGTGCTTTACCTTTTTCGGTAAAAGAGATTCAACCTGATGCCCTTATTTGCGCAGGCTATAAGTGGTTGTTTGGCCCCTACGGCTGTGCTTATGCGTATTATGGTGCGTATTTTGATCATGGAACGCCTATTGAAGAAAACTGGGCCAATCGTTTAAATAGTGAAAACTTTGCTGGATTAACGAATTACCAATCGGAATACAAACCGCTAGCCAATAGGTATTGTGCAGGTGAAAGTGGTAGTTTTATCTATGTAAAAATGCAAATTGAAGCACTAAAACAAGTGATTGACTGGACACCAAAAGCCATTCAAGAGTACTGTAAAGCGATTTCTACAGAAGCTATAATAGAATTGAAAGCTTTTGGTTGCGAGATTGAAACGGATGACTACAGAACACATCATTTATTCGGAATTAAATTACCTGAAGGTTTGGATTTGAATGTTCTAAAATCTGCTTTAAAAGCACAACACATTTTTGTTTCTTTTAGAGGAAATTATATTCGAATATCATGTCATTTATTTAATACTTCAGACGATTTCACAAAGCTGGTAAACTGTCTGACTTCAGTTTTAGCTAAATAATTACTTCCGATTGATCTTAAGTTTACTAGAAAACAAGCTTCTTATAGTAATAACGTTTAGTGGAAATTCTAACATAACGTGAGATACACTAAGAAATATTGAGAGTACTAAACCAAACCGGTAATCGTACCAATAAAAACAAAGGACAACCACCCAAATCACTGAAATAATTATAGTTTTCTGAGTTGTCAATTGTTTATGCCAGCCAATTATTGTGGTCTTTGAAAACCAATTTAAATAGTGATAGATATAGGCGAAAGCAATAAATATTTGAATTTTTAAATCTATTTTTTCATAGAAAAAGAACCTAAGATCATCATATACGCCAAATAGTTTAGCCAAATTAGCATTAAGTGCATGAAAATTATTATTCACATAATTGTTTTTCACTCCTTGTGTAAATTGATAATGGAAAATATCTATATCTAAAAATACTAATGATAACGGTAGTCCAAGAACAAGAGCGATGTTTATTATGCCATATTTGGTTTTGTTCTTTTGAACACCGTAGATCATAAAAAGTACCGTAAACAAATAGACATGTATGATTGTTGGTAATAACAAGCCATTAATTAAAATATAAGCTTCAGAGCTGTAGGTCCACACAGACAGCAATACTGCAATTAAAAGACTTAAAACAAATGCTTTATAGGTTTTATAAAATAGCGCAAGAATCGCAGAAATGAGGATGAAAAACAAAACAAAATTGGTGTATTTAACCACAGTACCTGTAAAAAACAGAATGATTGATTCACTAAAAAACTGAGAAAAAATTGGTAAGCTAAAAACATAAGGCATTGCATAAATAATTGCTGCTCCTAAAACTAAATATTTCCAATAGGTATTAATGACAAAATAATTTTTGTCTGCTATCCAATTGGTTTCTGTTAGATAGTGTAAAGGACCTAAAAAAGCATAACCAAAAAGAAACAATTCAAAAGGTAAAAAACAAGCGAGTATAAAACTAGCAAGTAATAATCCCAAATTAAGTTTATCGATAGTGTGTATTTTCATGTCTTTTAGTATAAATACAATTAAAGAAACTTCAAATTATAAATAAAAAAGCCACACTTGATGTGTAGCTTTTTGTAGTCATAGATTGATTACTAAGGTTACTCAATAACCATTTTTTTAGTATCCACTTTTCTTCCATCTACATACAACGTGTAATAATACATACCAGAAGCTAGAGAATCACTATTAAAAAATAATTCTTGATCTCCTAATTCCTTTAGTGTTATGGTATCGATTATTTGTCCAGAAGTATTGCTAAAAACAATAGCTGCTGTCTTAAATTGTATTGGGACATAATATTTAATAGACGTTGTACCATTAAAAGGATTTGGAATGTTTTGATATAAAATGGCTCCAGAGCTTCTATTGGTTGTATCCTCTACCTCTACAAGAGACAAAGTACCATCACAAGCACAGGCTTCAATAATTTCGACTCTAGAAATCAAATCACTTATTTGAGCTTGTTGATTGGCATTTTCAGTTTCTAATGCAGAAAGTACAGGAGATAAATCGACAGTTACAGAGGCACCACCTTCAATTGCAACAGATAAGGTGTTTCCTGATAGCGTTGCTGAAGTTAAGTTTTGATCATCTGTACCTGTACCATCAGCAAAGGTGGCTAAATCAACGCCAGTTCCACCAGAAATATTTAACGTTGTTCCTGTTAACGATAAGTTTTGACTATCTGTTCCTGTACCGTCTTGTAATGAAACTAAGTCAACGCCAGTTCCACCAGAAATATTTAACGTTGTCCCTGTTAACGATAAGTTTTGATTATCTGTTCCTGTACCGTCTTGTAATGAAACTAAGTCAACGCCAGTTCCGCCAGATATATTTAAAGTCGTACCTGTTAAAGCCAAATCTTGCGCATCGGTATTATCTAGATAAGAGGTTAAATCTACCGTTGTTGTGCCCCCTGAAATACTTAAAACATTGGCTGCAATAGCCAATTCTTGACTATCGGTATTATCTAAATACCCTGATAGATCAACAGTTCCCGCATCACCGGTAATACTCAATACATCGGAGGCTATCGAAATAGCTTGCGCATCGGTATTATCTAAATATCCTGATAGATCAACAGTTGCTGCATCACCTGTAATACTCAATACATCGGAAGCCATTGAAATAGCTTGCGCATCGGTATTATCTAAATATGCTGATAAATCTACGGTAGAGGTACTCCCTGAGATACTCAAGGTATTCGTTGCTAAAGAAAGATCCTGCGCATCAGTATTAATAGCACTTGACCATGCTGTACCATCCCATACATAAAGTGAGCTATCATCCGTATCATAGACTGCTAAACCTTCTTCTACAGTGGTTAAACTAGCTTCTAAAGTGGTTCTCAGTGCTGTGGTCATTCTGTTAAATAATAACCCTTTATTAGACCCTGTTAAGTCTAAGGAAGCATTAGCATTAGGTAAATCTGTACCGATCCCAACACTTAAAGGATTTGTAGCACCACCAAGTACCATGGTATTATCATTAACTGCGGTTGCTGCATTACCAATAGCTACCGCATTGGTACCTTGTACGTTTGCCGCATATCCAATGGCAATATTATTTGTCGGATCTAATGTATCTGGATCTGTTGAAGACGCTGTATAACCAATAACAATAGCACCATCATTTTGTGCAATGGTTGTGGATCCAATGGCCACTGCATATTGGTTGTCTACGTCGACTGAGCGACCTATACCAACCACATCATTTTCCTCAATATCCACACGATCTCCAATACCCACGGAATAATCTGCTAAACCTTGCATGTTTCCTAGATATCCCAACATAATTGAATAATCACCTCTAACGTCATGACCCTGTCCTAAAGAGATAGAATATTGTCCATCAATAAAAGAGTTGTTACCAAATCCCATGACATTATTATTACTTGCTGTAATGTTATAGCCAAAGAACATGGTATTAGAACGGTTTGTATTATCAAAATCGGCTAAAGACCCCATACCTACATTATACTGCCCTTCTCTGTTTGTAAATCCAGCAGAAAAACCCACATATGTGTTGTGGTTTGCATTAGTAAGACTGTTTGTTCTGTTATTATCCCAGCCTGATTGTGCCCCAATAAATGTATTATAATCCGCATATTCTGTTGCTACACCAGAAGCGGCACCAACCATTGTATTATAGATTCCATCACCAATATCTATGGCTGCAGAGTCACCCAAACCTGTGTTGTGGTGCCCATCATCTACATCGCTCATAGCCTCGCTACCTACTCCAGTGTTACGATAGCCCACATTAGATGAAATACCCACTTCGTTTCCTATAAACGTTTGTTTGTACCCTGTTGTATTGCTAAAACCGGCATCTTCTCCAATAAAGGTGTTCTCATATCCAGTCGTATTATTCGCTCCAGACTCTTCACCTACAAAGGTATTGTCATATCCTGTTGTATTAAACTCTCCTGATTCTGCACCTATAAACGTGTTATCTCCCCCAGTGGTGTTAGATGAGCCAGATTGAAAGCCAATAAATGTATTATCAAAACCTGTTGTATTGGCATAACCCGCTTGATAACCAATAGCTACCAATTCACTAGTTGTAACACTTCTACCTGCTTGATACCCTATCAACACAGTAAATGATCCAGAAGTTAAAGAACTACCTGTACTATCACCGTACATCGTATTAAAATCTCCAGAAGTAATATTAACTCCAGAGCCCGTACCCATGGTTTCGTTTAAGGTTTGTGCTTGTGTAGAGAGTATGGTAAACATACAAAAGCATAAAATTGAGTAAATTGTTTTCATAATAAATGGTTAGGATTGATTAAAAAGCTATTTTATTAAGCACTGCTTTTTGTATTTGCTTAACATTAGCATATTTTGCTTGGTCTTCTTTTAAATTCTTGGTTTTTTTATTTTTTACTTTAGTTGATAATATGATTTGTAATCTCACTTTGCCGCTATTAGTAAATTCGAGAATGCTAGATATAATATTATCATTTATTTCGTAAGTACTAAAGAGGGTATTATCTATTAATGTCGCTGTAAATTCTAGACCATCTCCACTTTTAATGGCATAAAAACCTTGCTCTTGGTCTATTGTGAAAATTTTATAAAGGTTGACTTTCTTTTTTTTGCCCTCAATGAATACAAGTGAATAATCAAATTCACCCTCTTTTTCCGATTTGGATATTGAAAACTCTGTGGGTACGTTGGCTAAAACTCCAGTGTTGTTAGAAATTCTAAGATTACCAGAGTATTGCCCAAAATAATCGTAGGGAAAAGCTATAGGTGTAGGAAACTCTTTATCTATTCTTTGTTCCCGCTTTTGAGCGAATACAGATAGACTAATAGTTAAGAAAAAAAATAAAAATTTAATATTCATTTAAACTATATATGCACATACCTACTTCGAAATTAAATTTTATTGTCAAAAAGTAACGGATTTAAACTAAAAAAAACATCTCTTAACGTCATGAGATTATGAAATAAGGCAAATAATTAATCCTACAAAGTTAAAAAAAAATGTTAAATAAATATTAATTTTTAAATTTGAAAAATAAAAACTAATTATTGTTGAAGTTTAAACGAAAAACTTGAGGGTTTATGTTTTCTACATAAATCCTAATAATCAAATATCAATTATAAATATATTCGGCTATCTTGCCACAACTTTTTAATTAATTAGGGCTTCTAACATGATAAAAATTAATAGAATTATAAGCGTAACTCTTTTTATAATTGTATTTATCGTATATGCCCTTTCTGTATCACGTACAATTACGTTTTGGGATAGTCCAGAATTTATAACGAGTAGTTATAATTTACAGCCCACACATCCTCCCGGGTCTCCTTTTTATACTATGGTATGTAGCTGTGTTTTAATGCTTTTTAAGGCATCTAAAGCCCCATTTATTTCTAATTTAATTTCTAGTTTTTTTGGAGCCCTAACCATTTCTATTCTATTTAAAATAACTCATTATATCACTGTTAAAATACAAGGTAATAAATCTGTATTTGAAACGAAATACCTACCAATTTTTACAGGGACTATAAGTGCACTAACTTTAGCATTTTCTAATAGTTTTTGGACTGCTGCTACCGAAGCCGAGGTCTATACCTTATCTTTTGCGTTAATGGCAGCAATGTTTTATACAATGCTTAAATGGGAAAATACCTGTAATAAAAGTAAAGCAATTAAATATCTTTTATTATTTGCTTTATTACTTGGTATTTCTACTGGCGTACATTTAATAACAATTTCTATTATTATCCCATTATCTTTATTGTTTACCCATAAAAAATATGGATTATCATTAAAAAACACACTAATATCATTAGTTATTGGTACTTTTTTGTTTTTTAGTATTTATCTGTTTTTAATACAAGGCATAATAAAAATTGCCCATGTTTTAGATGTTTGGTTCGTGAATGTGTTGGAACTAAAAGTAGGTAGTGGCACAGTAATGGTTTTAATTTTAATGGTTTTGCTATTTTCTTTTCTGTTATGGTTTACTCATAAAAAAGAATATTTCAATTTACATCATACAACTTTAGCTTTAGTTTTCTTTTTAATTGGAGTGTCTTCCTATATCATGCCACAGCAAAGGGCTAATGCCAATACTCTAATCGCCAATGGAGTAAGTACGAGCAATAGAATGTTACAATACATTAAGGGTGAGCAGTTTGGAATTGGAAGCATCCCCTTACTAGAGGGGCCTACCTATAATGCACCCTTAGATAAAGATGAACCTTTTATAAATGGTACACCTACAATAACTTATAACTCAGATATAAAAAAATATAGCACTGTGCATACAGGTCAGTATAAACATGTTAATTATGCCGATGAATTTTCAATGATATTTCCTAGACTATTTGATGCTGGCAATGAAAACAATTACAAATCCTGGACAACCATTAAAGGTGAACCTATCTTTTATCCTGTAAAAGGAAAAAATGTAAAAATATTAAAACCAACATACAAAGAAAACTTAAGCTTTTTCATGAATTATCAAGTCAGCTGGTTAAATTTAAGATATCTATTTTGGAATTTTATTGGAAAACAAAATAGTAATCACGGTCTTGGCTATATAACAGATGGTAATTGGGCAAGTGGATTTAACTCTATAGATAAAGCTAGAATTGGAGATGAGTCAATAATACCAGAGCGTTTTAAAAATGACAAAAGCAGAAACACGTACTATTTTATTCCTTTCCTATTAGGTCTTTTAGGATTGCTATCACTTGTTAAGCATAAACAATATCTATTAACCTCTCTATTTATCTTTTTAGCATTTGGATTAGGTATTACTTTATATATAAACCCTGTACCTTCTAGTATCTTAGTTAGAGAGCGCGACTATATTTTTATTGGTTCCTTTGTTATATTCTCTCTATGGGTTGGATTATCAATCATCTTAATTTACAATACCTTCAAGTTTATTAAGAATTATAAGGTGAAACTCATCGCTATTTCCATTGTTGTTTTTATAGCTTCTCCTTTGCAACTTTTTGCAAAAGGATGGGACGATCATCAACGTAGTCATGATAGTTTTGCCTATAATTTTGGAAAGGCTTATTTAGATGCATGTCCAGAACAAGCAATATTAATTACCAATGGGGATAATATGACTTTTCCTTTATGGTATTTACAAGAAGTAGAAAAGTATCGTACCGATGTTAGAGTTCTCAATTTTGATCAACTAAATTTAGATAATCATATAGAAAAACTAAAACAGAGTATACAAGCCTCTAAACCTATTACATTCGACTTAAAAAAAGAATTCTATATTAATGGAGTCGATAAATTAATTCCTTTACAAAAGGAAACAAATGAAGCCGCTATTTTACCAATTCTTTTTGAGTTCTTTAAAGACAGTACCACTCGAATTAATTGGAATGGAAAACTAAAACATTTCATGCCTTCAACAGCGTTCTCTATACCAATCGATACGTTAAAAGCAAAAAACAAGAGTTTTGTAGCTAAAGTAGCTAGCGCTGTCTATACAAAAGAAATAAAGTGGACCTATTCTAAAAAATTTTATGGTTTAAATGAAATTGTATTATTTAATGTTATTGCAAATAATATTCATGACAGGCCCATATGTTTTGCCATCAATGGCAAAAAAAACCATTATTTAGGTTTGCAGAATTATTTTATTCAAAACGGTATGGTAGAGCAGCTAGCTCCCATTAAAAGAAAAGATTCATTATTAAACCCAAAAATTATTAACACCAGTATGATGTATCCCTATATGATGGATACACTTAATTTTGATGGTTTAAATAATGCCTCAGCATATATTGCACCTGAAAACAAAACCTATGTTCAAGAAATTTTAAGGCGTAATTATTACTTTCTATCTCAAGCATTATTTGAAGAAGGCAAGACCGAACAAGCAGTTGCTGTATTAGATAAATGCTTTCTTCTCTTTCCTAACAAAACGATAGCATACAAACAATATGCTTACGCCTTAGGTAAATTATATTTTAGAGCGGGATTAGATAAAAAAGGATCTCAAATATGCGCATTAGCTATGAATAACATTTGGGAAGAACTAAAATGGATGACTTCTTTTAACCCTCCAAATCCAATAATAAATGTCAGGCATGCTGAGAAATTAAAAACCATGTACTTACAAATGATACAACAGTTTCCAGGTGATAAAACCATTTTAAACAAAAATATAAAGCGTTTCAAAACATTTGAAAATGGCTATGCAAACTGGAAAAAATTAAATTGGCCCTACTAAATTACACTATTCATGTTTTCTTTTTCAACCGAAATAACTTCTTCTCAAATTATATCAGACAACCCTTTGTTTCAAAGAACATTAAAAGCTTATGAACTTGTTGCACAACACATAGTTGGCGATGTTTTGGAAATTGGTTGTGGTGAGGGTTATGGATTAGAAGTTATTTTAAAACAAGCTAAATCTTTAACCGTTATAGATAAATCTAAACATGTACTGAAAAAAATTAAATCCAAACATCCTCAAACAACTGTCTTAAATCAAAATATCCCACCTATGTACAATTTAAAAGACAATAGTTTTGATGTCGTTATCTCATTTCAAGTTATAGAGCATATAAAAGATGTCAATCTTTTTATAAAAGAAATACATCGCGTTTTAAAGACCCATGGTAAGGCGTATATAACTACCCCTAACTCTAAAAAATCCATAGCTAGAAATCCCTGGCACTTTAAAGAATATAATTATAAAGAGATTAACAGTTTAATAAAAAACAACTTTAAAACCTATACTATTGAAGGAATACAAGGGAATAAAAAAACAGATGCTTATTACTTAAAAAACAAACAATCTGTAGAGCGATTTTTGCGTTTCGACATATTTAAAATACAGTACAAAATACCCACTGTACTCCTCAAAATACCTTATGAACTTGCTAATAGAATAAATAGAAATAAGTTATTAAAAAAGAATACCCATTTGGTTAATGGTATAACTTTAGAAGATTATTCCCTTCAAGAATACTCTCAAAATACCTTAGATTTTTTCTGTATCTTAAAAAAATGAAATTTATTCTATGCAAAACGAACGAATAGACATCGTTACTAAAGCAGGCCAACCCACTGGTAAATCGGCACCAAAAAGTGAAATTCATGGCAAAGGACATTATCACAATACGGTGCATATTTGGTTTTTTACTGCTACAGGTGAAATTTTGCTGCAACAACGTGCGGCCTCAAAAATCATCTATCCTCTACTTTGGGATGTTAGTGTTGCTGGACATATTGAGGCTGGTGAAACATTAAAATCTGGTGCTATAAGAGAAATTGAAGAAGAAATCGGGCTCTCAATCTTAGAAACCGATTTGCATAAAATTGGCGTTTTTGAGTGTTTTCAAACCTATCCCAATGGCATTATTGACAATGAATTTCACAACACCTACATCACTGAATTAAAAGTCGATATCAGCCAACTCATACTTCAGACCGAAGAAGTGGAAGCTTTAAAATTAGTTTCCATTGAAACCTTTAAAGATTTACTGAAACACTCAGAAACTAATGGGCATTTTGTGACATCTAACAGTAAATATTATGAGTTTGTATTGGCGAGTATTCAGAAAATAATAGCGTAATTTTAACTCCTCTTTCTTCAGCTTTTTTAAGGAAAATCTGAATTCATTCTTGGCTTTAAAAAAAGAGGAGAGCTGTTCACTCAGACTTGATAACTCGATTGAATAATTTTGTTGTATTTGTTTAATTTCCATTTTTAAAATAGTTGAATTTAATAATATATATAGTCATTAAGCAATAAACTTTAATCGGTCTACTCCTACCTTTTAAAAAAGGTGCTGTGATTTCCGAAAAGGAAATTCGGAGGGTTCTTTTTATTTTCATACTTTCGTTTTATGGATTTAATTGTCTTTGCGCTTGCACCTATTTTTATAGTTATCGTTTACATTTATTTAAAAGATAAATACGAAAAAGAACCTATGGGTTTGCTCTTAGTTTCTTTTCTTTTAGGTGCAATAGTAAGTATCATTATCACAACCCTACTCTACAGTGTTTTTAATGTATTAGCACCTTTAACCAATGGTTTAAGTGTCATGCAACAATTTGTTCAAGCTTTTTTCGTCGTTGGTTTTAGCGAAGAGTTAAGTAAATATCTCATCATTTTATTGTTTGCACAGCGCAGAGTGGCATTTAACGAACCTTTTGATGGTATCGTATATGCCGTGATGGTTTCTATGGGTTTCGCTGCTACAGAAAATATTTTCTATGTGTTAGAAAGTGGGCCAACTACAGCCTTACTAAGAGCGTTTACTGCCGTACCTGCCCATGCTACTTTTGGAATTTTAATGGGCTATTTTATGGGAAAAGCGAAGTTCTCAAAAAACAGAATAAAGCTCAATCTCGCCGGTTTGTTACTCGCTATTCTTTTTCATGGCACTTATGATTTCTTTTTATTTATCGATTTTATTCCTGGTATTTGGATTGGTGCTTTTATCTCTTTATTTATTGGTGTTTTCTTATCTCGAAAGGCCATACAAAGACATCAACTGGCTTCCCATTTTAAAGTCCCTTAGCTTTTTTTACAAAATTATAAGTATGCCATTATCTAAATCCACTTGGTATAATAATTATATTTACACTTCAAAAAAATACGTATGACCAATAGTTATAAAGTTAAAGTCAATGATTTAACTGAGTTTGAGATAACCGAAGCACAGGTTTCTAACTTGAATGCCATAAAAGTATCAGACTCTAAAAGCCATATTCTGCAAAACAATAGTCCGTTTCAAGCAGAAATTACTGAAGCCAATTTCCATAGCAAAACATATACCGTAGCGGTGAACAACAACACGTATTACGTAGTCATTTCAGATGCATTAGATGTGCTAATAAAAGCTATGGGGTTTGCAGTTGGCGCATCAAAACTAATCAATGCTATAAAAGCACCAATGCCTGGCTTAATTTTAGATATTAGTGTTTCTGTAGGTGACACTATTGAAGAAAACCAACCTTTATTAATCCTTGAAGCTATGAAAATGGAAAATAGTATCCTATCGCCTAGAGATGGCATTATTAAAGCTATTACTGTAGCCAAAGGAGAAGCGGTAGATAAAGGTCAATTATTAATAGAATTTGAATAGAATGAAAAAGTTATTAGTTGCAAATAGAGGAGAAATTGCCATTCGTGTGATGCGAACTGCAAAAAAAATGGGCATTAAAACAGTTGCTGTTTATTCTACTATTGATAGAAACGCACCACACGTTAAATATGCAGATGAAGCGGTTTTAATTGGTGAAGCCCCCTCAAATCAATCCTATTTATTAGGAGATAGAATAATAGAAGTTGCAAAACAGTTAAACGTAGATGCTATTCATCCAGGTTATGGTTTCTTAAGTGAAAATGCAGAATTTGCTGAAAAAGTAGAACAAAACAATATGATTTTTATTGGCCCTAAGTCTAAAGCCATAAAAATTATGGGAAGCAAATTAGCGGCTAAAGAAGCGGTTAAAGCCTATAATATTCCTATGGTTCCGGGAACCGAAGAAGCGATTACAGATATTGCTGAAGCAAAAACTATTGCAGCAAAGATAGGTTTCCCAATACTCATCAAAGCCTCTGCTGGGGGTGGTGGAAAAGGCATGCGTGTTGTTGAAAAGGAAGCCGATTTTGAATCACAAATGCAAAGAGCAATCAGTGAAGCTGTAAACGCTTTTGGTGATGGTTCTGTTTTTATTGAAAAATATGTAGCCTCTCCGCGTCACATAGAAATTCAAGTCATGGCAGATACGCATGGTAATGTTATTCATCTTTTTGAAAGAGAATGCAGTATCCAGCGTCGTCATCAAAAAGTAGTTGAAGAAGCGCCTTCGTCTGTCTTAACTCCGGAATTACGGAATAAAATGGGTGAAGCGGCTATAAAAGTAGCGCAAGCTTGTGATTATGTAGGTGCTGGAACGGTTGAATTTCTTTTAGACGATGCTCATAATTTCTATTTTCTGGAAATGAACACCCGATTACAAGTGGAGCACCCCGTGACAGAATTAATTTCTGGAACAGATATAGTCGAACTTCAAATTCGTGTGGCCCGCGGCGAAGTACTGCCTTTAAAACAAGAAGATTTAAAAATTAATGGGCACGCTTTAGAATTACGTGTTTATGCTGAAGATCCTTTAAACGACTTTTTGCCAAGTGTAGGCCGTTTAGACGTTTATAAATTGCCTGTGGGTGACAACATTCGCGTCGATAACGGTTTTGAAGAAGGGATGGATATTCCTATATATTACGATCCTATGCTTTCAAAATTAATCACTTATGGAAAAACAAGGAATGAAGCGATTCAACTCATGCTAAAAGCCATTAATGATTATAAGATTGAAGGGGTTGAAACCACGTTACCTTTCGGAAGCTTTGTTTTTGAACACGAGGCCTTTCGTTCAGGAAATTTCAATACGCATTTTGTAAAACAATACTATTCTCCTGAAGCTCTAAAAGAAAAGCAAGAAGAAGAGGCAAAAATAGCAGCGCTAGTCGCTGTGAAACAATATATTGAAGACCAAAAACTATTACGTTTACCAAACTAGACAATCATGGATTCTAAAATAAAAGATTTAAACGAAAAATTATCACAAGCCTATTTAGGTGGTGGACAGGATAGAATAAACAAACAACACGAAAAAAAGAAATTAACCGCGCGCGAACGTGTTAACTACCTTTTAGACGAAGGTTCTTTTGAAGAAATAGGTGCTTTAGTAACCCATAGAACTAAAGATTTCGGAATGGAAAATCAGCAGTTTTTTGGTGATGGTGTAGTTACAGGCTACGGTACCGTAAACGGTCGACTCATTTATGTATTTGCTCAAGATTTTACCGTTTTTGGTGGTTCTTTATCTGAAACCCACGCCGAAAAAATCTGTAAGATTATGGATTTAGCCGTAAAAGTTGGAGCTCCTATTATTGGACTTAACGATTCTGGAGGTGCCCGTATTCAAGAAGGGGTACGCTCATTGGGTGGTTATGCAGATATATTCTATAAAAACGTACAAGCTTCAGGCGTCATTCCGCAAATCTCTGCCATTATGGGACCCTGTGCTGGTGGCGCCGTGTATTCGCCCGCAATGACAGATTTTACATTAATGGTTGAAGACACCAGTTATATGTTTGTAACAGGTCCCAACGTTGTTAAAACAGTCACTAATGAAACAGTAACCTCTGAAGAACTTGGTGGTGCCAGCACTCATGCTACAAAATCTGGTGTGACGCACAAAACCTCTGCTAATGACATTGAATGTTTAGAAGCTATAAAAAAACTACTAAGCTATTTACCACAAAATAACACAGAGACACCTGCCCTACTTCCTTTTGAATTAAAAGATGAAATTAGAGAGAGCTTATCTAACATCATTCCAGACAATGCTAATAAACCCTATGATATGCATAGTGTCATTAGCGGTATTATTGATGCAGACTCTTTTTACGAAATCCATAAAGATTATGCCGAAAACATCATTGTTGGCTTTGCGCGACTTGGAGGAAGAAGTATTGGTATTGTTGCGAATCAACCGCAGTTTTTAGCAGGTGTTTTAGATGTAAACAGTTCTAAAAAAGCTGCTAGATTTGTAAGGTTTTGTGATGCTTTTAATATTCCTTTATTGGTTTTAGAAGATGTTCCAGGGTTCCTACCAGGAACCGATCAAGAATGGAACGGTATTATTGTTAACGGAGCAAAACTTTTATATGCCTTTAGCGAAGCCACAGTACCGCGTGTTACCGTCATAACCCGTAAGGCTTATGGTGGCGCTTACGATGTGATGAACTCTAAGCACATTGGGGCAGACATGAATTTTGCTTGGCCTAGTGCCGAAATTGCGGTGATGGGCGCAAAAGGCGCGGCTGAAATTATTTTTAAAAATGAAATCAAATCGGCCGATAATCCTGAAGAAAAGTGGCAAGAAAAAGAAGCCGAATATGCCAAGCTATTTGCAAATCCTTACAGTGCTTCAGAACGTGGTTTTATTGATGAAGTCATCTTACCACAAGAGACGCGAAGAAAACTAATTAAAGCCTTTTCGATGCTGGAAAACAAAGTTGTGAATACACCAAAACGAAAACAT
The DNA here is from genome assembly GCF_000934685.1 of Lacinutrix sp. Hel_I_90. Classification (NCBI taxonomy): domain Bacteria; kingdom Pseudomonadati; phylum Bacteroidota; class Flavobacteriia; order Flavobacteriales; family Flavobacteriaceae; genus Lacinutrix; species Lacinutrix sp. Hel_I_90. The sequence continues at coordinate 92,296 of NZ_JYNQ01000001.1, read as the reverse complement.
GGAAATATCCCCTTATAAAATTAAAGCCACTCAAAATTGAGTGGCTTTTTGTTTTTAAAATGTCATCTTTGCTATAATATCAACCACTGATGTGATAATATACTCAACACCAATCGCGATAACAATAAAACCAATAATTCTAGACAAGGCATTTATACCAGAGGCGCCTAAAAATTTCACAATAAAATGGGCGCTTTTTAGTACTAAATAAATGCTAAGTGCTGCTAATACCAATGCGCCAACAATGATTAAAATATCTTCAGAACGTGGATAGTCTTGATTATAGGTAATAAGCAAAGAAATAGTTCCAGGACCAGCTAACATAGGGATGGCTAAGGGGGTTAACGAAATGGCATCTCGGGAATGAATATCGTCTTGTACCCTTTGTAATTTCATCCCTTTATGCTCTCTAAATTTACCTGTTAACAAGGCAAAACCGGAAGAAGCGATAATTAAACCTCCTGCTATTTTTAAGGCATTCAAACTAATCCCAAAAAAAGACAGGATATAATTTCCTGCAAAAAAAGATAACAGTAATATGATGAGTACATCTATGGCCGTCCAAAAAGCAGTGATTGCACGTTCTTTTTTACTGTGTTCTTTTGTTAATCCTACAAAAACAGGGACTGTTCCTAAAGGATTCATAATCGAAAATAAGGCCCCAAAGGCGACTAAAAATAACTCCATTGTTTTTTCAGCAAAGAGACCTTTATTTTTAGTATGATGGGTTACTGTAATCTTATTGTACGGTTATCAAATTGTAAATTTTTTAGTCTAAATCTAATAGGCGTCTGTGGTAATTTATTTGTCCTAAATGATAAGACAGGTGCATGGTTAAATGCACTAAAAAATACGCGGTAGTCATGGCATCTTCATCTGCGCGACGTCGGTAGTCTTTTTGTAAATCTTCTGCTGTTAATTTTATTAAAGTGTTTTCAACGACATGAATCGTTTGATCGACTTGTTGCAATAATTCAGCTCTTGGAACCTGTTTTAATGAAAACTCTAAGTCGCGTTGTCTTACGTAACCCGTATTACCAAATTCGGCACCAATAAAATGATTGAGGTTCCCCACAATATGCAAACAAAGATTACCAGAAGCATTAGATATGCCTTGTGTAACGCGCCACAAATTAGCCTCGTCGTTATATAACTCGATTTCCTCTTTAAGCTTTGCTAAATCTCTCTTGAACAGCTTTATTAACGTATTAATAATCATAAGTAACTTGTAAAATTAAATTTTTGCCTGATACGTATATAAGTCAAAATAGCGCCCTTCTGACGCAATCAGCGCGTCATGATTCCCGCGTTCAACAATCCTTCCATTTTCAATCACTAAAATCTGATCTGCTTTGCGAATGGTACTCAAACGGTGCGCGATTACGATGGTCGTTCTGTTTTTGGTTAATTCGGATAAACTTTTCTGGATCAAGGCTTCACTTTCAGTGTCTAAATTTGAAGTGGCTTCATCTAAAATAATAATTTTCGGATCGGCTAAAATCGCTCTTGCAATCGCAATACGCTGGCGCTGTCCGCCAGATAATTTTACGCCTCTTTCTCCTATTAAGGTTTCTAATCCATCCTCAAAACGATCTGTAAATTCATTAACGTATGCCGCTTTTACTGCAGCCTGTAATTGGTCTTCAGAAGCATTAGGTCGCGGGAACATAATGTTCTCTCTAATCGTGCCTTCAAATAAAAATTCATCCTGTAAAACAACCCCTAAATGCTTTCTAAAACTTTTCAGTTTAACCTTTGATAAATCTTCACCATCAATGGTAATTTTTCCAGATTTAGGATTTAAAAATGTCGCAGATAATCCTGCAATAGTCGATTTTCCAGAGCCCGAACTTCCTACTAAAGCAATCACCGAACCCGATGTCGCTTCAAAATCAATATTATGTAATACGGGTTTTCCAACTTCATATTCAAAAGACACATCCTTAAAGGCGATGTCGCCTTTTAATGTTTTAAGCTGAATCGTTCTGTTGGTATCGTCTTCTTCGGCAGCCATATTCATTAACTCTTCGGTACGGTCTAAACCCGCTAAAGCTTCTGTTAACTGACTGCCTATATTACTCATTTGTACAATAGGTGCTATCATAAAGCCTAAGACCAAAGTAAAGAACAGAAAATCTCCTGTAGTCATCTCCCCTATCATCATATAATAACCACCAATACCCATGATTCCAGTAGTGGCGACTCCTATTAAAAAAGTTGAAGAACTGGTCATTAAAGCCGTCGCTGTTAAACTCTTTTTTACATTTTGATAGAGTCTATCTACCCCTTTTTCAAAAATCTTATTTTCTTGTTCTTCAGCATTAAAAGCTTTGATCACCCGAACACCAGCGAGCGTTTCGGTTAAACGGCCAGTAACCTCAGCATTTATTTTGCCTCGCGTTCTAAAAATAGGGCGAATATATTTGAAAGCTTTTAAGGCAATAATTCCGAAGATAGATAAAGGAACAAACACAAAAAGTGTCATCCAGGCATTTAGTTTTATCAAAATAATTAAAGAGACGATGGCCGTAAATGAGCCACCAACCAATTGTACCAAACCGGTACCAATTAAGTTTCTTACCCCTTCGACATCACTCATAATTCGTGATACTAAAGCACCAGATTTTGTATTATCGAAAAAGCTAATGGGTAACGATAAGACTTTCTTTTGTACTTGTGCGCGCAACTCTGAAATTAAATACTGTGCCTGAACGCTTAATATTTTTGTGAGTAAAAAAGAAGTCACTGCCTGAACAGTAATCGCAACAATAACGATTACGATGAGTGTCCATAATTTATCGGTAGTACCACTTGGTACGACATCGTCTAATAACACTTTACTCTGCCATGGTAATACCAAACCAGATAAGCTACGAATCACAATTAATATCAAACCAATAAAAACGAGCTTTCGTCGTGGCCAGATGATTGTTTTAAAGGCCTGTTTTAAGGTCACTTTTGGTTTTTCTTTATTTTTTTTATCTGAAGTTTTAAGATGCTGCATAACTTAAATTTTGAATTGCAAAGATACGTTTGAAACCGCTCAAATTTTATCCCAAAAGTCAATGTTTTGTTAATTCAAGCGATTGCTCTTTTTTTGATGTCTTTTAGACTATTTTTGCAGCATGCAAAACCAACCTGTAAAAGCCGAGTTTGTTGCTTTAATGGCAGCACTTATGTCACTAGTTGCCTTATCTATAGATGCACTATTACCTGCGTTACCCGAGATTGGTGACCATATTGGTGTTACAGATCCTGCAAATAATCAGTTATTGATTACCATGATCTTTTTGGGTCTAGGTTTTGGTCAGCTTATTTTTGGTCCGTTATCAGACAATTTCGGACGAAAACCAATGGTGTATTTTGGTTTTGGTGTTTTTATGGTGGCTAGCTTTATTTGTGTGACCACTAAGAGTTTCGAAATGATGATTATTGGGCGTATTTTTCAAGGTGTTGGCTTATCCTCTCCACGCACCATAGCTATTGCTATGATTCGCGATAGTTACAGCGGTGATCATATGGCAAAAATTTTATCGATTGTGGTCATGTTCTTTATTCTCATCCCTGTCGTTGCCCCCACTTTAGGACAGTTTTTATTACAGGTCGCCAATTGGAAAGCAATTTTTAATGTGAATGTTATTGTTGGTCTATTAGTGATTATTTGGTTTTGGAGACGCCAACCCGAAACACTTCACAAAGAATATCAAACTAAATTTTCCTTAAAACGCTATGTTATTAGTGCCAGAGAATTTTTTAAGTATAAGCAGTCTGTTGCTTTTACTTTAGTTTCAGGTTTTATTACGGGTTCTTTTATGGTGTATTTAAGTACTTCGCAACAAGTTTTTCAAGACCAATATGGATTAGGGGAGTTGTTCCCCTATTTCTTTGCCAGTTCTGCCATTGCGGTTGGTTCCTCTACGTTTATGAACAGTCGTTTGGTCATGAGGTTTGGTTCCATGCAAATTGCTTATATAGCAACCATTGCCTATTTCTCGATTTCATTGTTATTTGTTATTGTCTTTTTTAATGGAAACAACCCCAGTATTTATGTGTTGGTAGGTTTCTTTATGCTTCAGTTTTTTGCCGTTGGTTTGCTCTTTGGAAATTTACGCGCTTTAGCTATGGAACCTTTAGGTCATATTGCAGGTATGGGTTCTGCCATTAATGGTTTTATTTCTACCGTCATGGCTGTACCGATTGCTAATTTTATAGGAAGCTATGTAAAGACGTCAGTGTTGCCTTTATTTATGGGCTTTTCTTTTTTCGGATTATTGTCTCTAATGGTTTTTATTTATGTTAGAAGACAGACTGCTGCGGCTACAGCATAATATATTTCGAAAGCCTTCTTTTAAGAATGCTGAATTTAGAAGTAAAAACCAGAAAACACCATCATTATTCGTAGCGCACTAAGTCTTTACAATACGGTTTTAAGACTCACAAATGCCTTATAAAATATTGAATTTAAATGCGCTATTTACATCACATACTCAAATTTTACAATTAATTAACTTGGTAACACTAGCGTAAGCTTTTTTTAAAATAAGCATCATTTTTTATTAACATCGTTTAAAGCTTCTAAGACTAATTTTGGAAAAAATTAATCTAATAACCAAAACAAAACGATGAAAACTTTAAAACAACTTTTATTATTATTTACCCTCTTTTGCGCAATAGGGTTTCTTGCCCTATCATGTGAGGATGGCAAAGATGGTCTTAGCGGACAAGATGGAGCCGATGGACAAAATGGAATCGATGGTGAAGATGGTGAAGATTTTACACCTTCTCCTTTATTATTTTCTAACAAATCATTGTTAAACCCCTTAGTAAACATTCACCCAAGTTTTAGTAATGTAAATGCTTACTCTTTAATTAGTTCTACTGATGTGCTCTCAAACGGTTTCCGTTTGGTTGGTGCTCAAGACGGCGCTGGATTATTAAAAGACGGAAATGAATACATCTATATTGTTAATGCTGAAGATGATTATAGTGTTTCCAGAATTCGTTTTGATGAAAACATGAACCCAATTAAAGGCGAGTGGTTACTTAATGCTGGAGTTGCTGATTTTGCAAGACAATGTTCGGGAACGATGTGGGAAGCTGCCATTCATGGGGGCTCTCAAGATTTCTTTTTATCGGCGTCAGAAAGCATAGCTTACGACGTAAAAGCTATTGACCCTTGGGTAACAACGCCTACGCCAACAGCTGATTTTGGCTTAGATGCTTTAGGTGAATTTTCATGGGAGAATGCAGTGCCTTTACCTAAAGATGCTTATTCAGGAAAAACGGTAATTATTGGTGGTGATGATGATTCTAGTGGCTCTGAAGGTCAAGTTACCATGTATTTATCAGAAAATGGTGATGCAGATTTAAACAATGGTAAAATCTATGTTTTAAGATTTAAACAAATCTCAAATGGTACTAACGGGGCACAAAGTGTAACGGCTAATACTGTTTATAATGAAAGTAGTTTGGACTTCGGAGCTTCGTATGACGTAGAGTTTGTTGAGATTATTAATGGCAGTAGTTTAACTAAAAATGAAATGGAAACAGCATGTACAAACGTTTTTGCTTCTCAGTTTATGCGTGTAGAAGATGTTGATTACCAAAAAGGGAGCGATGCCAATGCAAGAAACGTATTTTTTGCAGTCACTGGTCGCGGTCCAGGCCAAGGTACATACAACGACTGGGGAACTATTTATAAGTTAGTATTAAATCCAACGAATCCATTAGAAGGCACATTAAAGCAAATAGTTAGTGGTAATACAGACACGAATAATATGGATGGAAACTTAGCGGCACTGCAAAGTCCTGATAATATTTGCGTAACAGAAAACTATATTTATATACAAGAAGATCCAAACTCTTTTAGTCGCGGTCATGCTGCTCAAATCTATCAAACAGACTTAGATGGAAACGGTGCAGCCGTTGTATTAGACCTTAAAATAGAGAGCAATTTAAATCCAACGGGAAGCACTGCCTTTTCTGGAGAATTTGGAGCATTAATTGACGTGTCAGATAAGTTAGGGCAACCAGATACTTTTATGTTAAACTTGCAACCACATTACTGGAAAAGCGACGAATTTGCATCTGCAAATCAGCCTCACAATCAAGGCGGACAAATCATATTACTTCAAGGATTACCAAGATAAATTAAAAAAATATATCTAAAAATGAATCTTCATGTGACGTGGAGATTCATTTTATTTATTAGCAATTAAATATATGAAAGCACCCATAATCCTTATATTATTAGTCTATACGGCACTGGTTATGTCATCTTGTAAAAGTGACACCCAAAAAACAGAACCTGTAATAAATTGGTCTTTTGCTCAAAATTATTATTTAGAGAACATTAATAATGCGATTACCTATCTAGACAGCTTAAAGCGTGAAGGCATGAATGGTAAAAATTCTAAACGTTATTTTAAGTTATCGCGTGAAGCTTTTAAAAAGGCAGAACCTTATGCTTCCTATTTAAACCCCGAAGTAGGCCATAGAGCTAATGGCCCAGCATTACCAGTTTATAAAGAGGATACCGGTAAAATTTTAAACCCTGTGGGTTTACAAAAAATTGAAGAAAGCCTTTACGAACAAGAAACGCCTCTAGCCGATTTTGAACAGGAACTCTATGTTACAAGAGGCCTGTTTACCGTACTGAAAAGTAATATAGAAAAAAGAACGCTTAATCCACAGCGCTTTTTTATTGCCACTCATCAACAATTACTTAGAATAATAAGCTTAGGAATTTCGGGTTTTGATAGCCCTATAAGTCACTTAGGCCTTCAAGAATCTAAAATCTCATTGCAAAGTTTAGTCCTTATCTATGAAAATTCTATTGGGAATCTCATTAAAACAAACAATAAGGAATTAGATAATAACTTTAAAAAAAGTGTCTTAAAAGCCAACACCTATTTGGAGCATCATACCGATTTTAATACGTTTGACCGCTTTACTTTTATTCGTGATTATATGAATCCAATAACACGGTATTGGGTAGCGATTAGAAAAGAGGCTAATGTATGGGAATCCATAAATACCGAACCTTTTAATTTTGAAGCCCCTACTTTTTTTGAAGATGACAGTTTCAATATCGCTTACTTTACGCCTGCTACAAATCTAAATCCAACCCAAAAGCAAATCACTTTAGGAAAAAAACTCTTTTTCGATAAGAGACTTTCTGCTAATAATAGTATGGCTTGTGCAACCTGCCATATTCCTGAAAAAGCCTATGCTGACGGCATGACCTTAAATCTAGACAATACAGGTAACAAATTAGAACGTAATACGCCAACCTTAATTAACAGTGCGTTTCAGCGATCGTTTTTTTCAGATGGTCGCTCAGAAAGTATCATCGATCAGATTTCATCTGTATTTACAAACGACAAAGAATTTGCTAGTAACGTGCATGAATTTTCAGAGGCTATTTTAGAAGATCCCACTTATGTTTCAGAATTTGAATCGGCCTTCGGAAAAACACCATCAAATAATACAGCGCTAATAAAAGCGATTTCATCTTATATTTTTACGTTAAATGGCTTTAACTCCAAATTTGATAGAAATATTAGAGGGGAAGAAAACACCTTTACTCAAGAAGAAAAATTAGGCTTAAATTTATTTATGGGAAAGGCCTTGTGCGCTACTTGTCATTTTATGCCATTAACCAACGGAACCGTCCCGCCTTTTTTTAGTGAAACAGAAAAAGAAGTGATTGGTGTTCCTGAAACTGCTGATAACAAAATATTGGATGACGATTTAGGATTTTATTGGAAATTTAATGAACCACTACACAAAGGCATGTTTAAAACACCTACGCTTAGAAACGTAGCATTAACAGCGCCCTATATGCACAACGGGGTTTATAATACTTTAGAAGAAGTACTCAACTTTTATAACCTTGGCGGCGGCGGTGGTATGGGTTTTGATTTGGAACACCAAACCCTTCCTTTTAATGAATTAAACCTTTCTGAAACAGAGCAAAAAGCGATTATTGCCTATTTAAAAACCTTAAATGATTCTGAAGTGGAAGCACCGTACTAAATGCGTTATTCTAACCTAAGGAACCGCTCTTAAAAACGCCTAACTACAATTAATAATAATGAGCTGTTCGTGAGCAATTTCAAGCGTATCAACAGCCACTTCATTACCATCAGATTTTAAATCGGTACTGGTTATTTTAGTCGGCCAGGCATTTTTGAGTTCCCATTGCATGGTGACCTTGCCACCTTCATCTAGTAACTTAATAAGTACTGTGCGCCTCTTAATGGTGTTCATGGCTATGTCATTATACCAATCCCAAAAGCTGTTATCATTAACAAAAACACCGCGTTTCATGGTAATGTTGCCATATTTTGCAATACCAGGCATTTTTTCAGTCGAGAATAATGGACTATTACTTTTTCGGTATTCAATGATTTGATTTTCGACATCCATCCCAGAAACCTCCTGAAAGGCAACGTTATTGAGACCCTCTCCAAAATTGACTTCAAATCTAAATTTTGGCATGGGCCATGTGGCGCCGTCGGTATTTTCATTTTCTGTAGTCATACTTTTTCTTTTTAATTCGTTTAACTTGATGTTGGCATCTCCTGCTGGAAGGTGATGGCTATAAATTCTGCTGGATGTACCACTGCGACTTTAATGCTCACAATCATCACCCCTTTTAAAATATCTTCTGAAGTCATGGTCGTCCCCAAGCCACAATCTACAGCAAAGGCCTCAGATGCTGTTGCTCCTAATAAGCCGCCTTGTTGCCATATCGCCGTTAAAAAACTTGCGATCATGGCTTTTACCCCTTCCCATGTGTTTTTATCATTCGGTGCAAACACATAAGCACGAGCCGCCAGTTTACAGGATTGTCCTAAAAAAATGAGTGTTCTTCTTACAGATAAATATTTCCAATCTAAACTATTCCCATCTAAAGTACGGGCACCCCAAATTAAGATGCCTAAACCGTTGAAATAACGTATGGCATTAATTGATTTTCCTGAAACGGCGTCCCTATTTAATCCTACTTGTTGCTGTTCTGATAATTTAATAGGTAAACTAACAGCACCAACAATAGTGGTGTTCGCTGGTGCCTGCCATGGTCCCACTTGATTATCCGTAGTAGTTATCACACCAGCTATGGCGCCACTAGGTGGTAATATATTAGCCACGGCGAGTACGTGTTTAATAATGGTGCTATAGGTCTTACTCGCCCTCATTAAGGCATTATTATACTGTACCGTCGTCATGCCGTTGGTCTTTATATTCTCTATAATAGTATTTACCGTGGTGTCTGGATGCGCTGGCGGACTTAAAACGGCTTGCAGCTTCGTTAGATCACCTCCAAAAATAGTCGTGTAATCGATGTCTGACGACTGCATAAGCGTTGTGCCTATAAACGGATAGTATGCCGTGCCGTAATCGAGGCCCAAAGTGCCGGTTTGGTTTCTGAAGGCTTCAATGTCTTGCGTGTATAGTATAGGGTCTGGATCATCCGCTCCTATAATGTCAAAAATGCTAATGGCGGTTTGTAGTTCTTTATTTTGAAGTAACATGCGCTGCATTAACCTGCCATTATCATCCATGGACAATAAGGTGGCTTCGGGACAAATGTACATGGTGGGTTCCTCCTCGTTCTTTAGGAGGGCTAAACCGGTTTGTAACTCCTTTAAGGTAACATTGGCATTAATAATCTGTTCGCCAATAGCCATGGGTTGTTTTGAAGGAGCACCATAACTTCCAACAGAAACGATATAAGCGTCTCCGCCACCATTCTCATAAAACAGCCTGATACTGTTGTACAGGTAGTAAATGGTATCAGGATCTGGAACGATGCTATAATAGGTGTTATCGATAAGTAAGTGATCCCCTTGGTCTGGTTGTTTAGTCTGAGTCACCAAATAATACGCTGGACTGTATTGTTTTATAGGATTTGCAGGTGCTGGTGGCTCTGGATAACAGTAAATCGCCTGAAATTCAGCAAACGACGTGATTTTCATCGGGATATTGGTATAGGATTTCCCTTCATAGACGGCCTGTGGGGTGTAGCCTATAAACGCTGGAACCGCTGTGGGTACTGGAACGACTGTGTTTGGGAACGCGTTAACTTCATCGATGTAGACCCCTGGTGATTTAATCTTGGATTCATTCATAATAGCTTTTATTAAAACACATGTTTTGGTTATCTTATCATGCTCAAGTTCCGAATAAAGTTAATACAAAGCAATACGTAGTTCTACTTGTTTTTAAACCGATGTGCTTAAATCTCTTGAATCGTATCGCCATTGCGAGCGTAGCGTAGCATTCATGAACTCCGATTTAATACATTATTATGCGTGAATAATCTCTTGAATCGTATCGTCATTGCGAGCGCAGCGCGGCAATCTGTTTGTAGTTAGGCTTTCCTATTCATGAGATTACCACGTCACTCCTTACGTCGCTCCTCGTAATGACGATACGATTATGAATCAAAATTAAACAACCAACCATCAGATAAATCGTTCCATTCAGGATTCATTGTTGCAATGAGTTTCTCTTTATTTTTCCGATTCCCTTTCTTAATTTGTTTTTCTCTAGCTATAGCTTTTACTATAGAATCATAGGCTTCGAAATAAACTAATTTATCGCAGTTGTATCTAGAGGTAAACCCTTTATATATTTTGTTTTTATGCTGATACACTCTTTTTACTAAATGCGAAGACACGCCAACATAAATGGTGGTATTGTTTTTATTTGCCATAAAATACACGTGAGCGGTCTTCATTGTTTTTTATGTTTTCGTCTTTGCGAGCGTAGCGTGGCAATCTCTTGAATGTAACCGCCATTGCGAGACCTTTGGTCGTGGCAATCTCTTGAACTGGAATACGATTATAATTATTACTTCTGTTCATAAGATTACCACGTCACTCCTTACGTCGCTCCTCGTAATGACGATACGATTATACTTTTATAAAACCTAACGTCATTGCGAGCGCAGCGCGGCAATCTCTTGAATCGTATCGTCATTGCGAGCGCAGCGTGGCAATCTCTTGAATTGAGATACGATTATAAAACAACTCCTGCTTCAACAGATTACCACGTCACTCCTACCGTCGTTCCTCGTAATGACGATACGATTATGACTTCCCAAAACGTCCAGCATCCACATCCTTTATAAAGGAGATTAACCCTTTAAAAAACACCTTCTGGTCATCAAACTGTGATAAATGACTCCCGTTTGGACAGAGTAAAAAGCGCCCCTGTTGCACCTCGGTAGACATCCATTCCATATGTTTTGGGTTCATCGTGTCATATGTTGCTCCAATAGTTAAAGTTGGTACCGTAATTTCTTTCAGTCGGTCTTTAACATCCCAGTTTTTGAGTGTTGCATCCCCTTTAATACCGAATTCACTTGGCCCTTGCATAGTGACATACACTTCTGGATTGAGGTGTTTAAACGCACGGTTAACAGGTTCTGGCCATTGTTCTACAGGCATTCTAATCACATGTTCTGTGTAATAGTTATTAACGATGAGCTCCAGATACTTTGGGTCGCTATACGCTTCTGCGGCTTCGTATTCTAAAATCTCGGCTAACACCTCTGGGTTCATTTTTGGTGCTAATACGGTATCGCTATACTCCTGGTATTCTGGTATAGACGCCACCATATTAGAAATAATCAAGCCTTTTAAATGCTCCTGATATTTTAAAGCATATTGCAAGCCTAAAATTCCGCCCCAACTTTGCCCGTAGAGATAGAAATTATCTTTATCTAAACCTAAAGCGATGCGTACTTGTTCTACTTCCTCAACAAAACGGTCGAGATCCCAAAGCGATAAGTCTTTGGGTTGGTCGCTGTAATAAGACCCCAATTGGTCGTAGTAATAATATTCTATAGTTTCCTGCGGGAAGTACCCATCAAAACACTCGTAAATCTCGTGGGTCATGCCTGGTCCGCCATGTAATAACAAAACTTTCATGGTGGGGTTGTTGCCCACACGTTTGGTCCAGACTTTAAACGTTCCTTTTGGGGTGGTGATGGGGATCATTTTTATCCCGCCTAAAAACTGATCGTCTTCCTGTGGTTCCAAATAGGTTTCTGCCGTTGTGGTTTCTTCGTACAGGTAGGTGTCTTTGGTTTCTTCTTTACAGGAGAAACAGGTTGCAAGTATGACACTTAGTATTATGAGTTTGGTTTTCATAGTCTGGAATGGATTATAATACTAAAGGTAGTAAAAATCAACATATGGCTTGAACTCTTTTTTTTATAGGGTAATAAACCAGCTGAAAACAAAAAAACCACTCCATTCACAAATGGTTTGTGAATAAAGTGGTTTTACTAGTGTTGTCTTAAGCGATTATTGTCTACTTGACTTTTTAGCTATTTTTTCTGCTTTTTTTTCCTTAGCCGTTTTTGTTGGCTCTTTTTTTACATTTTTTTTAGAATCTTGTGATTTTGCCATGACTTTATGTATTTAGATTATTCTTTTAATTTATAGATTAAATATAGTAAAAGGTTTGATTGCTGGTTCGTTTAAGCAGTATTTATTTTTGTGTTGTAATTAGTCAAGGCTTTAAAGCTCTTATTTGGGGTAGTGATGGTTTTTTTATGCCGCCTAAGTATTGGTCTATAGCTGTGATTTGTTCTTAGTTGTGGCTGTCTTTGGTTTCTTCTTTATGCTTGAAATAAATTGAAATTATTAAACTTAGTGTAAGTTTTGATTTTTATAGCCTGGAAGGGATTATGAAAGACAAATAAGTTATTTCCTTTTCAGCTCATTTAAGGTTTTACCATCTTTATCTTTCCATTTGATCCATCCATTTGTTGGAGAACCATCTAATAAAAAAAATTTAAGGTTTGTTGACCATTCCTAGTTAATTAGATATTATTCTTTCTAGAATTTTCTATAACATTTTTTAACTAGTTTTGCAGAAATGTTGATTTTATCCTCATTACGATATAAATCAATATGTCTTTCAGAAAACTCAAGATTCTTATTTGCATTTAGCTCAATTTGATATTCCTGAGAAAAATGAGAAACAACATTATGTATTAATACTTTGGGATGTTTTTTTAGCACAATCTATATTGGATCTAATCCAATTTAACTATGTTTTTTTTTTAACTTAGAATATTAGTTGATTTTATTCTAAATTAAAACCATTTCAAAAACACCAATTATTTCAAAATCTTCCAATGTATCATAGTCTAACATTATCTGTTCATAAGAATCGTCTAAAGATTTAGGTTTCAAAATAATTGATGTATGTGACCAAGTTTCTTCATTCACGTCTTTAGTACTAGAGTATTCTTTTACTGTGTATCCTGAGCCAAAATCTCTATCTTGAATTCCTGTTGATTTAGCTAAAACTATTCTTCCATTTCTTGAACCTCCACGATATTTTTTAAATAAGCAAATAGAATTATTAGGTATAATTTTGTTCATTGATTCTCCAACAACTTTACAAGCAAAATAATCTTTTGCAAAACGAACATATTCTGGTAACTCAATCCATTTATTATCATCTATTGTTTGAAGCTCACTAAAATTCCCTGCTGCTGCATGAATGTTATAGAACGGCACACTATTCTCAAATTGATCATTTTCTATTTTTAAATGAATCGTTTCATTCATAATTGAAGTTGATTCATGAGGTAAAATATAAGTTGATAAATAGTCTCTTAAATCTTTGTCACATGCATAAACATATGTTCCTTTTATGCCTCTTAATAAAATAGTTTTATAAATATTAATAATGAAATCTTTTAATTCACTTGGTTTTCTAATAGATTGTTTTCCATTTGCATCATAATAATTTTCTTCAATTATAATAATTTCATTTCTCTCTTTCGAATATGAAATTTCCTCACCAAATATAATTCCTGAATAATTCAAATCATATCCTTGAGTAGTATGAATACAACCTACCTCATCAATTGCATTAGGAGAATTAACCCAATCAATGTTTGTTGAATTCCATTTTAGTTGTGTGTCTTCAATTTTAATATCTAAAAGACCACCATCTTTATTAGAAATCCACTTCCAAGAATATCCAGCAATCATTCTGGCTAAACCAACTTCTTTATTTCTCAATTTAATTTCACTGATTAAAGATTCTATATTATCAAATAAAGTAAAATCATAATTTTTATCTTTATAGACTTCTTGGATATTCCCTAAATTACAATTAAGTAAATCGTCAACGTATTTAACATAAGAGTTTCCTCCTTTTACTCTAAATTGAGATTGTAAAAATTCAATTTTGGTATCAAACTTAAATTTAAGTTTATCAAAATCCTCTTTTAAAATATCAGATGGCTTTATCGATTGACCTTCATCATAAAACAATATTGCTTTTGAACTTTGTAAGACAACCCAATCTAATTCATTTCCAGAAAACTTATCTAAATTAAGCTTATCATTAACCTTATCAAAAGATCCAAAATAAGCTCCTAAATTTACTCTTCTTCTTAATCTATGTGATTCATCAACAATAACTATATCGAAATGAGATTTACCAAGCTCTGCTGGACCAATTACCATGCTTGCTTTTAATCCTTTTACATTTTTAAATACTCTTTTTAATGTAGTTCTTAATGAAGACATTGGCACTACCAAAGCCATTTTAGGTTTTGGATACTTTTGTTTAAGCTTATCAATTTTATATTTCAGTTCAATTTCATCATCACCAAAATCTCTAAAATTAAAATCCGTAATTTCAGAATTTAATAATTTAAATAAAAAAATTGCTAAAATTGTTTTTCCTGTACCTGCCCCACCTTCAATTACAGTGTTATGAACATTCTCATTCAACAAATTATCTACAATTAAATAGAGCCCCTTCTTTTGCTCTTCAGTTAAACTTTTGTAAGGAGAATATTTAAATAAATCAGAATTATCAATGTGACTTAGAGAATGTTTTGCAATTCCTTCTCGTCGCAATCCATCCCAGACGTTCTTAAATACATCCCAGTAAATCTCACTTTTTTGATAATAATTATGATTTGCAATTCCAAGGTTTAAATTCAACAACTTATATTGACCGTCACCAGAAATATATTTTATTAAAAGTGATTCAATATCTAATGCTGCTGACTTATTGAATTTTGAGCTACTGATAAGTCTAAAAGTAGTTAGTTTATTCTTTTTATTATTCTTTAAATGACTTTTTAGTCTTTTTATAGCATCTGTTGTCTCTCCGACATATAGTTCTTTTACTTTATCATCATTTATTAAATATACGATTGGCCAAAGATTATTAGCATAATGATTATCTAATGAATCAATGCTTAAAATATCAAAATTATGTCTTTCAATTTTGAAAGCTTGCTTATCAATCATAGTTGATCATACTTTTTAGCTGAACCCTTAGATTTTTCAACAGTATATTTTTCGCTATTAAGTTTAATTTTATTCTTTATGATAGAAGAAATATCTAATTCATGTTTCTCTGCTAAAAGTAAAGCAAATGAAAAAATATCAGCTAATTCTTCTTTTAGCCTTTCTTTGTCAACGTCCTCATTAGATTTCCATAAAAATAGCTCGTTTAATTCTGCTGCTTCAATTGAAATAGCAAGTGCTAAATCTTTTGAATTATGAAACTGTTTCCAATCTCTTTCATCTCTAAACTTTATTAATAAATCTATTATATTTTTAAATTCACTCATGTCTTAATCTAAATAATTCAAACTCATCAAAAAATAAATACCCATTAATTATCAAATAAAAATTAACTCCATTATTCTTAAAACCTAAAATTAATTGAGTAATATTTTAAAATAATTTTATAATAGGGAGAGCATAAATATAGCGCCTTTATATAAACACTGGGTGTTATACATCGAAAAGTTCCATTGTTTTTTGGTCTGCTGCTGTTTTACTATTGAAAGTGATTGGTTGTGTTGGAGAGATTGCCGCGCTGCGCTTGCAATGACAGTTCCATTCATGAGATTACTACGCTTTTCTAATGAAAAGCTCGTAATGACGTAAAGTATGAATAAAAGTAAATCGTATCGTCATTGCGAGGCGTGACGTTAGGAGCGACGTGGCAATCTCATGAACGGAAGTGATATTTATAATCGTATTCCAATTCAAGAGATTGCCGCGCTGCGCTCGCAATGACGTTACGATTCAACAGATTGCCGCGCTGTGCTCGCAATGACGATGCTATTCATGAGATTACTACGCTTTTCCAATGAAAAGCTCGTAATGACGTTACGCAAGCCCTTAAACAGCCGCTTTTTTCAGTTTGATAATCCTCAATTTGTCTAAAACGACCATAATACAGTAGGTAATATCTACCTCGAACCAACGTACGCCAAAATTGGCTCTGCTACTGTGTGTGTGGTGATTATTATGGTAGCCTTCGCCCATCATTAAAAAATCGAAAGGCAAAAGGTTTTTTGAGGTGTCATTCACCTTAAAATTTGTATAGCCATAAATGTGTGCAAACCAATTGATAATCACACCGTGAATAGGTGCCATTAAAAAGGCTACTGGTAAAAATAACCAGTGCCACCATGCGGTTGCAAACAGAATAAAAAAGACCGTGTATAATGCCCCCCAAGTAATTCTGGAGATTCTTGAGCTAGCAAATTTATCAAAGGCCTCCCACTGCGGGACGTTTTTAGTAAATTTGTCTGCCACAGCAATGCGTTTTTTATTAATATCTTGATAGATGTTTTTTGTACGCCACATCATCGTAAACACATTGGCATCATATTTTGGTGAATGCGGATCGTTTTCTGTATCTGCATAGGCATGATGTAACCTGTGCATTACGCCATAGCCATAAGCACTTAAATAGTTTGAGCCTTGAAACACCCAGGTTAAAAAGAAACAAATACGTTCTGTTACTTTAGACATGGTAAAGGTTTGGTGTGCTGCATAGCGGTGTAAGAAGAAGGTTTGAAAAAACAAACCGGTATACCACAGTATTAGTATTAAAATTATAATTTTCATAATCAAAGCTTTTTGCAAAGGACTATAATATTAATGGATTATGAAATGAATCGAGGTTAAGAAATACGCTTACGAATGCGACTTAGTGCTTGTGGTGTCACGCCAATATAAGAGGCTATGTATTTTAAGGGAATCTCTTTAATCAAATTTGGACGCTCAGTAAATAAATTAAGATAACGCTGTTCTGCCGAGTCATTTAAAAGCGCTTGTTCGCGTTTAGATTTGATAAGAAATAAGCGCTCAGAGGAAAGGCGGCCAATTAAATTTCCAATCGCTGTTTTTTCATAAACCTCTTGTAAATCCTGGTAAGAAATGCTCCACATAGAAATACTCGTAAGGGCTTCTAATTGGTATAGTGAGGGTTTTCTAGTGAGAAATGAATCATAAGCACTTATAAATTCATTTTTAAAACAGAAGCCAAAAGTAATGTCTTTATCTTCCTCTTCCTTCGGAATTAAAAAACGGGCAATACCACTTTCAATAAAAGAAATGTAGTTTTCAGTCTCACCAACGTCTAATATTTTACTTCTTTTTTTAAAAACTCTATTTTCTAATTTCGAAGAAAATAATTGCCAATCTTTATCTGAAATAACGACTATCTTTTCTATATATTCCCTAATGTTTATCATGCGCTTGTCTGTAATACAAAGAACGTTATTTAATTTAAAAATTATTGCCTCTTTCGAAAAAATACATTCAAATAATGCACTAAAAACCATGAAAGTCTAACTATTAATTCCCTATTTTAATAGCGCTTTATTTTAAGCGTTAAACATGATGCATGTCGTATTGGAAGGCTGACACTATTTAAAGAGGGCCTTTTTGTAAACTATTAATCCACCAGATGCCTAGGTATTAGACTCCCTTAATTCTTTTTAATAAATGCCATAATCTCATCATAGCGTTTTGTCCACGGAAAAAAATACTGACTCATCATGGGGACATGCTTTTTATCTAAAAAAATGGGTTTGACCTCAGCCTGGAATTCATTAAGTTTCGCAATAAAAATAGCATTCTGTTTTTTGATGGACGCATAGGTCTTTTCGCCTATATAAATAAGAAATGGTGGTGTGTTTTTATCTACAAAATACAGTGGAGACGCCTTTTTCCATTGTTCAGGATCTTCAGTCCAAGTGGTTTTATAATTATATTTAGTGGTTGGTGGATTGTTTTGTAAATACGTATACATGTCTAATCCTGCAGCATCATTTAAAATAACCCCTTTAATGGCCTTAGTATTTTCTAAATATTTTGGATTGGTACTTATCAATGCGATAAGATGCCCTCCTGCTGAATGTCCCATTAAGTAAATTTGCTCCGGATCTCCTTTATAAGTTTCAATGTTATTAACGGTCCATTCTAATGCTTTTGCTATCTCTGTTGCCATAGTGTCATAATTGGCATGCGGACTTAAGGTATACGATGGGATGACAGTGACGACGTCATTCTTAGAGAAATTACGACCTAGAAATCCGTAAGTGTCTTTATCGCCTTCTGTCCAATAGCCTCCATGTACAAAGATAACCACTGGTAATTTCTCTGCTTTTTTTTCTCTAGGATGAAAAACATTAAGCTTGAGTGCATCTTTAGTATTCTCTTTTTCAAGATAGGAGATGTCTTCAATTTTTTTTGAGGCACAGCTTGAACAAAAGCTTATTAGTAGTAATGGAAGTATGTATTTCTTTATCATGCATTTTTAAATTTATTAAAAAAAAAAGAAGCGTCTCTATGTCATTGCATAGAGACGCCTCTTGAAACTGGTGTTTAAAGTCTACCAGCTATCTACTTCTTTTTTAAGTTCTTCTTTAGATTTACCATATTTTTCTTGAACTTTACCGGCTAACTTGTCAAAGTCACCTTCAGCTTCTTTGTATTCATTGTCTGTGATTTTACCATATTTCTTTTTAAAATCACCTTTTATTTGTTTCCATTTTCCTTCAAATTGTTCCTTGTTCATAATTTTAGATTTTAAGATTAAATTGATTGTGATATAAAACTATAATATTTCAGTCTAAGGGTGTGATGCAATCCAAATTTATTTTGGCTCAAATACTAATTTACAACGCATTCTTAATAATGCTTTGTACCACTTCTGGGTTCAACAAGGTGCTAATATCGCCTAGGTTATTAGTATCTTTATGGGCTATTTTTCTAAGAATACGTCTCATAATTTTTCCACTTCGGGTTTTTGGTAATCCGTTAGTAAATTGAATTTTATCTAATTTAGCAATTGGTCCTATTTGTTCTGTAATAATCTGGTTGATTTCTTTACGTACATTCTCCTGATCTCTACTCTCACCTGTATCTTTTAAAATAACGTAGCCATACAACGCGTTTCCTTTTATATCATGTGGAAAACCTACCACTGCAGATTCTGCAACTGCTGGATGTTCATTTATGGCATCTTCAATAGGGGCCGTACCAAGGTTATGTCCAGAAACAATAATAACGTCATCTACACGACCTGTAATACGATAATAGCCCACCTCATCACGCAATGCACCATCACCAGTGAAGTATTTGTTTTCAAAAGCGGTAAAATAGGTTTCTTTATAGCGTTTATGGTCTCCCCAAATGGTGCGCGCAATGGACGGCCATGGAAACTTAACACATAAACGGCCACTAACTTGATTTCCTACGATTTCTTTACCTTCTTCATCCATTAAACAGGGCTGTATACCAATAAAAGGAAGTGTGGCATAGGTAGGTTTGGTCGGTGTAACATATGGAATTGGTGTTATCATTATACCTCCATTTTCAGTTTGAAACCAGGTGTCTACAATGGGGGCTTGATTTTTACCAATATTATCATCATACCAGTGCCATGCTTCTTCATTAATAGGCTCCCCTACAGTTCCTAATACTTTTAAGGACGATAAATCGTGTTTTTGAGTGTAGGCTACGCCTTCTTTCGCTAATGCTCTAATAGCCGTTGGAGCTGTATAAAACTGACTCACTTTATGCTTCTCCACAATTTCCCAAAAACGACTAAAATCTGGATAGTTTGGTACACCTTCAAATAAGACAGAAGTTGCCCCATTAGCTAAAGGACCATAAAGAATATAACTGTGTCCTGTAATCCAACCGACATCTGCACTGCACCAAAACACATCTTTTTCTGTATACTGAAACACATTTTTAAAAGTATAAGCGGTATAGACCATATAACCAGCAGTGGTATGCACCATGCCTTTAGGCTTACCTGTAGACCCCGAGGTATAAAGTATAAACAGTGGATCTTCAGCATCCATTATTTCTGGTGGAAAGTCATGATAAGCATCATCGAGTAAGGGTTGTAACCAATGGTCACGGCCGCCTTTCATATTAATATCGGTATGAATGCGTTTCGCCACTAATACCGTAGTTACACAGTCACAGTTTTCTAAGGCCTCGTCTACAATGCCTTTTAAATCAATTGTTTTAGCACCACGATAAGAACCATCGCTAGTAATCACCATTTTACAATCGGCATCATTAATTCTTGTTGCTAAAGCCGTAGCCGAAAACCCAGCAAACACCACTGAATGTATTGCTCCAATTCTTGCACAGGCCAATACAGAAACCGCTAATTCCGGAATCATTGGAAGATATATACAAACCCGGTCGCCTTTATTTATTCCTTTTTCTTTTAAGACATTGGCAAACCTGCAAACGCGTTCATGTAAAGACTTATAAGTAATATGTTGTGATCCTTCGCTGGGATTATTCGGCTCAAAAATAAGCGCTGTTTTATCGCCTCTGGTTAGTAAATGTCTATCAATACAGTTTTCGGTGATATTTAATTTTGCGCCTTCAAACCATTGGACTTCGGGTTTGCTAAAATCCCATGTGAGTACTTTGTCCCATTTTTTACGCCAGAGAAAATGTTCTTCGGCTATTTCTTCCCAAAACGCTTCAGGATGATTTACCGATTTACGATACACTTGATAGTATTCTTCCAGATGTTTTATATGGTAATTACTCATGGTTGATTTTTTTATACTTTACTTAAAGTTACTAAAAATTATACTTTTTTTAATGTTGAAAAATAACGTTTTGCTTCTTTCAATACTTTTGGTGCCAAAGCAATGGTTGCTAACATTGTTGGAATGGCCATTAAGGCAAATACGCCATCAATTAAATTTAACATTAAACTTAAAGAAGTCGTTGCACCTACAATAATACTCACGATATAGAAATAGTTAAAATAGTGTTTGTTATGCGCTCCAAACAAAAAAGAGGCACATTTCATTCCGTAATAGGAATAGCTAAATAATGATGAAATACTAAACACTGCGATACATATCATTAATAAATACTTCCCATAAATAGGCATGGTTTTAGCAAAAGCTGAAGCGGTTAAACTCACACCATTCGCATCACTCGTCTGCCAAACATCTGTTACTAAAATAGCTAAAGCTGTTAAAGTACAAACAATTAAGGTATCTATTGCTGGCCCTAACATAGCGACCAAACCTTCACGAATAGGCTCTGCTGTTTTTGCTGCGCCATGCGCCATTGGCGCCGTACCAATCCCTGCTTCGTTAGAAAAGGCACCACGACGGACACCCAACAAAATGAGTCCGCCAACCATTCCGCCTAAAAACGAATCGCCTTTAAAGTTATTAGCAGCAAAAGCATCGGTAAAAATAAGTTTGAAATACTTTGGCAGCACCTCTATATTGGTGAATAATATAATTAATACTAACACAAAATATAAAATCACCATACTCGGCACTAACTTAGCGGCCACTTTACTAATTCGGTTTAAGCCGCCTAGTATAACAAGCGACGTCATGGCTACTAATACCAAACCTACAGCTAGGTTTGAGCCAAAAGAGACTGCAACACCATTGGGAATTAAAACAATATCATTAATGGCCTGTGTTAACTGATTCACATTAAAAACGGGCAAGACACCAATCATTCCACAAAGGCAGAAAAATACTGCTAATGGTTTCCAGTGCTTACCTAGACCTTCAGTTATAAAATACATTGGACCGCCTTGAATTGCGCCGTTGCTATCCTTTCCCCGAAACATCACAGCAAGTGTACAGGTAAAAAACTTGGTACTCATTCCTATAATGGCACTTATCCACATCCAAAACATAGCCCCTGGACCTCCTATAGCAATTGCGACAGCGACACCAGCAATGTTTCCCATACCTATAGTGGTGGATAACGCCGTTGTTAAGGCTTGAAAGTGAGAGATTTCTCCTGGATCGTTTGGGTTATCATATTTACCTCGTAAAACTTGAATGGCATGACCTAAATAGCGAAAGGGTAAAAATTTAGAATAAATGATTAAAAATAACCCACCCCCTATTAAGATGATTAATAAGGGTAATCCCCAAACAAATGAAGCGAAATCGGCAATGAATTGGTCTAGCTTTTGCAAATTGATAGTTTTCTATAAATGTATTAAAAGCTATTGACTTATTAATTTAAAAAGTACTTTAGTACCACTAATCATTTAACAGTAACTCATAATGCCAAAATAAAACGCTTAAAACGAATATGCTTTAGCAACTTATTTAGAAAAATAAGTTTTCTTTTTTTATACGTTCATGACTATTTGAAACATAGGTTTTCCTTGATTTTTAGTACACAAGCAGTCAATTTTTTTATATGTAAGCTATTCTGTTATCTTTGCTAAACCAACTATTTTTTATATTGAAAGCAAAAAGACTCTTTTTTCTAGACGCCGTTAGGGCCTTTGCAATCTTAATGATGTTACAAGGTCATTTTATTGATACACTTTTAAACCCCATTTATAGAGACCCTAACAACATGGCCTATACTGTTTGGTCGTATTTTAGAGGCATTACTGCACCCACGTTTTTCACGATTACAGGATTAGTTTTCGTCTTTTTGTTATTAAAGGCAAAAGAAAAAGGAACTGAAAATACGCGTATAAAAAAAGGATTTCAACGTGGCATATTACTTATTATTATTGGCTATGCACTACGGTTTTCTTTTATAAGCCTGATGTATGGAGAAGTAAACCTTAACTTTTTACAAGTTGATGTTTTACAATGTATTGGCGTTTCATTACTACTTCTTATCCTACTTTATTTAATTACTTTTAAGAGTCAATGGGTTTTAGCTGTTGTATTTTTAGTTCTTGGCTTTAGCATGTTTGTTTCAGAACCGCTGTATCGTAATTTACAGATTGAAAGCCTGCCTGTACTCTTTTCTAATTATTTTAGTTTACAACATGGCTCTGTATTTACCATATTGCCATGGTTTGGCTATGTTTGTTTTGGCGGATTTATTGCTATATTATTTTCTGAGTTCGGTAATAAAAACAACTATAAGCAGTTTAAAATTGCTGGATTTTTAATCGTTGGTGTGTTTTTAATCTTTTTATCCTCACCCACTTTACGCCTTTTAGATGCGTGTTTTGATTTACCGTTATTAACGCGTAGTGCCGATTATAATTACCTCTTTAAAAGATTGGGCAATGTACTTGTTCTATTCGGCATTTTCTACACCTTTGAGCGCTATTTAAAGCAAGCCATTATTACTAAAATCGGACAGAAAACCTTGTCTATTTACGTCATTCATTTTATAATTATTTATGGCAGTTTTACAGGCATAAGTTTAAAGCACTTTTTTTACAGAGCTTTAACACCTACACAAGCTATTTTTGGTGCGGTCGTTTTTATGATTGTCGTTTGTTTGATCTCCTTTTATTATGTTAAAACGAACACTTATTTCTACAAAAAAATACGCGCTTTCTTTAAACGAATAACGCCGTAACGGCAGGAGTTTTACTCTGCGTTGTTGGCAATCAAAACTAGTATTAAAACAAAAAAGACCTCTCTAACGAAAGGTCTATCTGTTTAAAGTTATAAGTGTTTTATTTCGCTAGTAAATACGCTTCCACATTCTTTTGAATACGCTCATGAATATTAGAGACCTCTGCTTTTACGAATGGTTCACCCATAATTTTCTCATAGAGTTCAATATAACGTTCACTAACGGTTTGTATGTACTCATCGCTCATAAAAGGCACGGTTTGTCCTTCTAAACCTTGAAAATCGTTAGCGATTAGCCATTGTCTTACAAACTCTTTAGACAACTGCTTTTGGGCTTCACCTTTATCCTGTCGCTCTTGGTACCCTTCTTCATAAAAATAACGTGAAGAATCTGGCGTGTGGATTTCATCAATCAAAACTATTTTCCCTGCTTTCGTTTTCCCAAATTCGTATTTGGTATCTACTAAGATTAAACCACGTGATGCTGCGATTTCTGTGCCACGTTCAAATAATTTTCGAGTGTAATCTTCAAGTACTAAATAATCTGCTTCACTTACAATGCCTTTTTTTATAATGTCTTCACGTGAAATGTCTTCGTCATGATCTCCCATTTCTGCTTTTGTTGCCGGTGTGATAATTGGCGAAGGAAACTTATCGTTTTCTTTCATCCCCTCAGGCATCGCGACACCACAAAGCATTCTTTTTCCTGCTTTATATTCTCGAGCAGCATGGCCACTCATATAACCACGAATAACCATTTCTACTTTAAAAGGCACACATAAATGCCCTACAGCCACATTGGGATCTGGTGTTGCGGTAAGCCAATTAGGTACTATATCTTCAGTTTGCGCCATAAACTTAGTCGCTATCTGATTTAATATTTGTCCTTTATAGGGAATTCCCTTTGGCATCACGACATCGAAAGCACTAAGCCTATCGGTAGCAACCATGACCAATTCTTTATCGTTGATGTTGTATACGGCTCTTACTTTTCCTTTATAGACGCTTTTTTGTCCTGGGAAGTTAAAATTTGAATCTGTTATTGTATTATTCATTCGTTTTTAATAGTAGGGTATCACGAGGAGCGCATCGCCCGAATCATCGCATTATTTTATTTGGCAAATTGCCGCAACAAATTTATTAATTTGTCTCGCAATGACGCTATACTTTTTGTTTTTTGTTACATTTTAAATTAAACCAGCGATGCCTTATTTATTATAAAACTGAAACCAAAAGCCCTAGCCCTGATGGAGGCTTTGTTGGAGCTCATCTCTGATAGCGACTGCCGAGAGCAGGTTCCTGGCTTCTAAAAAAAATTACGCCTCTGCATTTTCAATATTTCTGTATGCTGCGATGACCTTTTTTACTAATTTATGTCGAATGACATCTTTATCATCTAGAAAAACCATCCCAATGCCGTCAATATCTTTAAGTACCAAAAGGGCCTCTTTAAGTCCTGAAATAGTACGTCGTGGTAAATCTATTTGCCCTGGGTCGCCGGTTAATAAAAACTTTGCATTCTTTCCCATACGCGTTAAAAACATCTTCATTTGCGCGTGTGTGGTGTTTTGACCTTCATCTAAAATCACAAATGCATTATCTAATGTACGCCCACGCATAAAAGCCAGCGGAGCAATTTGAATGATTCCGTTTTCTATGTATTGCGTTAATTTTTCTGGAGCAATCATATCGCGCAAGGCATCATACAGGGGTTGCATGTAGGGATCTAATTTTTCCTTTAAATCGCCAGGTAGAAAACCAAGGTTTTCACCAGCTTCCACGGCCGGGCGCGTTAATATAATGCGCTTTACGGCTTTGCTTTTTAATGCCTGAACTGCCAATGCGACACCAGTATAGGTTTTACCTGTTCCCGCCGGACCTATGGCAAAAACCATATCATTTTCGCGCATAAGCTCTACTAATTTGCGCTGGTTAGCCGTTTGCGCCTTTATTAACTTACCATTAAAACCATGTACAATGATTTCACCACTTTTTTCAGAGGTTTCATAATCATCACTACTCTGACTCGTGAGTACACGTTCTATCGCATTTTCGTCCAGCTTATTGTATTTCGCGAAATGTTTAAGGAGCATGGTGAGTCTCCGGTCGAATTCTTCTAAGAGCTCTTCTTCCCCGAAAGCCTTGATTTTGTTGCCTCGAGCGACTATTTTTAGTTTAGGAAAGTATCTTTTTAACAGTTCGATATTTTCATTACCAGCACCAAAAAATTCTTTAGGTGTGATTTCTTCAAGTTCAATTACGATTTCATTCAAATGGCAGGTGATTTTATTTAATTTATCTCTTCAGTTTTATTAGATTTGTTCTGTGCATTAAACTTAGTAAAGTTCCACAAATTATATTCAATTAAACTCAAAAAAATATCAACAATTACTAAATGGCCATTATCACACTAACTACAGACTTTGGTGAGAAAGATCACTTTGCTGGTGCGATTAAGGGTGCTATTTATACTGAATTACCCGAGGTAAGAATTGTTGATATCTCACACTCTGTTTCTCCATTTAACATTCCTGAGGCGGCTTACATCATTCAAAATGCCTACAGTTGTTTTCCGGAAGGCACAATACATATCATTGGTATTGATTCTGAAATTAACCAAGAGAACAAGCATATTGCTATCAAGCTTGATGGCCATTATTTTGTGTGTGCTAATAACGGTATTATGAGTATGATTTGCTCTGAAATTGCTCCGGAACAAATTGTAGAAATCAATATTCATGAGAAGATTGAAACCAGTTTTCCTGTTCTTGATGTCTTTGTAAAAGTAGCTTGCCACATTGCGCGTGGTGGTGCTTTAGGCATTATAGGAAAACCAATTACCACTATAAAGCCAATAAAAAATGTAGTCCCTTATGTTAATGATGAAAAGACCCAGATTATAGGTAGCATTATTTATGTAGATAATTACGGAAACGTGATTACCAATATTAAAAAAGCATTTTTTGAAGGGGTTCAGAAAGGCCGTGCCTTTGAAGTTTCGGCTAGAAGCCACAAGTTTAAAAAGATACACTCTAAATACAGTGATATTATTAATTTTGATATTCCTGAAGAAAATAGAAATGATGAAGGTCGCGGCTTAGTCGTTTTTAACTCATCGCAGTATTTAGAAATTGCTATTTATAAAGGAAACACTGGTGATGTTGGAGGTGCGAGTTCGTTAATGGGATTAAAATTGCGGGATACTGTGACTATTAATTTCGCGAAGTAAATAGTAGTCAGCTTTGAATGGGTCACATTAACCTCTTGAGATTTAGAATATAATTATAGGTCCGCTTTCACGGAAACAAAAAATAGAGTTTAAAGATATGCTAGTAAGAATCGTAAAAATGACTTTCGCTGAAGAAAACATTGAAAAATTCCTGAGCAATTTTGAAGTTGTAAAACAGAAAATACGGGATTTTGAAGGGTGCCAACTGCTTGAGTTGTATCGTGACAAAGACCATACTACTGTTTTTTTTACCTATAGTTACTGGAATACAGAACGTGATTTAGAAAATTACAGACATTCTGAACTATTTAAAGGCGTTTGGGCACAAACAAAACCCATGTTTAATGGAAAACCAGAGGCCTGGAGTGTGGATAAGTTAACAAGCTTGCAGTAATGTTAGTCGCTGTTTGCTTTTGCTTTTTAGAACTATTTTTAGAGAAGAGAAAACAGACCCCATGATGCTATGGCAAGACAAATTTATTTATTTGAAAGGCTAATGTTATAACTATAAGGCAACATAAAATAGTTTACAACGTGACTGCGTTTCTGGTAATGAAAGAAGAAACAAAAATTATTAAAATTACGTGATGAAATTTACTAACAAAGTCGTTTGGATTACTGGCGCTTCTTCTGGTATTGGAAAGCACTTAGCTATAGAATTAGCTAATCAAGGTGCTAAGCTCATTTTATCTTCACGAAATCTTGACGCTTTGAGAGCGGTGAAAGACTTATGCAAAAACCCGGAGAACCTAAAATTGATCCCTTTAGATTTAGAAGACTATAATAACTTACAACCAAAAGTAGATGCGGCTATTTCGATGTTTGGAACCATTGACATTTTAGTAAATAATGGCGGTATTAGCCAGCGTGCCTTAGCCAAAGACACGAGCATTGCTGTAGATAAACGCTTAATGGCTATTAATTATTTAGGTACCGTGGCTTTAACCAAATTACTTTTACCGCATTTTATTAAAAACCAATCGGGTCACTTTGTAGTAACCACGAGTATTGTTGGAAAAATAGGCACGCCATTAAGATCAAGTTATGCTGCAAGTAAGCATGCTTTACATGGCTTTTTTGATAGTTTAAGAGCAGAACAGCATAGTGACAACATTGCCGTAACTTTAGTATGTCCAGGTTTTGTTAATACCAATGTGTCTATACATGCGTTAACTGGTGATGGCACTGCCCAACAATCTATGGATAAAGCTACCAAAAATGGTATTGCGCCAGACTATTTTGCTAAATTAATGGCCAAAGCAATCCTAAAAAAGAGACAAGAAGTTTATATTGCTGGTTTTAAGGAAAAATTAGGTATTTATGCCAAACGGTTTTTTCCTAAAGTTTTATCTAGAATGATTCGAAAATTAAGCGTCACTTAAAATTATATATTGCATGTTTGCTATTTTAAAAAAAGAAATCAATTCCTTTTTCGCTTCACCCATTGGTTATTTGGTGATTGCCATTTTTTTATTGCTAAACGGCCTATTCCTCTGGCTATTTAAAGGCGAGTTCAACCTATTAGATTATGGCTTCGCCGATTTATCAGCCTTCTTTTTATTAGCACCTTGGATTCTTATTTTTTTAATTCCTGCTGTGACCATGCGCAGTTTTAGTGATGAAAAAAAACAAGGTACTTTAGAGCTATTGCTTACCAAACCAATTTCTCATTTGCAAATTGTACTTGGAAAATATTTTGGTGCTTTTACACTTATTCTTTTGGCTTTAATTCCTACACTGCTCTATGTTTATACAATTAATGCCTTAGGGGATCCTGTGGGAAATTTAGATTTTGGAAGTACTCTTGGTTCTTATTTGGGGTTATTGTTTTTAGTGGCAGCTTATACCGCTATTGGCATCTTTTCCTCTACGTTGAGCGACAATCAAATTGTAGCCTTTATCATCGCTGTATTTTTATGCTTTTTCTTCTATGTTGGTTTTGAAGGTGTCGCAGATTTTACTGCTCCTTTTGTAGAACAACTAGGAATGAGTACACATTACAAAAGCATGAGTCGTGGTGTGTTAGACACTAGAGATTGTGTTTATTTTTTAAGTGTTACTTTTTTATTTATTATGTTAACTAAATTCAACATAAAAAAACAATAATTATGGTTATTACTCCTGTTTTAGTCCTATCCTTTGTTATTATTTTTATCCTAGCCTGGTTATTTATAAAAACTATTGAAACTAATAAATGGCTTCTTTTACTATTAAGTACTCTTGCTACACCTCTACTTTATTTTTATCTCTTTTATCCCATTTTTAATATCTTTTCTAGTTACCATCATCAAAAATATTTTAATGCAGAAAACTGGAAGGCGAATCCTGAATTACGTTTTGAAATGATGGCGCAATTAAATAACAATAATCAACTCATAGGGAAAACGAAAGCAGAGATTGAAAGCGATTTTGGTGCTGCCGGCTGGTATGGCTGGGATGATAGTATTAAAGCTAATTCAAAAAACCAATGGAATTATAATATGGGCTTTAAACCTGGTGCTTTTAACAAACAGCAAGAGTGTATAGAAATTATGTTTAAAAATGACACTGTAGTTACCTTAGAAACCTATCAACTTGAGAAAAAATTTGAATAAATCCATCCAACATATTGTCATCTTAGTCATAGGCTTATTATTAATTAATATTTTGGCCCAAAAGGTTTATAAACGTTTCGACTTAACTTCAGATCAACGTTACACATTAAACGACGCTTCTTTACAAGTGGTTAAAGGGGTTGCATCGCCCATAGTGATTGATGTGTTTTTAGAAGGCGCCGATTTTCCTTCAGAATTTAGAAGACTGCAAACCGAAACCAGACAATTATTAGAAGAGTTTTCTGCTTATAACAACAATATTACTTTTAATTTCATCAACCCTATAGAAGACGAAGCCACGCGCAATCAAAACATACAACAGCTCAACCAGCGCGGTTTAACACCCATGCAAATGAGTGTTCAGGAAAATGGAAAACAATCGCAAACGGTTATTTTCCCTTGGGCTTTGGCGAGTTATAACGACCAAACCGTAAAAATTTCGTTGGTAAAAAATAAGATTGGAGCCACACAACAGGAGCTGGTTACCAATTCTGTGCAACATTTAGAATATGCCTTTGCAGCAGGTTTTAGTAAATTGGTGAATCCGAAACGTCGTAAAATCGCCATTTTAAAAGGAAATAGTGAGTTGCCGGATGAAAATGTTGCCGATTTCCTTAAAACACTAGGGCAATACTATTTTATTGCCCCGTTTACTTTAGATAGTGTGGCTACTAACCCTCAAAAAACATCTAAATCACTAAACACTTACGATTTAATCATTGCCGCGAAACCAACAGAGGCATTTACCGAGGAAGAAAAATATGTACTTGATCAATACACCATGCATGGTGGTAAAAGTCTATGGCTGGTTGACGCTATAGCCATGGATCAAGACAGCTTATTTAACGAAGCGGGTAAGAATATTGCGGTACCCAGAGATTTAAATTTAACGGATTTCTTTTTTAAATATGGGGTGCGTATCAATGCATTATTAGTAAGTTCTATGTACTCTGCTCCTATTACTTTAGCGTCTGGTAGCGGCAGTGAATCGCGTTTTCAACAGTTTCCTTGGACCTACTCTCCACTTGCAAAAAGTGATAGTAAACACCCCATAGTGAATAATTTGAATTTCCTGAAGTTTGATTTCGCCAGTCCGCTAGACACTTTAAAAAATGACATAAAAAAAACCATATTATTACAAAGCGGCCCGTTAAGCAGATTAGAAGGCACCCCTCGGGAGATTAGTTTAGAAGCCGCACTAAAAGAGCAAGACCCAAAGGCCTTTACTAAAGGAGAGCAAACCTTAGCCGTTTTATTAGAAGGTGAATTTACTTCGGTTTATAATAATCGCGTAAAACCAATAAAGGCATTAGAGGATAAAACGAAAAGTCCTGCGACAAAGATGATTGTAATTGGTGATGGCGATATTATAAAAAACCGCATTGGTCGCAATGGTCCCGAAGAATTAGGGTTTGATCGTAGTACAGGTCAAGTTTTTGGAAACAAAGAATTTTTACTCAATGCCGTGAATTATCTCTTGGATGACGACGGACTTATAAACATTCGCACAAAAGAAGTGAAAGTGGCCTTTTTAGATCAATTAAAAATTACGGAAGAAAAAGCAAAATGGCAAATCATCAATATTGTCCTTCCGCTCTTGCTTTTAGGGCTTTTTGGATTTCTATTTAACGTCTACCGAAAGAAAAAATATGCAAAGAAAACAGTCTAAATTTTTAGCTTTTGGGTAAACAGGCTGTTAATAAGTTTGTTTCAGTTTTAGGCTGTTAAACAATATATTTGTAGTAATTAATTATTCAGAATTAAACGACCAAAAAAACAGATAATAACTAGTCATTAATTTAAGCTTATTTTTTAACTATAACCTCAAAAAGAATGCACTATTTTACATCTAAAAAAACATAAAAAACAAAATGAAGTTTATAGTTTCAAGTACTTATTTACTCAAGCAATTACAAGTTTTAGGCGGTGTCATAAACAGTTCAAACACCTTACCAATTTTAGACAATTTCCTTTTCGATATTGATAATAACGCATTAACCGTTTCGGCTAGTGATTTAGAAACAACAATGTCTTCAACTTTAGAGATAGAAAGTGATAGTAAAGGAAGTGTTGCAATTCCTGCGCGTCTATTATTAGATACTTTAAAAACCTTTCCTGAGCAGCCCTTAACGTTTACTATTGAAGATAATAACATCGTTGAAATTAATTCTAATCATGGTAAATACGCATTGGCTTATGCCGATGGTGCTGAGTTTCCAAAAGCGGTAGCACTTGAAGATCCTAGTGCTACAACCATTGCAGGTCATATTTTAGCAACGGCAATTAGCAAAACTATTTTTGCTGCTGGAAACGATGATTTAAGACCTGTAATGAGTGGTGTCTTTTTTCAGTTTTCTACAGATAATTTAACTTTTGTAGCAACAGACGCTCACAAATTAGTAAAGTATACGCGTGAAGATGTAAGTGCCTCTCAAGTTGCAGAGTTTATTATGCCAAAGAAACCCTTAACATTACTTAAAGGCATTTTAGCGGCAAGTGATGAAAATGTAACGATTGAGTACAACGATTCTAATGCGAAATTTACATTTGAGAATACGATTTTAATTTGTCGTTTAATAGATGGGAAATATCCTAATTACGAAGCGGTAATCCCTAAAGAGAATCCGAATAAACTTACTATTGACCGTACACAGTTTTTAAACTCTGTAAAGCGTGTGAGTATTTTCTCAAACAAAACAACACATCAAATTCGTTTAAAAATTGCGGGTGCTGAATTGAATATCTCTGCAGAAGATATTGATTATAGTAACAAAGCAGAAGAACGATTAACCTGTGATTATCAGGGAGATGATATGCAAATAGGCTTTAATTCTCGTTTTTTAACGGAAATGTTGAATAACCTAAACGCTACAGACGTACAATTGGAAATGAGTATGCCTAACAGAGCAGGAATTTTAACACCAGTAGATGGTTTAGATGAAGGTGAGCATGTGACTATGTTGGTGATGCCAGTGATGCTAAATTCTTAGAAAACGAGCAGCGTTAGTCCTAAAAAAGATTTTTAAAAAGCCACAATTCTTATAGCGTTGTGGTTTTTTTGTTTTGAATAATAAACGAACGTATTGAAGTTACTGGGCTGTCAGGCTTTTTTTCAATGAAGTAATCAATGAACATGATAAATAGCATCAAAAAAAAAACGTTATTCGAAGGGTAGGCTAACCTTATAACCAACTTAAAGAAACGTTTTACGGTACATCAACCAAATGCTGTCTATTCATATTGCAATAGAAATGAATGCAAACAAGGTTTTTAAAACAGTGATTAATGACTGCGTTATTTTTGCATTTATTATTACTTTTCGAGTCATCAATTTGGGAAGAGCGAAACAATGCTGCTGTTGTTTATATACACTGTATCGCTGCAAATCCCAAAATTAGAGCCTAACATTATCAAAATAAGGTAATGTAAAGCCTGTTTGAATTAAAGGTTTAAGTACACCTTGTTTTAGACTTACACGACTTTAGACACTAAACGAATTAAAAAGCCTACACCATTATTTATATTAGAAATTGCTGATGCTTTTTGATCATTAGAGCTCGTTGCATTATGTATTTCCTGTAATACTTTTATAGCATTTGCATTAGTAATTTTACTTTGAGTTATAAAATCATTAATTTCTGAAACGTTCAAGCTTGTTAAACTTGCCATTTGTGTATTGAGTTCTGCATCGGTTTGCGAAGCTGCATTTTCTGCTAAATCATTCCAATTGATATCTGCCATAATGTTCTCGTTTTAATTTAGTTTCAAAATGTTATTCACTTCTAATAGCTTACTCATATCGGTTCCAGTCTTAATCAATAAACCATCTATTGTGCTTTCTACTTTTTTTACATCTACAGAATCTCCTGTTAAGTCTTGTATAGAAGATAAAGCATTATTTTCAGCTTTTTTAAGTTTTACCGCAGAATTAATTAATTGCTGTAAGGCTATTGTTGCTTTACTATAGCTCACATAATTAGTATTTAAACTGGTTATTATGTTCTGTTGCTGGTCGCTCAGAACATTTTGAAGCGAATCTTTTTTCCTATTGATTACTGGAATAACACTTTTCATAATGTTAGGAAGCGCCTTTTTATAATCTAAACTATCAGGTAATAGTGCTTCGTATTTTTTTATTATAGTAGGCGTATATTCGTTTGTTATAAACGCATTAATAACCTGCTTTCTTTCTTCGAAAAGCTGATTGACTAAAATAATATTTAGTTGGTGCATTTCATCAGCCTCTTTTATTATTTCTTGAGTTAGGGTGACTGTTGTGGGTGGTATAGAAGCGCATCCTAAAAAGAGTAGACTGCAAATACACACTATTACATAACTTATATTTTTCATACTCGATTTTAGTTTTAAGAATTAACAGGAATAAAAATTGATTTAATTCTGTTTATAACACCTTGTAAAATGCTAAAAATAGCATCAGAAGAAAAGCCTCCAATTAATGCTAGTATACTTTTATTAAACAAGTTTATGTGATTAGGGTCTGTTAAATAGAGTGAGAGTACTTCGGCTAAAATTAAACCAGCAATAATTCCTAAGACAATTTGTGCCATATATTCTATAGACTCTTCCGGAAGTAAAATGCCCTTTTTAACGGCAGTACTCACGTCTTTCAACAAATAGAATAAGACACCCAATCCTGAAACCGATGCCAAGTAACCAAGATTTAACAGTAGTGAAAGCCCTTGATTATTCATAATTCCTTTATCTAAAGAATTATTATTAACATCAGGTGAAATGCCTGTAACTATAAAAATAACTAAAAACATAACGGCTAAAATGATTAAGTTTCTAACCAATGGTAACTTATTTATAAGCGATTTATTTTCACCTTCCTGATGCAGTTTTTTAGTAAACTCAATAGATTTTGGTGTCGCTGGTGCTACATTTTTACATAAGAGATTGTGAGCATTAATTAAATCATCAACTGTACTGTTTTGAATTAATGTGTTTATATCTGTATTAATTATGATACCGTTATAGACAGCGAAGGATAACATATTATTAATCTCAGTACTTAATTCATCAATAATATCCTGAGATATTCCTGATTTTGAAGTATCAACAGCATTGCTTCTAACTGGTTTTTTAATATTGGAATCTATTACTGTAGTCATATATCCTAGTTTGTTTTGATACTATTAATAATTGATAAAATTAATAACTTAAATAGATATAAAAACAGGTACTTATACGGTATTATTCGTTTAAGTAAATCTACTAGGAATCCAAGGCGTCATAAAAAAAACAACAAACTATTAGGAACTAAAAAACGCGTACTTTTCAGTACGCGTTTACCTTTTATCTCTTAATTAATTATAACTAACTAATAAAACCAACTCGTGAGATTTCTGCATTCGCAGGAAAACACTAACTAATAAAATTAAAAGATAAAGGATATTTTGGGTTTTCACCATGACTGGCTTTAATCGCATTTACAATGGGGAATAAGACCGAAACAACACCTAAAACAAGGAAGCCTAACAAGCCTAAACCAAAAAATAAGATTAGAGGAATACAGATGATACAGTTTACAATTAAACTTAATTGAAAATTGATGATGTTTTTTCCATGTTCATCTAACTGGTACGATTCATTCCGTTTGCTTAACCAAATAATTAATGGTACAATTAAACCGCCAAAGCCTGTGAGGACTGTTAGCAACTGACTTAAATGGGTTACGACTAATAATTGTCTCTCTTCTTTCATGATTGTAGCGATTTGATGATTGATACTTATATGACGTTCAATCTTTTAAAATGTTACAAGAAATTGACAAAAAATAATTTTAGAGCTGACTAAATCCGCTTTCTTTTGATTAAAAAAATCATGCTCTTTTTTTAAAAAGAGCTATACATCCCCAGATCTGTAGTACTCATTTATACTATCAAAATCCCCGTTACTTCATTTAATTGAAGGCAGATGTTTTTTTTGAAGAAGCAAGCGGAAGGTTTAACGGCAAATCGCAAAACCTATTTTAAATCCTATAGCGTACTACCTTCAAGGTTCTTAAAAACGTGCAGGATAAAATGCCTAAAAATATTAATGAGGTAATTTTTTTCTTAACAAACCATAAGCAAAGGTTCCCAAAAGCGCTCCAAAAATTAACACTAAAATGCTGCTAATAAATCCGGATCCTAGCAACACATACATGGGCCCTGGGCATGCACCAGCCAAAGCCCAACCTAAACCAAAAATAATACCCCCAACCATATAACGAGTGAACCCTTTATCTTTTGGTTCAATAATGATGTCCTTTCCGCTAAAATCTTTTGCTTGAGTATATTTAAAATAGGTAGTGATAATGATTCCTAGGACAATAGCCGAACCTATTATGCCATACATGTGAAAGCTTTTAAACTGAAACATCTCATAAATACGAAACCAAGAAGCGACTTCCGATTTTATAAATAGCACGCCTAATAATAAACCGATACTGAAAAATGATAAAAACTGTCGCATATTAAAATATAATTGGAAAAATTAAATGAATCATAACTAAGCCGCCAATAAAGAAACCAATAACCGCTATTAGCGATGGTAACTGCAAATCACTAATCCCTGAAATCGCATGACCAGAAGTACAACCTCCTGCATAGCGCGCACCAAAACCAACCAGGAATCCTCCAATAAGTAAGATGGAAAACCCTTTAAGGGTTAGCAAACTTTCTAAACTAAATAGCTCTGTTGGCAAAAAGGAGGTGTTGGTACTAGTAATACCTAAGCCTTGTAATTGGTCAACAACATCTGGATGCACTTGTGGGGCATGA
This sequence comes from Lacinutrix sp. Hel_I_90, assembly GCF_000934685.1. Classification (NCBI taxonomy): domain Bacteria; kingdom Pseudomonadati; phylum Bacteroidota; class Flavobacteriia; order Flavobacteriales; family Flavobacteriaceae; genus Lacinutrix; species Lacinutrix sp. Hel_I_90. The sequence continues at coordinate 56,023 of NZ_JYNQ01000001.1, read as the reverse complement.
GGTGTTAAAAATTGAAAGGCAATAATACCACCGACGATAACACCAGCAACGACATACAAATTCCATTTTGAAGACTTCCAGTCATACTTAAAAAAATCTGAAAATTTCCCTGCCCCACCAATAGAACACATGGCTCTTAAATTGGAGGACATTCCGAATTTTTTACCCATTTTAAGAAGTAAAAACATGACAAGCGCAATTAATGGCCCTGCAACATACCAAGGCCAGGTATTGTAAATTAATTCCATAAAAGATTTATATTTTTTTTATTTTTTTAGTGTTGATGGACAAACGAAGTCTGAAACCGGAATACCTACTTGCTTAATAGCTCCCATACCTCCTGCAATATCAATCATGTTATGAATGCCCCGACTTTTTAAAATTGAAGCTGCAATTACCGATCGATAACCACCAGCACAATGCATATAAAAGGGTTCTTCTTCTGGAAACTCACTCAAATACTTATTCAAATCATCTAAAGGCGTGAAATTTGCACCTTCTATATGACCCGCAATAAATTCACCTTCTTTTCTAACATCAAATACAGGGATATCTTTATTGGCTTCAAGTCTGTCTTTAAAAGTTTCAGCTGAAATAGACAATAGATCATCTGTTTGTTTTCCTGAGCTTTTCCAGGCCGCAAAACCACCTTTTAAATAACCAATTGTATTATCAAAACCAACACGTGATAACCGTGTAATTGCTTCTTCTTCATTCCCTTCATCAACCACTAATAATAAGGGCTGTTTTACATCTGCGATTAAAGCCCCAACCCAGGGTGCAAAGCCCCCTTTAAGACCAATAAAAATAGACCGTGGAATATGTCCTTTTACAAAATCTGATTGATGACGTACATCTAATACTAAGGCTTCCGTTTCATTTGCCGCAGCCTCAAAGTCGTCTGAAGATAGTGCTTGTGCGCCTTTAGCAATGACATCATCAATATGCGCGTAGCCTTCCTTATTCATTTTTACATTTAGCGGGAAGTATTTTGGTGGTGGTAACAAGCCTTCGGTCACCTCTTTTACAAATTCTTCTTTAGTCATATCGGCACGTAAGGCATAATTCATTTGCTTCTGGTTGCCTAGAGTATCTACCGTTTCTTTCATCATATTCTTTCCACAGGCAGAACCGGCACCATGTCCAGGATACACAATAACATCATCTGCCAAAGGCATGATTTTATTTCGCAAACTATCAAAAGACAAACCAGCTAAATCCTCCATAGTCATATTTGCCGCTTTTTGGGCCAAATCTGGTCGCCCAACATCTCCTAAGAACAGCGTATCGCCACTAAAAATAGCATGATCTTTTCCGTTTTCATCCTTTAGAAGATAGGTCGTGCTTTCCATGGTATGTCCAGGTGTATGCAACGCTTTAATGGTTATTTTCCCTAATTTAAACTCCTGTCCATCTGTAGCAATAATGGCATCAAACGATGGCTTTGCTGTTGGACCATAAACTATTGGCGCACCTGTTTCTTTAGAGAGCGTTACATGCCCACTTACAAAATCGGCATGAAAATGCGTCTCAAAAATGTATTTTATTTTGGCGTTATTCTCTTCCGCTTGAGCAATGTAATCTTTAACTTCTCGCAACGGGTCTATGATTGCTACTTCCCCTTCACTCTCTATATAATATGCGCCTTGCGCTAAACAACCTGTATATATTTGTTCTATTTTCATAAAATTTGTATTTATTTTTTTCAACGTTACAAAGTTAACGAAGATTATTCATTTTGAAAGTAACCTATGTTACAGTTAGTGGTTTACAAAAAATTCAATATAAAAAATGAAAATGGCCATTACTAATATAAAATAGCCAAAGCCTTTTTTTAGCTTTTTTCCGTCGACGAAGTTGCTTAAATAGCTTCCTATAACAATACCTATTAGCGATAATACCGTAAATACTATTAGAAATTCCCAATCTATAGTCATGGTAAATGCATCTCCTAAAAAGAAACCTAGTAAGGATTTAAAGGCAATGATAATAAGAGACGTACCCACAGCGATTTTCATTTTTACATTCGCTAAGATCACCAGTGCAGGAATGATTAAAAAGCCACCGCCTGCGCCTATGAATCCTGTTATTCCTCCAACAACTAAACCTTCAATTAAAATAAGTACGTAATTGTATTTTATTGCACCAGTTATTTCTCTTTCCTTGTCCTTTTTTAACATGGAAATGGCAGCAGGAATCATTAAAATGGCAAAGAGACCGAACATGCCCATGCGCCTAGTGAACTCAAAATCGTATATACTAAATAGCACATTAGGCAACACAGGAACAAGGTAATGGCGCACTAAGGTTACCCCTATAATAGCTGGAATTCCAAACACAACAGCCGTTCGCCAATCTACATAGCCTTTATAATGTTGTTTTATTCCGCCAAACAAAGCACTTGAGCCTACAATGAACAGCGAATATGCGGTCGCCACTTTTTCATTTACCGAAAATAAATAGGCCAACACCGGAACGGCTAAAATAGAGCCACCGCCACCTATTAACCCTAATAGAATTCCTATTAGTATTGCTCCGAAATATCCAAAAATTTCTATTGTATTCATACACTTAATTTCTGCAAATGTATAGCCTTATATTGGTAGGTAATGTGACTAATGTTACAAATCTATTATTTTAATAAAGTTACGTTGTAATTGTATTTGTTTATTGTTTTCTAGGGCTTTTAGCAATCTGGAAATAACAACTCTAGAGGTATGTAAGTCATTTGCAATCTCTTGGTGTGTTGTTTGTAAACAATCGTTGTGGTTTACTTTGGCTTTATCTCTTAAATATTTAAGTAAGCGTTCATCCATTTTAAGAAAGGCAATATTATCGATAGTTTCAAGCATCTCCATAAGTCTTTCGTGGTAGCTTTGGAGTATAAAATTTTGCCAGCTTTTATACTTACCCATCCATTCACTCATTTTTTCAACAGGTATCATAATAAGCTTTGTCTGTGTTTCAGCAATGGCTCTAATTTCACTTTTTTTATCTCCTATGCAACAGGTTATCGTCATAGCACAGGTGTCACCTTGTTCTATAAAATAAAGAATAAGTTCATCTCCCTTTTCATCTTCACGAAGAATTTTAATTGCTCCTGACAATAATAAAGGCATGGCTTTTATTTTTTGTCCGATATCAATGAGCATAAAGTCTTCTGGAACTTCTTTATAGCTCCCTACTTTTTCGATTTCCTGAAGCAATTCATCTTCAAACAAATAGCCATATTGTGATTTAAGGTTTTCTAGCATTTAACTTTTAATATTTATCCGAGGTTAAATTATTCAATATTTAGGCATAAAACAAATAGGTCCGCTCAAAGTCATATGGTTTTTGGCTGCTGAAAACAAAGCGATAACATCTTATACAACTCTGGATGTTTCTGTTCAAAAAGCTTGGGGCGTTCAAAGAAATACTCTGAAGCTACAGCAAAAAACTCAGCCTGACTTGTACCACCGTAGGTTCTAATATCTGAATCATCCTTATTAATCGCTTCCATTTCTTTGTGCATTAATTCCAACCAGGGTTCAATAAATGCTTTACCCACAAAATAATCCGGAATACCGTCTATATTATTATCCATTTTATCTAGTAAATGCACAAATTCATGTATTGGTGTGTTTTGTTTATCGGTTTTGTTACTAAAAGCCTGTCTAATGGCTTTTCGAGATAAAATCATCTGATTTTCAAAACGGCCTGTACCAACCATACCCCATATTTTTCTGTTTTTATTAGCGGCAGCAAACTGTAAATCTTCATCAAAAGCATCGGGATATACTATAATACCAGAGAGATTATTATAGCTCCAATTTGGGAAACCAAAAACAGGTATAACGCCGCTTGATGCAATAAGTATTTTATCTAGTTCATCAATCTCCGTTTTAACACCTTCAATATGAATTTCGCTTAGAAACAGCATGATTCGCTTCTTGAAATCTGCTTGTTTTGATTCTGAAAGGTTTTTATAAAACAACACATGCTTTAACAAACTAGGATGCCAATGGTTTGGGAAAATGGCTGCTTTTTTAGTCTTAACCTTGGTAAACGCATATATAACAAAGGCTACTAAAAGAATAAAAATAAATATATAAATCATATAAGAAATGTATGACCGCAAATTATCGCAATTTATAGAGAGAAAAAAATAACTTGTCGTAAAAGCGCCTATAATAATTATCTTTGCGAAACTAAAAGAAAAACTCCAATGCATAAAGCTGTTTTATTTGACATGGATGGTGTGATTGTAGATACAGAACCACTGCACAAAAAAGCGTATTATATGATGTTTAATCATTATAATATCGCTGTCTCAGACACACTCTTTCAGAGCTTTACAGGACAATCTACAATCAATGTGTGCAAACAGGTTTGCTCGGTTTTCAATTTAGAGCATCCAGCAGAAGTGCTTGTGAGTAAAAAACGGGAGTACTTTAAAGCCTTATTTTTTAATGATCCCGATTTAAAACTTATTGATGGTGTTTTAGACTTGATAAAGAATTATTATAATAATGGCTTAACCCTAGTCTTAGCCTCTTCTGCTTCTATGACTACGATTGATAATGTATTTACGCGCTTTGATTTAGATCAATATTTTAAGGCTAAAATAAGTGGTGCCGATTTAAAAGCCTCGAAACCACATCCTGAAATTTTTGAAAAAGCGGCTGAGCTTTCAGGTTTTAAAAAACAGGAATGTATGGTCATTGAAGATTCTACGAATGGTATAAAAGCGGCAAAAGCAGCAGGCATTTATTGTATTGGATTTGATAGTTTTCATTCTAAAAACCAGGATTATTCACTTGCAGATAAGGTGATTACTAATTTTTTATCTATTCATATAAACTAATACTAAATAAAAGTTAATTGCACAGTAAACCTGAGCTATTTGACTACATTTACTTTGTAAATGTAGCATATGTTAGTCCCAAAAACACCTTTAAATGAATGTGAAAGACAGAAAGAAGTTGAAAAATACCATGTTTTAGACTCTTTTGAAGAGGAATCTTACGATAATATAACTTCAATCATGAGTTTTATTACCGATAGTCCAATTTCGTTTATCACCTTATTAGATAATGATCGTAACTATATTAAATCTAATTATGGCTTTTCTGTCAAAGAATCGCCAAGAGCCCTGTCGTTTTGTGGTCATGCAATAAATCAAGAAGATATATTACTTGTTGAAGATGCCAGAAAAGATGACCGTTTTAAAGACAACCCACTAGTTATAGAACACCAACTTATATTTTATGCTGGTGCACCATTAATAAATTCTAAAGGCTACAAATTAGGCACATTATGTGTTTATGATCACAAACCTAAAACCCTAAATCCAGCACAAATTGATGCTTTGAGAAACATGGCCAAGCAAGTGGTTCATCTCTTTGAATTAAGACTGCAGAATAAGCTTCTTAAAACGTCTCAAAATATTATAACAAACAGAAATACAGAACTGGAAAAATTTGCAAATGTGGTTTCTCACGATTTAAAATCACCACTAGCAAACATTATCTCTTTAACAGAATTATTAGAACAAGAAAATGAGGGTAAATTAAGCGAAGACTCAAAAACCTATCTTAATTACCTAAAATCTTCATCAAACGCTTTAAAAGATTATATAGATGGTATTTTAGCCTACTACAAAAATGATGACCTTCTTAAATTTGATAAAGAAACGGTTTCATTTAATAGTTTAATGCATGAGATTCAAAAAATAGCTATTCCTAATGACGACAAGATTAGTTTTACGTTTACAGAAAACGCGGGGGATCTAACCATTAACAAATCTGCAATTTTAAGAATTTTGGTTAATTTGGTTATAAATGCTATAAAGTATAATGATAAAGACACCATCGAAATTAGCGTTAATTTAAAAGAAAGCGCAAAAGATTATCATTTTACAGTTTCTGACAACGGAAAAGGTATTGCTAAAGAGAAAATAGCTACTATATTCGATTTATTTGCTACAGAAGGTGTTACTGACAGAAATGGCAATATGGGGACAGGTATAGGTTTAGCTTCAGTAAAAAAACTTATTGAAAGTCAAAACGGTAAAATAAGCGTGGCGTCTTCTCCATCTGTAGGTAGTCGTTTTCTATTTAATATTCCTAAAAAATAATGAAATAAAATAGATAATCTAAGCTACTAAACTGTACCATTGTTTTACTATGAAAATGTGATAAGTTAAACCGATATAAACAGTAAGTTTCTATTTTAACTTTATAATTAATCAGTATCTTAGCGCTTCAAATAAATCTATTAAGATGGAATTACGCATTTCAACAACATTTTTTTTTAGCAGCATTGGTTTTTATAATAACACCTTATATCTGTTTAATATAAAAAAGGAACAACGGACTATTCCAATTTTAAATACACAATAGTTTAAATCTTTCACAGTAAAATGTATTATAGTAAATGCTGTAATTTATTAGATATTAAGGACACCAGTTTTTTGAATTGAATAGCTATGACCTTAAAAAGTAAAGCAATCTTTAAACAGTATCTTCAAGTCATTACTATTTAAAATTAGCCTCTGTTAAAAGAGGTACATAAACCATTAAACGTAAATTCAAACAGACAAAAATTATTGACTTTCTAAACATAAAAAATTTCAAATTAAACTTTAACTTTTAAGCCATGCTTTTATGAAACACCTTTCTCTTTTCTTTTTATTAGTACTTTTATTTAATTTTTCTATTAATGCGCAAGGTCCTCCACCTGTTGGCTGCCCTATAACTGTCTGGAACGGTTCAAGCTGGAGCAATATTACGGGTCCTAATCTTGGAATAGAAGCTATTATAGATGGAGATTATGATACAAACTTATTAGGAATAGAAAGCTTTACGTGCTGCCAACTTACAATAAATGCACCTTACACACTAACTATAGCTCCCTCTAATTATGTAGAAGTAAGAACTATAGCCAAAATAAATGGTAACCTTATAGTACAACATCAAGGTTCTTTTGTTCAAAAAGAAGACTTAATAAACGCTTTTATAGTTGGACCAACTGGAAGTGCTACAGTAAATAAAAGTTTTAACTCTACTTTTTCTACTGCTGTCAAGTTATGGAGTTCCCCTATAAAAGGGGAAACAATTGATGAAACTTTTACCAACACACCCTCTTTTGGTGGATACCGTTATTATTATAAAACTGAAAACTTTCAAGACTTAACTTATGAGGAAAATAATAATAACGCAACGAATCCAGGTATTGGTGTTGATGGTATAGACGATGGAGCTCCCTTTGCTTGGAATTTTGCATATTTAAATTTACCTGTTGAGTCTGGTGTGGGTTATATTACAAGACAAGCTCCTGGTTCTGCTGGCATAGGCACTTTTAATTATGCCTTTGATGGAGAATTCAACAACGGTTATATAGAAGTTCCTATTACTAGAAATGACGCAAATTTATCGCCGCCTGCCGGCACAGCTCCAGGCAATGATAATAATAACGTATTTATAGGCAACCCTTATGCTTCAGCAATAAGTCTAGAGGCTTTTTTACTCAAAAACACCTATGATCCTGTTAACAATACTACCGGAATTCTTGATGGCTGTGTCGCTTTATGGTCTGCTTCTGCGCCACCAATTAGTAATAATAATGGAAATGAAAGTTTAAATTATAGCGTATCTGATTATTTTTATATGAATTTTTCAGGCCCAACCTTAAACGTTTGCGAATCGTTGCCATTTACGACTTGTGCACCAGATGCCGGTGGTACGCCTTCTCCTACACCAGACCCCTCTATTTCATCAGCGCAAGGTTTTTTTGCTAACTTCTCTGACGATATCCCATCAATGTCTCCTTTACCAACAACTGGTAAAGTAATATTTAATAACGCCATGCGAATTGTAGATTTAAATGAGAATTTTTATAAAACCTCTTCAAGCTCTAAAAGCACTCCTTTAAGTAATAAACTTTGGCTTAACTTAAATAGTTCATCTGGAATAAATGAAAATATTTTATTAAGTTATGTAAATGGAGCTACAAGTGCTAATGATGGAAGGTCTTATGATTTAGATTTAGATATCCCTTATGCTATACCTTACAGCTTAATTTACTTTAATATAGACGAATCAGAAGAAAAGTTTAGAATACAAGGTAAAAATCCAAGCGACTTAAACAGTAATGAGGAAGTCTCTCTTGGTTTCTATAACTCTATTGAAGCTGTAGATGCTGCGCCAGAGGAATTTGCAATCTCAATTACGCAATTTCAGGGTGAATTTATTCAAAACCGCACTACGTTCTTAGTTGATAATTTATTAAATGTTTGCCATAATTTAACTGATTCTCCTTATTTCTTTACCTCTGAAGTGGGTGAATTTAATGAACGTTTTAAAATAGTATTTCAAAGTTGTGATTATTCTGAAGCCTGTAATGTTATTTTTGATGCTTTTGCTGGCTCAATAGCGCCCCAAGGAAAATGTGGGAAATATAGAATCAAAGCGCCAAAGGGTGATTATAAAGGCTATAACGTTGTTTTAACACATCAAGGAACAGATATTAATGTTCCTACCAATGGAGCAAATACGACATTTTTATATACTGAGAATGGTAACTATATCGAAGTCTTATCTATATTTGACGAAGAGACTGGTGAATTATGTTACAGAGGAGATGTAGAACTAGTAGTAGATTGCTTTAAAGATAAAAAGACATTATCCATCTACCCTAATCCTGCAAGAGATACTTTTAATGTTAGACTAAACAATACGTCTGAACAAATAGAACGTACTGTCTTAAGAAACTTAATGGGTATTATTGTAAAACAAAGTAATGCGAATAGCATGCGTATTACTAGTTTAAAACCTGGTGTGTACTTTGTTGAAGTAACTAGCAAAACTGGGAAGACCTATAGAAAACAATTAGTTGTGAAATAAAATTGTTTTAATGGCATAAAAAAAAATGAGAGAAGCGATTCTCTCATTTTTTTTATATTATATATGGTCAAACCATTAGGTCTCGAAATCGCAGTAGGTCATTCTTTTATACAAACTGTATTTCAATTTAAGAACTAGTTTTTCCTTATTATTCGCTTTTCGTTATTAAAAGCGACTTCAATAGAATCTTTATAAAAAGCAACCACATTAAAGCCTTCAATAAAAGCTTCTGATGCTTTTTTTCTATAGAGCTTCTTGTTTATCTTAATTAGCAAAAGCGGTTTACCATGCGCCTCTTTAACAAACCCTAGATAATCAATAAGTGGCCATTTCTGATTTGTAGGTATTGCTTGTTTTATTACTTTTTTTGTTGCACCTAAATTGGACTTCACTTCTTTAGGCGTTTTAAAATTGCCTAAAAAAGGGTCTCTTTGATAATCTTTAAGATTAATCGTGTCTTTGGCTACCTGAGCAATTATTTTTGCTTCAGGAAGGTTTTCGGTCGCTATTTCGGTATCCTCATCAAAAACCATAGTATTAATAAACTTATACAGTAAAATGCTCCATATTATGGTGACCCCTACTATTAAGACTCTATTAATGTTTTTTTTCGACATCTATATTAATTTACTGTAATCTTATTATAACCAGAATAGGCGCTTTCATTACCCGCCTGGTCGCGGGTTTTTACTCTCCAATAATAATCTCCTGTTACTACAAAAGTAATGCCTTGTGTTAGTGTTGTCGTTGAATATACTTCTGCGTTGCTGAAATTTGTATTTGTCGCAATTTCAAGTAGATGTGTTAATGGTGCATTAATATTACCCGGATCCGTTCCAGAATCCCAGTTAAAAACAACATTTGTATTTACTACGGCCGTAGCATTATTGGCTGGACTCAACAGACCTGGTACATTAGGAACTGTTGAGTCAAAAAGAATACTTCTGCTGGCATATATTGTTTCTGTCATTGTAGTTGTATTAAGCGCTTTTACTTTCCAAATATATGCCGCATCTTCATTAAGATAACTACCATCTATAGTGTAGGTGGTTGCTGTAATTCCTGCTTCTTGATAAAGTGTCGTTGTATTACCAGATAGTCGTTTTTCCAATTCAAAGGTATAGGAGTCTGCAGAGTTTATACTTGCCCAAGTGGTAATAATGCCATTTCCGGAGTTAGTATAATAATTATTTGTAGGTGTATTTAAAAAAACGGTTTGGTTTGTTAAATCGTTTGACGCCTCAACCGAAAACGCTATTGGAAAAGTATAAGCCGTGTGATAAGCAAAATTTTCTCCTCTTACTCTCCATTTAAAAGCCCCAGGATTTAGAGGATACTCTAAAGTGGTTGTTGACACCACAGAATCTAAAATAACCACATTGGTATTATTTTCTATTTGAACCCGATAGTCATCTGCACCTTCTAAATTGTTCCATTGAAATGAGACCGCGTTAGAGGTAATTACTTGTCCAGAACTTGGCGTAATGGTTACTACTAGATCATTTGCTAGATCTTCTTCAACAATATCATCACAACTAAAAACAGACAAGACCAGTAGTGATAATAAACTACTAATTAGTGTCTTATTTATTTTGAATCTCTTTTTCATAATTTTGAAATATAATTTTTGAATATAATTTTTGTTGTCTTGTTTTATAATCCTTCTTCTTAAAAAAACTAACATTAACAAGTCTTGAAAAAGAAAATTCTCTCTCAAAACGATATACTGTAGTTAATAAGTCTTCAAAGCTGCCTTCTAGAGTTAATTGATTAGAGTAAATAACAAAACCATTATCACTTGCATTATGAACTTCCTCAATCGTGACAACAGACACTTTATCACTAGTATTTGTAACAAAATTAAGTATTTCTTGTTGTACTAGTTCTGGCTCTACCCCGTCTTCTCCAATTAAGTTATTTAGGAATTTAATTTCGCTGTCTAATACTCCAATATCGCTAGACGATTCGTTTATAAAATCTAATCTTTCAGACAATTGTTTGCTTTCGTTATACGAATTAAGTGTTAATTTGAAAGATCTCTTATAGGCTGTAATACTTAAAACAACTCCAATGAGTATTAAGATATAGAACTTCTGCTTATATGTTAAATTATCAAACATCTTATTTAATCATCAGTTTAATTTCGAAATCGTAATTATTACTCTTATTCGATTTATAGACTATAATGTCTAATTTTGAAATCCACTCTACTTTTTTAAGTCCTTTATACCAGTTATTAAAGTTAATATTTGATGCTGATTCTCCTTTTAGAGTGATGCTATTTTCATTAAATTTAATTTTCTCTAATGGCTTGACCTTTTTGCTGTAAGGAAAAACATGAAACTCACTTAATGTGATCGTACTAGGCAGATTTGTGGTTAATTCGTTGGCATAAAATGAAAGAAACCTATTAGTGAAAACACCAGATTCATTTAAAATCTCTCTTTTATTATCTCTATCGCTTTGAAGTTCTTTAATAATATCAAACGTTTCCTGTACCGATTGAATACTTGAATTGGTATTTACAACCTTATCATTATAATGACCTAACAACAAATAACTAAGTAATAATAAAACAAAAAAACCACCAAGAATAAACATTCCTAATAACTGATAATACTTTTTAAAACTGGCTTCTTCTTTATTCTTTATCAGAAAATCCTTATCATAAACAAACTCCTCAGAAGGTTGAAAATAATTAATAGCAGAACCTAAAAGCACCGTTTCTTTTTCAGATAGCTCTTGATCATCTATGGTTAATACGCTCTTCTCTTGTGTTATTTTAAAATCTGACAGCTTATTTTCAGAAACAAACAACTCCGTCGTGTTGGCAATAAAACTTTCTTTTTCTGTAACATACGCTAATAGAGACGTGATAAATGGACCTATACTATAATCTATAATTAAATAATTAGAGGCATTGAAGAGACTAATATATTCCTGTACTTTCTCTTTTCTTATAACAGAAATGAAAACATGCTTTTTCTGAAGGTGTTCATAAAAATAAAAATCATTTTTATCAACATTTAGCAATGCTTTAGATTTGTAATCTGGAACATTGGCTGTTTTTTTGTTTAGAACCCCTTTTCCAGAAAAGTTTAATATAACAGGAGATTTATTGTCTACGGCTTTTTCCAATGCATCAAACGTATCGTATGATGATTGCTCTATAATTAATAATTTATTTTTTTCTTGAGATACTTTTAAGACGTTATAGACTACACCTTCATTTTTAAAGTGTAAGCCTACAACGGTTACTGCTGTATGTTTTAATAATTTATTTTTTAAACTACTAATCATCAATACGTGACTGTTGGTTTAATCAAAATATGTAATTTTGATTTCGATTTCTTTTTAGACCGACCACTAAAGAACCATTTCAAGACTGGAATTCTAGATAAAAAGGGCACACCAGTTCCCGAGTTTTCTCTTGTGAGTTCATCTAAACCGCCAAGAAGTGTCATTTCGTTATTTTTAACTCGTATTTCAGAATCGAAAGATTGCGTCGCTTTTCCTGGAGGTGCGTTCTCTCCTGCCCTACCTAGGAATGAGTTTTTTTCAACCCTTAATTTTAAAGTAATTTGCTCATCTTTTGAAACAAAAGGCTTAATTGTTACGCTTAGATTGGCTTCTGTTGGCTTCCAAGTTCCAGACTGTGTTATTGTAGGGTTCAATCCTGAATTAAAAATATTATTATTCTGTTCAAAATAATAACTGGTTTCTCCTATGGTTAACGTTGCTTCATGACCACTTAAAGTTGCTATTTTAGGAGTAGATTCCAGTTTTACTATTGAATTATTTTCTAAATACTGTAAACTCGCATAAAACTGCTCTGTAACTTTTCCTAAATTAAAAATACCAAAACCATTAAAGATATCTATTAAGTTATTGACAGACTTCGCATTCAAATTGACATCACCAGTAGGAAATAAAATACCAGAGGTTACTCTATCTTTTCCATCAGGATCTAAACCTGCTTTTAATCCTGTTTGAATGTCATGAGATTTATTATACTGAACAATAAAAACTTCCAATTGTACCATTGGGACTACGATATCAATTTGATAAATATAGAGTCGCAATTCTTCAATTTTGGGCTTGGACCCAGAAACAATTAAACCATTTAATTCTGGAAATTCTTTAACTTCGAGATCTTTTTTTAATTCTGCAGGAATAGAGTTCATCACACTTTCAATAGTTCTATTCTCTAATTGAATTAATTCTGTCTCACGCAGCCCCTCTTCACTTCTTTTCCCTATAAAATAAAACCCAGAATCGTCTTGATTGTAAGTATACTCTTTACCTCGAAAAGCAATAGTTAAAAGATCATTAAAACTAATTTCGCTAGCCACTAATGTTGTTTTTATATCGTCTGGTAAGGAATACATGTAATAGTTTAGCTTCAACTGCTCTGCTGCTTCCATTAAAAGGTCGGTAACTTCTGCTTCTTTAGCATTAATATTTAGAAACCCAGAGTTTGAAGTGGTTACTTCATAAAACCCTTCTCCTTCAGATTGCCCTGTATTATTTTGTGTTCCTTTTCTTCTTCTGTTTGATATATTCGAATTAGTGACAACAGTTTTTATCTCTTTTGGTGTTTCGTCTTTTTCAATAAAATAAGAACCATTTTCATTTTTAGTGACTATTAAACCGTTGGATTGCCCAATCATGTTTAAAATATCATCAAATGGCCTATTTTGAAAGTACCCTGTGACTTTAATACCTTTAACAGCAGGTGAAATAATAATATTTTTTCCAGATTCCTTGGTTATTTTTTCTGCTACTCCTGGTAAAGAATCATTTTTTAAATTTACAGACAAAAATTGATTTGCTTTGTTGTATTTAACGTCTATAAGTTTTTCTACGCGCTTTTCTATGACTTTTTCTTTTTCCTTTTGCTTCTTAAAAACAATAAATTGATTTACAAATTCAACTTCAATATTGTGCTGCTTAATTAAGAAAGTCAAAACCTCCTTTACAGGAACGTCAAAATAATTACTCTCTACTATTGTGTTTAAACTTGGGTCAACATCGACATTCAACTTATGTTCTAACGCCAACGAACTTATAAAGGTGTATAAATTAAGACCTGTGACTTCAGATTCTACTTTCTCGTTAAGTCCAGGCTGCTCTTTAGACAGTACTTCAAATTTTTGCTCTATCTCATTTAATGTCAGTTGTTGTCCCTGACATAAGTAAGCAAAAAACAACATTAATACTATAACTGTTTTTTTCATATTATCCGTTTATCAATATCGCATATACTTCTTCTAATGAGGTCTCCCCACTAGCAAATAGCTTAAATGCTTTATCTGATAGTTTTTCTATATTTTCTATTCTATTTTGCTCTAAGTTTTGAGCATCTGTTTTTATTCTATTGGCTAACTCTTGATTTACAGGGATAACTTCGTAAATAGCTCGACGTCCCTTATAACCTGTGTAATAACATGCTTCACACCCCTTAGCTTTATAATGCGCTTTAATTTTGTGAGGCGGATTGAAATTTCTTGGGAGTTCTTTTTCATCAAAATCATGCACTTCTTTGCAAGACACACATAATTTTCTTAATAAACGCTGTGCCACCGAAACGTTTAATGTTTCAGCAATTAGAAAAGCAGGTACACCCATATCTACTAACCTAGAAATGGTTCCTAAAGCCGAGTTTGTGTGTATGGTAGACAAAACCAAATGTCCAGTTAAGGATGCTCTAATCGCCATTTTAGCTGTTTCTGCATCTCTTATTTCACCCAGCATAATAATGTCTGGATCCTGTCTTAAAAAGGAACGTAAAGCACTCGTGAATGTTAGCCCAATATCTTCTTTAAGCTGCACTTGATTAATGCCTTTAAGTGTATATTCTATAGGGTCTTCAACGGTTACAATATTGCTTCTAATTTTATTTAAAAGCTTTAAAGTTGCATACAGTGTGGTTGTTTTTCCCGATCCTGTTGGCCCACTTATTAATACTATACCGTTAGTGTTTTTAACCCCTTCAAGATAAATTTCTTTTTCTTCAGCTTCAAAACCAAGTTGATCCAAATCTATGTTTGAAGCATCTTTTCCTAAAATACGCATCACTATTTTTTCGCCATGCAATGTTGGTAAAATAGACACACGAATATCAAAATCGCTATAATTTATTCTACCGTCTTGAGGTAAGCGTTTTTCGGTAATATCAAGATTTGCTTTAATCTTAACTTTATTAACGAGTTCTAAATAATTTTCTTTTGGGATTCTGTATTTCTCAATAAGTAAACCATCGATTCTTAAACGTACTCTCGCTTCTTCCTCATAAACCTCAAAATGAATATCACTACTAGACATTCCTTTTGCTTCAAAAATGAGATTTTCTAGAAAATCTTCGTTATTTAAATTTACTGTTTTGTCTTCTGTTTTATATTCGTTTTTACGATAATATACCGATAATGCTTTCGAAATCCTCTGTTCTGAAATCGGCATTAATTTTATAGAATACCCAAGAATCATCTCTAATTCTTCAAGACTATCGTTAGTATTAGAATCTGCAGTATATAAAATTAACTCATTATTAGAAATAGCACTGGGAATCACTCTATAGTGCTGAGCAACTTCAGCATTTATTAGTTGCTGTATCTCTACGCTAATATGGATGTCATCGCTATTTACCATAAAATGTTGTGGGTATAAAACAACTCTGTAGTAGTGGCTTTGTTTAACAGAATAAAGACTAATAAATAGAGAGAGAGGTAGCCTGCTAAAGGCACGTGTAACTCTTTCCTTTTATTAAAAAGCAAATGGCATAGTGCAGAAAACAACATGCCTGTAATAAAGAATAGAATATAAGTGGTTGAATAAAACAAAGGGATTATCGCTATAAAAAAGATAATGTCACCTAAGCCTATTGCACTATTTATTGGATTGATTATTTTTTTAGACTTTATTGAAAAATAGATAAAAAGACCTAGCAAGACTAAAAACAAAAAGCTTGAGGTTATGAATAACTCGTTAAAATTTTGCTTTAAATATATAAAACGGCTAAGACCTACAACAAACAAGGCTAAAGGTAAAACATAGTGAATAGCCCTATGCTTTACATCCTGAACAAGGATTAAAAGTAGGATAACAATAAGTATTATGGTAGTAGTTAGGAGCAAAAATTTAATCTTTGACGGTTTCTAAGAGAATTTTTCTATGGTCAATTTCCCAAGTATTGTAATTACCATCATCATCAAAATCTTTAACCGAAACTGCTCTGGCTTTAAATGTATTAACAGATGCGTCTATAATTTCAATCTTGTAAACGCCTTGCCCTCCCTGATCTATTGTTAATTCTTGTTCAAAGCCTATTTCTTCAAAACTTGAAGAATATTTAGAAAACCTGAAGTTATAGCTTTTTTCTAATCCATATAAATGATTGAGCATTTTTTGAGCTTCTATACTTCTGGCTTGTGCCACAACTGACGTTTGATTAGGCAATACCATCATTAATAATATACCTATTATAGCTAGTACTATTAAGATCTCTGTTAAAGAGTAGGCCTCTAAATATTCCTTTCTATTTATTTTCTTATTCATATCATTGAATATTAATGGTTTCGATGTCTTTAGCAGGTAATAATTCGCGAAAATATCACTTTTTTTATTCTTACACGTCTCTTAGCCTATAATTTTACTTAAATCAAACATTGGTGAATACATAGCCACCATTATCACACCAACAATTAAACCGATAATAATTATTATTAAAGGTTCGAGCACGACACCTATCATCTTCGTTTGATGTTCTATTTCTTCATTGTATTGCTCTGAGAGTCTTTCAAACATGTCATCGAGCTTGTTTATTTGTTCTGCCACTTTAATCATGGAAACAAACTTATAATCATAAATGCGATATTTAGACAAACTTTCTCCCAAAGCACTTCCTTTTAAAATATCACTTTTTACTGCCTCAAGACTGGTTTCGATAGGAAAGAAATCAATCATCTTATGCGTTAAATCTAATGACATGACTAAAGGCGTTTTTGCTGATAACAGCAAACTAAGCGATTGGCATAACCGTGATAAATAGATTTTTTTGATTAAGGCTCCAAAGAAAGGAATCCGTAAAACCATTTTAGACGTAAAATGCCTATACCATTCTTTTTTCTTACTTAAGTGATGAAACGCAATAATCGCAAGAACACTAAAAATAAAAACACCAGAAAGGGTTGAAAAGTTGTGAGAAAGATTGATTATTTTTTGAGTTAGTGGTGGTAGTTCCGCTCCAAACTGTTTAAAAACAGATGAGAACATAGGCACGACATTATTCATCATAAAATACAAGACCCCAAAAGTCACTGCCAGTACAAAAGCAGGATACGTAAACACAGAAATGAGTTGCCTTTTCATTTTTATCTTACGATCAAAATACTTTTGTAATTCTATAAGTACTTTGTCTAATTTTCTGGTCTCTTCTCCTATTTTTACACTAAAATACTCATAAGCAGAGAATTTTTTACTCTGCTTCATAGCTTCGTGTAAAGACTTACCCTGCACTACTTCTTGTTTAATCGTGGTAATTAGTGCGCGATCTGTTTTGCTCTTATATTGTTCTGTAATAATTTCCAGCGCTTGCTTAAAGTCTATTCCAGACTGTATGAGTAACGCCAGTTCTTTATAGAAGCGTTCTTTTTTCTTATCTGAAAATCCAGACACAAAACGCACGTCTCGGTCTAGAAAACTCGTTTTCTTAGTTTTAGACACGCCCTTTTTAGTGTATGTCGCTAAATCAATTCCCATGCTTAAAAAATCGCTTATTTATTTGGTTTGCAACACCAACATCTTTAAAATAAACCGCTTTAAGATCTTGTTCTAAAAAATTATAAGTGAGCGTGACTTGTTTTATACCTCTCTCTAATAGTTGATTTTCCTTTTTAAAATCAAAGGCTTTTATCGCTACTGAAAAGGTGTCAATACTGGTTAGTGACCCTCTAATCAATCTATTTTTAGTATACGTGTATTTTAAACTATCCCCTTTTGATATGAGTAACAACACATTATTCGAAAACTGGATATCGTTTGCATTGTGCAAGTCTCGTTTTAAAGCGGTATCTAATTGATTGTAATTATTAATCTCCTCTGTTAAATGACTATACGCATACAACTGCTTAGACAATAAGGTAAATATAGTGTACACCATCACTATTATAATACTCATAATCGCTAGACTCATTACCACCTCTAGGATAGTAAAGGCTTTTATTTTTTTAGTTGTTGGTTTCAAATGGTTTTACTTTAACTAAATATTTAAAGGTTTCTTTTTTGTTTTTGGTTTCTACACGAAAAGCCACTTCTTTTAAAAACACACTGTAGTCATTAACCGTTTTATCAATTTTAAATGATTTATAATCATAGACTTCATCTTCAAAAGCCTGTTGTTCTATAGTTTCTAAATGTAGCTGCGTGACTTTTTGCATCGCTTTATAGTAACTCACTTCGTAATCAGAGTCCAAGAGCTTCACATAAACCATCGTTGCTATAAAAACGCAGATGGAAATAATGGCAATCGCCATGACAGATTCTATAAGCGAACTGGCCTGTAATTTATAATTCTTTAATAAGTTCATATACTCTTGTATTATTAGCAAATAGTGGCAAACCAACAAAGGCACTTGGTAACTCTTTTTTATTTATACTACCATTAACCAAATAATTCTCATAAGTACCCCCATCTGTTTTTAAATAAAACCGATCGGTATACACCGTACCCGTTACTTTGCCTTTAAGTTGGGTTTTCCCATAGCAATACACATCACCTACCACTTCTGCATCTTTTTCTATCGTTATCAAGCGCTTTAAAGACCCCTCGTAGGTATTCCCTGTTAAAACCACACCGCCTGCGATTTTACTGTGTTCATCTATAAATATTTCAATACTTTTGTCTTCATTGTCATTATTTAGATAAATACTAGAAGGGTATTGTAAATGTACCCGCTTTTCTAAATGGACTCGTGCTTTAGCAAACACTTGAACACTACCATTAAAACCAGAGCTAAACGTGACTTTTGGCGCTTTAATAAGCACGTCTTTTAATTTTGCTGTTTCTTTTATCACCAGTGAATCTTTAGACTGAATGATAAAATTTCCAGATAATGTTACCTCACTTAAATGGGTGATCCCATCAACAATAACAGTTATCGTAGGCTCATAAAAACTATTGTACAGTGGTTTATTTACAATTTCTTCGTAGTACAGTTCTCTTTCGCTCATTGTAAACCGAGCATCTGCTTTCCATTCTAATCTAGGTAACCTATCGCTAGAGTGTCCTATTTTCCCTTCTATTAACTTACCTCCCGTAAAGTTCTGGTGGCTTAAATAGGCTTGTTCCACACCATAACTAGAAATTTTAACATCGCCCACTACACGTGTTTTACCTCCTATTTTTAAAGGGGCATTGTATTCTGTTAAATACAACGCTAAGTCTTTTTCTGTTGTTTTACTCCCAATAAGGCCTGTTTTATAAAGCGTGTCGTTTTTAAAATAGGTTTTGGCTTTTACGAGATCATAGAACCCCCATTTTGATAGTGTGTAATTCGTGGTTAGTCGATTATCGTCACTAATAATACTTCCTTTAGAAGTATTTGTTGTCGTATTTAACAGGTCTATAAATTTTAGAAAACTAGAGTTGCTGTAGTTTACTAACTCGTTTTCTAAAAAAAACTGTTGTTTTAATCGGTATTGGTAATTAAAAATAAGAATAAGACTCCCACACAGTAGCGAGACCACTAAACATATAAAAATAGCATACAATAATGAACTAGCCTTTAGCATTAGTATTCTCTTTCTTACTAAACAAACGTTTTAGAAACGGCTCTTTTTTTGGTTGCTGGGTCTTTTCTTTTTTAACAGTTTTCTTTTTATTTTGTGTTAAAGGCTTTGGTGTCTTTTCTTTTAGCTCACCCTTTTCTTCCGTTTCTTTTTTCTTAAACAGACGTTTAAAAAACGACGGTTTTTCATCTATAGTAATAGAGTCTTTTACAACCTGTTTCCCTTTTTTATATCGAAGCGTATCCTTTGCAATATAATCGATCCATTTTCCGTTTTTAATATCGTTTTTATAACGCCCTCGTGTTACCACATTCCCATCATCACCATACAATTCAAATTTGCCATTCAATTTCCCATTACTATAGTGCTCTACTGTTTTTAATTGACCGTTTTTAAACCAGCTTTTCCATGTTTTGGTTTTTAGACCATGATTAAAGACGCCTTTCTCTGCTAGTTGATTGGTAATGTAATATTGTATGTACTCACCATGTAACAAATCGCCACTATACCCACCTTTAGATTGTTGAATATTATTAGACTTATACCAATAATACGTTCTACTAGTATTTGTATGCGTGGGCTCTTTAGTGACCATAAAGTCTTCTTTAAAGGTTGTGGTTTGTATCTTTTTTTGGTGCAGGGATTCTTTACTTGCACCACAGGATACTACCAGTAAAATAATAAGTAGGAGTTTTATTTTCATTCGTTTAGCTTCTAAAGCTGCGAAATTACACAATTTATTTTTCTAACAGAATAACTAGGTCTATTTCTATATTATTTTATGCATCAAAAAAGTGCGTTTTTAGCATAAAGTGGTTATTATTTACTATTTTTATAAGGTATAAGTTCTTTTATTTATTGATTTCAAGACATATTAGATTACTATCCTTTTGGGATGCTATTACCTAATAGACATAAAAGCAGTTCTAGTTATAGGTATGGCTTCCAGGGACAGGAGAAAGATGATGAGCTTAAAGGTGAAGGGAATAGTCTAAACTATACCTTTAGAATGCACGACCCAAGAGTTGGAAGATTTTTTGCGGTGGATCCGTTAGCCGCTACTTATCCTCATTATACGCCATATAGTTTTAGTGGAAATAAAGTTATTAGCCATAGAGAACTGGAAGGATTAGAAGAATACTCTAGTTTCGAAGCTTATGTTTTACATACAGGTGATGCAAAAATAACAGTTGATGATTTAGATGGGAATAATGGGGTTTGGCTAACTCAAGATAGAGTTAATGAAACTCATAGATGGAAAAATGCTATGAAATTTATTACTCAAAATGAATCATCTGAACTATTTGTTTCAAAAGGAATGACAGCAACCTCAATTGGTTATACATATGTGGAAACTCCTACAACTGACAATTATAGCTTTGGTATTGTTAGAGATTATTATAAATGGGTTCAAAGAGAAGTTGACAAAAAAGGATTTAAATCACAATGGGCTAAAGGTGCTGCTTATTTAGTCGACGA
The DNA here is from genome assembly GCF_000934685.1 of Lacinutrix sp. Hel_I_90. Taxonomy (NCBI): domain Bacteria; kingdom Pseudomonadati; phylum Bacteroidota; class Flavobacteriia; order Flavobacteriales; family Flavobacteriaceae; genus Lacinutrix; species Lacinutrix sp. Hel_I_90. The sequence continues at coordinate 34,874 of NZ_JYNQ01000001.1, read as the reverse complement.
ACTTGCTGACACATGGGAACTAGAGTCGGATAATAGTATAGCGACTGGAGCATTTACTCCTGGATTAGGAAAATTAATGAAAAGTTTGAATTTAGGTATTGCAAAATATGCAACTGAAAAATTTAATGACATTTTATTTGAAAAAGAAGTAGTAGATGATTGGTATAAATGGGATTCAAATTTTGTTTGGCACGAGCAAACCGTAGTAGCTTTAGATGTTTATCAAAATGCAGACAAAAGTGCTTTGTCTTTTGCAAATAGCTTAGCTACTAAATCAGGTCTTATGGGTAATATAGCTATATCTAAACATTTTTTTCCTGACTTTTCGCTTTTTGGAGTAAGCTTGCTAAGCTCAGACGATGAATTTGGTTCGGTAGGAAGATATAACATACCAATGTTTATGTTATACCCAGATAAACATCAAACAAAAAACAATACTAGCTTGAATGAAGACCAGCTTAGCGACGTAAAAAGAGCTAACAAACAAGTCAATGAATATTATGAAAAAAACATTAAAGAAAAACCTTCAGAAAAACCTAAAGGTTAAATTAGTTCTATCGTTATTATTTCTTTCTGGATGTAATCCAAAATCTTCTGAGACATTTTTTGAGTCAATATTAGATTTAAAGAAATATGAATTTTATAATGATGATTTAGTATTATTAAAAAACACCTCAATAGAGGATGGAATATTGATTTTATCATCTATAATTCAAAATGAAAGTATTGAAAAAAGAATACTTTTCTATTTTATTGATTTAGATGACAAGAAATTATTGAAGATACTAGAAAGTCCTATAGATGAATATGTTGGTTTGAGATATTCTTTAGATAATGGAATGTTTTACTTATTAAAAAACACTTCGTCAGAGACTATATATGTTAATAATATAAGGGATAAAAATGCGAAATTTGAAAAGAAGCAGTTATTTGAAGGTATAGATAAGTATACACCTTTTGAATTTAATGTAGTTGATAGAACCACATACTATACTAAGGACCTTAAAGGGGGGTGTGTTTTTAATTTTAAAAACTATATTTTTCATGAAAAATCAATATTTTCAACAGAAAATGCTGACTATAATAGCCTCTCACTCCCCTTGAAAAAAAGAAATGTTTTTTCATATCTTAAAAATGATTCATTAAATATTTTTTGCTTTTATAACAAGAAAGAGTGGCAAAAAAAAATACCTCTTAAAAAGACTAGTAACGGTACATTTTTTAATTCTAAAATTTATAATTTAAATAGTCTATTTGTAGTAAAGTATAATAACAACCTGGTTGGCTTAGACAAGATTAATGGAAAAGAGAAATGGAAAAAAACATTTAATGCAAACATTTTAAATATATATTTTTACAATGATAGACTAGTTATTATATGTAATAACCATAACAGCACAAAAGTCATTCAAGTATCAGATAATGGACAGGTTATAAAGGAAGTGTTTTTGAAAGAGAAGATAGATCATAAAAATCAAATATTTTTTTTAGAAGATAAAATTATAGTTCACGTCTCAAAATCAAAAAATTCTTCATACATATTAAATCTGACCACTAATAATTTTGAGAACATTAAAATTAATAACAATCAAGATTTAAAACAAATATTTGATAAAAGAAGTGGTAAATACTATATAAAATTTGGTGAAAATATTTACAATAAAGCTATTTAGCGAATAGATTTCTAATCTCCGTTAGATGGGATTTGTAATGAACTCCTATAATACTATATAAAAAAAAGAAGGCTTCTATTATTTTATAATAAAATTAGTAGTTGTTTAACTTCTCATGTACCTTTTCAACCCGCTCGTAAGACATATGTTTAGATTGGCGCGCTTCTGTGAAGCGTGTCTAATTTTTAAACACATTGTAAATTTACCCAAAAACCGAACTGACCAAAGAAAAAAAGATTATTCTCATTATTAATAGCTGAAAAATGCAGAATAGCTTGTAAACTAAGAGAATTAATAAGTATTCAATTTCTCATGTACCTTTTCAATCTCCTTATCCACATAGACTTGTGCATAATGGACATAACGGTTAAAGGAGTTACTGGCATGACTATGCCCACTAATTTTACGAACTAAATGCTCTGGCATTCCTAAAATTAACAAAGTAGTAATAGCAGTACGCCGCATCATGTGAGAACTCATCTTATCACAAAAACGTGTTTGCGTAATTTTTACAGCACTTTTATTAACTTGCGAGGCTTTGCCTTGCTTTTCTCGAGAGATCGCAACAGGAGTAGTAAAATCTGCTTTCTCGCCTAATAGTTTTAAGTTCTTATTAAAATTAAACAAGGTGATGTTTTTAAATACCGCTGTTTTGGCGCTTTTAGGCTCATATTTTTTATAAATGGATACAGCATAATCTGGTAATTTAATAAAACTATACGTTTTTGTTTTTTGAGATTTTATTTTTAAATACCAATCACCTTCTTGTAACTCGAAGTTTTTGTTGGTGAGATTGAAAATATCTGAATACCGCAGTCCTGTAGTACAACCAAAGACAAAAATATCTTTGATGCGTTTCAGAGTTGGGGTTAAAGACTCCTCAAAAATAGTGTCGTGTATTAAAAATTTTAACTGTTCTGGAGACAACACGAAAATTTCTACCTGTTCATTGCGGACATAAAACAACCGTTGGAAGTCACCTGTATTAATATCTTTATCGTGTTTTAGATAATTGAAAAAGGTGCGAATGGTTTTGATGTTTGCGCCAACATAGTTGTCATAACAGCCATTTTTATAAAGATATTCTGTGAATTTTTTATAAAACTTTTTCCAGTAGTTTTTCTCCGATGTTAACTCCCGTTTGTTAAGCTTAGAAGCGTCACAAATGCGCAATTCAAAACCAGCCTCTATCGAGAATTTTGTAAGATTGTTAAGTGTGTATTTGTAATTCTCTATACTGCCTTTCTTTATACGCTCTCCATTTTTTTTAAGACGCTTCCCTGTTTCCGTTTCACGAATGAATTTTTTGAATAAGGGAATTACAGGTTCTGGCTTTTTCATGGGTTCTTTTATCTGACTGTAAATGTAACTATTTTATATAATTGTAAATTGTTGTTGAGGGTGAGAGATTTTTTAAAACGAAAAGCCTTTACATTCCTGTAAAAGCTTTTTGTCTAATTTCTTTCTTACTCGACATGGCACTCGTCACAGACGAGCGCAAGCTGGGCATTACCAATAACTCCCTATTTTACTAATGCCTCCAAAGATTATTATTTGATTAGGATTAGATTTTATTCTTAAAAATTTTTCGCAATTGTTTTTTGTTTCCAAAAAAGATGTTCCTTTTTCGGATATAAAAGCGTTATTTTCCCTAGCTTTTTTAACAAAAAATTTATAATATTTTATATCTCTTCCGGAATAAACATTAAAAACATAAGCCTGTAGTTTATCTTCTTTAAAAGCAAAATAGTATTCAACTTTTCTGTTTATATTGAGTATCTTTTGATTTATAATATAAGAATAAATGGATATATCATCATCTAATTTACTATTAGAATCTTTTTTTAATTCTGGTATAATATTTTTTAAGTCAGAACAAGAAATGTTTAAATCATAGTCATTTATTCCAACTGAATTAAAATCAATCTCGCACTCATTTTCATTTGTGAAAAAAGAAAAGACAATAAAAAAAAGGAAATATTTCATATTTAATTATTTAAAAAATTTAAATCGATATAGTAGTTATTATTCAAAGCATTAATGTGAATTTTTACTTTTTTTTGCATATTTATTTTAATCCTTAAAATTGTGCTATCCATAGGAATTTGTTTCACAAATTTTTGTTCAAGACCTTTTGAATTAATATATCTACAAACCAATAATGATTGTATCTGATATTTATCTTTAACATTATACTTGGCTATCTTCAAAAATTTCAATCCATATGTTTCAGAGGACTCATAATAATTATGCTTTAATATAGTATCATTTTTTATTACTTCACAATTCTCTGCATCTAACTCAATAATTGTTCCATTATTTTTTATTCTTTCTATTGCCAATTTTTTTCCTTGCAATAAAGAAGAACTATCTGATTTCAATTTTTGATTGAGAAAAAATATAATTACACCAATTATTAATATTGTTATAAAATAATACACAAATTTATTTTTTATCTGATTTAGTTTTTGGACTTGATTCAACACGGTTTTCCGTATTGAGGTATGCTCTATGCACACGAATACTTTCTCCATCATCAGAGTATTCAATTAAAATAGCACTATCTCTTTGTAACATTGCGTTTTCATCACTCCAAATAGCATTATCTAACTCTTCTTTAGTTTTAATTTGTCCAGTTAAAAAATCACCTAATAAAGACGTTGGTAAACTTATAACTTCAAAATTATCTTTAATAACACCATTTCCTACAACATTCTGTAAAGATGAAACAGGATTGTTTCTAGATACATTTAGTACATAATCTCTTCTAGCTTCTTTTATGTCATCTATCATTTTTTGAGCTTCATTTCCTAGTAAGTCAATAACTAACCCTGCCGCTAAAGCTGGTAAGAAACCACCAGAAGAGGCTATATATGTTGTTATACCTGTTCCTAATAGAGAATTTGCATCTACTTGACCATCATTGTTAGCTGTCTCACTGACTAATGAAACTACATCCCAACCATCTCCAACTTTCTCTAAAACACTACCAAGATGTTTAAGAGACCTACTTCTAAATGCTTCTACTTGATTTATCTGTTTAGTATTGAAGTGCTGATTTCCTAAATTTCTAGCTGCCATGGTAATATCCTCAACAACAGTTCCATCTATCAACGTTACATCTCTAACTATTAACTCATTAACAGTATATATCTTACCGTTTGTTCCTTTTAATTTTCCTTTACCTAATTCTTTGTATGCAAAAGAATAAGAAAAAGCAGTTGCTTTTTCTCCAATGATTTCTAATCCTTTTGTCACTACACCTACTGAAATCGCTTCACCGTTTACTGTAGAGAAAAAAGAAGCCCCTTCTTCCTTTGGTGTAATCGCAATTAATTCTTCTCCGCCTTCAAGCTCTTTGTGAGATATAACATTGTTACCACTAAATTGATAAGGTGAATAAAAAGGATATTGTTTCGCTAAAGGGTCAACAGTAAAAAATCTACCAATTCTAGGGTCATACATCCTAAAAGTGAAATTCATAGAATTCCCTTCCCCTTTAAGCTCATCATCTTTCTCCTGCCCCTGGAAGCCATAGCGATAGCTAGAGCTACTTTTATGTCTATTAGGTAATAGCATCCCAAAAGGATAGTAATCATTGTACGCAATAACGTCTGGTGAAAATTGGTTTAAATTAACGATATCGTTACTGTTCGTCACATCAATAATAGTAACATTATCTACGTAAAAAGGGAGTGCTTCTCCAGAGTACCCACTTTCTCGTAGTCTTAGGTTTAGTCTATATGTATTGGTTTGCGTTGGTGTGAATGTGGTACTTATTGTTCCAGATTGCGTAACATATTCACTGTATAGTTTGCTGTTACCTTTCCATATTCCAAATTCTAACTGTGGTGTGAATTCAGATTTATCAATATAAACACTAACATTATATGTTTTATTAGCTTCTAAATCGTAATATCCGTTCGCGCCATTTAAATGCGCGCCAGTGACTACTTTTAATCGACCGTTTTCTACTGTCGCACTTTGAGTATTCTCACTAGCGGCCCAAGGTGTTTGGCTACTGGTAAACGTTGTCGTATACACTGGTGTACTTAACGCTCCACTTCTATTAAACAACTTTCTATCTGTGACTACACTTAATACATTACCCAAATGGTTAGATAACTCATAACGTTTATCTCCTATAAGGTTTGCATAATCTGCAAAATCTATTTGCCCTAATGGTTGCCCATACAGGTTATCTATAGCATCAATATAATCTGGTATACCATCGCCATCGGTATCTGTTCCTTGTGGGTTACCAGCAGAGGCTGTATCCTCTTCGTAGGTATAGAACCCGTCTTCATCATCGTCTGTATCTAAATAGTTTAGTATGCCATCTCCATCTAAATCGGCACGCGCACCTATGGTTGTGGTAACACCATAGTAGGTAATTAAATCTTGTGCTTCCTGATACGTGATTACGGTATCGTTATCATCATCTGGATCTAAATAGTTTGCTATACCATCTTCATCTGTATCTTCATTAATCGCATTGCCTATACCGGCAACATCAAAATCTTCATCTTTGGTTAATACAGAATCGCCATCATCGTCATCGTTTAAGAAATTTACGGCGGTTGAAGGGAACGTATTAACTATCGTATAATTTACTATTCCAGAATCAGTAGTTGTTTCTAATGCGTTATGTAAACCATTAGCACCAAAAACAGATGCATTTGTAAAATCTATAGCGCCATCATTGTTAGCGTCTACTACATTACCTGTATTTAATACACCCGATTCGTAAATATCATCGATGCCATCATCATCACTATCTAAATCCAGACTGTTTATAACCCCATCATTATCGGTATCTGTGTCAATACCTCCTGCATTCTCTACGGTATCTAAAATACCATCGTTATCATCGTCTAAATCAATGTTATCTGTTATCCCATCGTTATCTGAGTCTGGGTAAACTATAGGATCTCCACAAGCCCCATCTATCCACATCGCAGTATTCGATAAAGTCATGTTAAAGTTTATATCACCTGCTTCTTCTGTGGCCACCGTGCCTGAACCAGTATCAAATAAGTATGATCTTTGAGTGGCAACACCAGTGAAGTCTGTAGTCGAATAATTATAATAACACATGGTGTAATTAATACGAGCATCTGCACCAATGGTATTCGTGTTTAATGTTAAGATATTATCTAAACTTGGCGTGGTAGATGTCGTTGTTATTAACCCCCCATTACTCAAGCTAAAGACAACATCGTTAACCGATAAGACTGCAGTATTAGCTGTTATGCTAGTACTGTTTACTAAACTCGCTTGAAAATCAATATCCAACTGTGGTGTTGAAAAGCCTTGATTTGAGCTATAGATTACTTCTTGGTAATTAACAAAAGGAATCCCGTCTGGTCCAATAATGTTTGAAGTTTCATATCGCTTTAGTTTTATGTAAGGATAAAATAATGCACCTTCTTTTTTCACGTATAAATACATGATGTTTTGACCTCTACGCATTGGTCTACTTCTTATTATTGAGATTAGATAGTCTCCATCTGGAAGGGTATTCGTAATATTTATAGACGTTTCAATACTATAATTACCCGCTCTTAATAAATTAAAAATTCTATCATCATTCCAATACGTAATATTATTCCCTGAGAAATCCAATGCAAAACCTGAAACATCAGAGCGTTGCATAGCCTGTGTATTTATTTTAGCTAATGCACTCTCATCTATTAATCGAGGCACAATAAAGCTATTAAGTATGGGCTCTATATCGTTACTCAGTTTTTGACTTAAAGCATTATATGAAATTGATGCTATTAGATCTTCTGTACTCGTTAGCGTATCTCGGTAAGCAGAAATCTTATTAGTGATAGCCAGTATTAATTCCTCACTCCCTTGTTCTGGATAAGAAGTCTTTATCTTTTTAGCAATGATCTGTTCTAGTTCTTTTAATTGCTCTTTTTTAGACGTCTTTTTGTTTGTCTTTTTATCCCATATGCTATTAAATGCAATAGCCAGTTCTGATGCTAACTCACTAGCAACAAGATCATTTTGTGACACCCCATCTACATCTTCAAATGGCAATCTAAATTTTGTTGCTTTCGTTTCTTTTAATATGATTTCTTTTTGATCACTAGAGGCTAACAATTCATTGCTTTCTTGTAGACCTAATCTTGAGCTACCATAAATATGATGTTCTTTTAAGAACATTTTTTCTTTAGCCTTTTTACCCCCTTTAATTTCCTTTTCGTAAATGGCCATGACATTGCCTTGTGCATCACGATTATAAAAAGTAGGTGTTTGCTTTTTAATACGTCCTTTTTTATTAAAGTCGATCACGTTTTTACCAATTCGGTTACCTAAACCATCGTATTGGAAGACAATTTCTTGACGCTTAATATCATAAGGCTTATTGACCGCTCTCTTAATCACTTTTCTTACTTTCCCATCTACGCGCCATTCAATAATTAAACCTTCTGTTTTATCTTGAGTTAGCTGACCTATGGCATCATAAACGTAGTTATGTGTAGCTTCATTATTAGGATTAAAGGTAATACCTAGCTCTTCTTGTAGCACGAGTAATTGATCATCTAAATCTGAAGATACTTGTACTCGCAATGGATCACTAACAGCCGTTAACTGGTTGTTTACAATATTACCATTAGCATCTTTGTTATATAAGTATTCAAAGTTATCAATAGCAACAGTACTCCCCTCTCTTAGTGCATGTCTTGTTAAACCTGTTAAGTTTCCGTTTCTGTCGTAATTGTAAGTTGCAGAATAGGCATTGTCTTTTTGAAATTCAATTATATTCTTATCATTAACCGCCATACTACTAGCGTTCATAGATTTAATTCGGTTAAGTTGATCGTAAAAATATTGCGCATTTTGTGTAAAGGTGCGAGAATTGTTCGGCGTGATTCCATCGACACTCAAATGTCTCATGCTTGAGACCATTTGTTTAATGTTACCATTATACAAGTTGGTTGTGCTAGACTCTAAGCTACTCTTGGTAAAAATATTGGCATCGGCTCCAGGAATTCTTGACGTATAATCATTATCAAAATACTGTAATGAAAACCCATAGGCATCTCTTGCTACCGTTTCATTTGCACTCCCTAATACACCATCTTGACTGTAATCGTTTTCTGAAAGTACGGCTTCAGAATTAACAGATTTTAGCCAACCTTGAATGGTATAGATATAGTCTAATCCCTGAACTTGCTTGTTACCCAAATTCATTCTTGCCAATGGTCCATGCTCATAATATTCATAAGTAGCATCATTCTCCCAAATAGCAGCATCAGTAGAAGTTTCAATACTCACAATTCTATTATCTGCATCGTAAGTATAACGATGCATAAACTGATCCTTCTTACCTTTTTGATAGACGACACGATTCACGTTTCCGCTAATTAAATCGTATTCATATTGTAATCGCTTATATTCCTGATCACTGTTTTGAATGGCCATCTCATTATTTTGAACCACCAATTCTTTTACATTCCCATGTACATCATAATTATAGAATAATGCATTATTGAAACTATTAAGATCAATCGTACTGGTGACCACTTTATCAAAGTATAAAACTGAAGTGACTCTGTTTCTAGAATTGTATCCCTGATAGGCTGTTTCAAATAATAAAGAGGCATCACTAGTTCCTGTTCCTAACAGTAAAGGATTATCATACGTTGTATAGGTAACCTCTCTACGTTCTACAAAATTAGCATTAGAAAAATCCTGTTGTACAACGCCTGCTTTCAACAACTTACCATTATTATCTATGGTATATTGCTCTGTAACAAAAGTATCTATTTCTCCAGCCTCTGTTATTCGTCCTATTGCATCATAATTAGTATAACTAAATCTTAAACGCGCAATAGGTCTTGGCCCACTAATTACCGGGCTATATGCCTGTTCTTGCTTTGCGTTTTGCGAAGCTATAATTCTACCTAAATCATCATAAGCAAATTTTGTAATCCCGCCGTCTGGAGTTTTTTGCCAAACGAGCTGGTTTAGAGAATTATATTTATACTGTGTTGGCATTCTATGCACTGGTAACTGCGCAGGAACTGCCGTATTTGGATTTGCATCTCTAGTAATATCAATAGCATTGGAAAGTACTTCTTTCTCTTCTATTGTTAAACCATTCCCTAATCTATCAACGCCCTCTGGCGCTACGGTTTGTATTAAATTGCCCGCCTGATCGTAATAATATAGTGTGTATTGGTATTCTTTATCTGGATATTCCATAGAAAAATGCTCTACGGCATTTTCCATTGCTGCATTAATATACGCCGTCTCAAATTGATTTCTCAATTGGTCTAAGTACGTTATGTAGCTATCACGAATGTATGTTTCTATCAACGCTTGAGCGACACCATCGCAAAGGTCTACCGAGGGAACGTCTAAATAGAAACCAAACGGATTTGGTATACAAACCTTTAAACTACCGTCTTGATTTATAACTTGTGAATCTATATAATCACTCCAGGTTTGAGTGGCAATACCATTTTCATCGATATTTCCAGTATAGCCATCTATTAAAAGATGCATTTCATTGGCAAGAGTATCTAAATTATCATAGCCATAATTTACGGTAGTATTACCAAATTCACCAATGCTTAAAAATAAGGGGTGGTCAACACTGTCTACTCCTTTTTCTGTAATATAGTAAATGTAAGCGTCTGTTATGTAAGCAAAATTAGCATTACAGAAATAATCTTCATTAAATAATGGTAATAACTCATAATTTGCAATGGTAGTAGACACTTGCACTTCTACATTTATAGGAATTTGATTGCCTTGATTGTCGGTTTCTGCTCCATCAAAGTAAGTTGGTTGGAAATTCATGAATTGCATATAGGCCTCATACTTTTCGTTACAACTTAAAGGGGCTACTTGTTGCACAACACAATCTTCACAATCTTCTTCAAGGAAACGTTGTGAATTAGTGCTGTTTTTAGCAAAGGCGCTTTGCTTTGATTTTTGTCTCGCTTTGTGATTACTACTGGTAACCACTTTTTTAGCAACAATAGAATTGTCTGCAAATGCTGGTGGCGTATTGTTTTTTGTTAAAGAAGTAAGACCTCTTGCTTTATTCGAGGTTGCTGAACCTTCAACACCTGCCATATATACTAAAAGTGAATATTGAGCATCTTCCAACACACCAAGCTCATTGGTATGAACCGCATTGTGATTTAAATGTGCAATGTTACCAAAATAATCATAACCTGGACCAAAATCGTAAATATCTGCGGTGATTTTTAATTTTGTACTAAAATTAATTAAGACTCCTTCATCAAAATTATAAGGAATGCTATCATTCCATTTTGGATTTATAGAGTTACAACTAGAGGATGGAGATTCACCAGTGATGTTAATATAACCAGACGGTAAGTTTACTCCTGACCAAATATCTGTTTTTGTTGTCGTCATGGTGATAGAATTATCAGAAGACTGCAAGGAGTTAAAATTAAAATCAAAGGCCTTATTTACAGCATTAAAGTCATAATTAATATAATCCATTTGGTAATTTGCTGAATAAAAACCACTTTGAGATAGCATATCACTAGGCGGACAAATAACAAATCCAAAAGCATCATTATCAAAACTTGTGGTGACAATTAATCCATTAGCAGTTGTATACTCTACTCCATTAATAGTTAATTTTGCACTGCTATAATCACTTGACTCTGAATAATCACTTGAATTAATATAGAAGTCAAAATCGAACACTTCACCTACAGCAAATTTAACGCTAGGCACTTTAAAGGTAACATCATCATATAAGATAACATTATTTGTGCCTGCATTAGATACTTGCTTTCTTAGAGACACTTCTGGGTACATATACTTAACTGGTCCAGGTACCTCATCATCACAATCTTGTATTTGTTGATAAGCACCATCTAAGAATGAGGTTAAATCTGATTTAAAATCAAAATCTGTATTAAATTTAATATAATCAGAAGTTGCTATTGAATTATTCATTTGATAATCAATTACAGGTCTATCAAAAAGAGTCGCCAAATTAGTATTTGTAAAGGCATCTGCTGTGTTGTTAGTCTGTTCAAAAATAATAAAGAACGGTTTTATATTTTTGTCAAGAATAGCCTCTTGAAAAAGTATCTTATTAAGACTTACGTTATACTGGCTCACTAAATAGAAAACCGTTTTTAAACTTTCACCATCATAATCTTTGTTTAATATATCTTGGTTTATAACATCAAATGCATAACCATACGTTGAATTTTGAAGTTGTAAAATTGTTGATAATCCGCCAACATGTATTTCACTACCGGCATCAACAGGAAGTGTCGCTCCTGAAGAATTTGTTGACTGAGGTAGAGCATCACTCATGAGTTGATTATTTGCTCTTAGTCTTACGCCTCCACCAGAAATGGCATCGTATCCAGTAAAATATAGGTCCTCTAGATTATTATTTACAAAATCTACGATGGCGTTACCAATATTCTCTCTATCAAAACCATTCGTTATATTGTTAGCTCCCATACCAGGAACGATACTTGCAAAAGCGATGTGTTCAGGAACACATGGTACTGTATCATTTTCACACTCTTTAATCTTAATACCATCAATACAAATGGCTCCTCTTTCACTTATTGAATTATTAATATCTGAATAAGCTATGAAGCTAAAATCTGAAACTATATTTTCTGTTGGCGTATATTCAAACTCTACACGTTGCCAATCGTTTGATGTTGTGTTAGAATATCCTAATAATGGAGATAAAAATTGCTGTCCATTAGACAATTGTAACTTAATTCCCAATTCTCCAACAGGATTGCCTTGTGAAGGACCAGAGTGTTGTCTACCAAGATTGGCCATATAAAACGAAATTTTATATGTTTTCCCAGTTTCTAAATTGTAATTTGAAGATTTTATTCCGTCTGAAAACTGTAAATACCCTTGATTATATGCCATACTAATGAAAACGCCACCATCAGGAGACGCCTTATGATCTGGCAAAACGTAGCTAGAGCCAGTTCCTGTACACTCATTGAAGAAATTTGCCGGATAGTTAGTTTTTGGCAACCAAAAATCTACGTGATTATTAGTATTAACCCATTCTGTTTGAGAAATCCATGTGAAATTTGAATTACCTGTTAAACATGGTAATGCATTCGTTTCAGAATGAGTATCTATATAAGTTTGTAAACTATTATAAGCAGACTCAAAACCATCCTCTAAAACAGTTGTACAGCCCTCTTCTTCAATACAACAACTTAACAAGTTATTATCAGTCTGTTCTATAAGCGCATTAAATATTTGACCATTGTAGACTAATAAAAAGTTATCACCCTCATCAGGGATTATTTCAATGGTATTTGATAACGTATTTGTATTATTACTTAACCTCGATGGATAATAAGTTATAGTTACGTTATAAAACTCATTCGGGTCATTCTCTGAAACAAAAGACAGTGTAGTAATAGCAGTGCCATTAGGACCAAGATTATTATGCGTAAAGCTTGCAGTAATACACTCTGGCATGTTGAAATCATAGATTCCTTCTAGATTTTCATAGGTGGTATGCCAAAAGCCGCCATTATTATCTAAGTACATTAGAAAATCTGCAAAATCGTTTAATACAAAATTGGAAAAATCTTTCTCTGCTGGGGTATCACAATCTGAAGGTAATTCTGTTTGACATTCCGGAATACAATTTAACAAGTTAACACATGTAGTTCCCTTAAATACGTATTCTTTAATCGTACCGTTAGATAATTTTACTTTACCCAATAATTGATAAGCATAGGTACCATCGACCGTTACCGCTACATCGTGAAAAGAATGCGACAGACTCAACAACTCCCAAGAGCTACCTATATTATTCCATGAATGTGAAGCATTCCAACTTTGATTTTCTGGCAAGTTTAAGGTTATCGGTTTATCACAAATACTTTCTAAAGAGGTACTAATAACTAATTCATTGCTATTGATGACGTTGTTTATTGTTAATCCATTAGCATCTGCTTCTTCCCCACCTAAAGCTGTGAATAAGTCTAATACCATGAATCCATCTTCATATAGGTATGGACTTGCTAAGTTATTTTTAGTTAGAAACCCATTCAAAAACAGCTCTAGATCCACTTGTATTTTACACTTACCTGTCTCTTGATAATAATTAGGAATCACACTGCCATCAACCGTTGGAGGATCTGTTGAAACGTCTACCCCTAAATCATTAAATAGAAAATCTGAAGGAATAAAACGCTTTTCATATAAGTCAGTACCATCTGTTCCTACATCTCCATAAAGAGCTGAAGAGGGAGAAGTACATAATTGAAGTGTAGCTGGTGCGTCATTATATTGAGCAATAGTACTTTGCTGTGTATACGTTTGTATTAAAGACATGTAGTCTGCAATCGTTCTATCTTCACCTCCAAGACAAGGATTATAACAGCCATTTTTCTCAGCATGGATTGATATAAACACATCATACAACCTTGTTTTTAAGCCTTGGTAAAAGCCTTTATATAGGTTCCAAAACGTTTGTCTTTGTTCAGGATTTAAGCTTCCAAATGAATAGGGTCCACAGGTCGTTGCTAAATTCCCACATTTTACCATGGTATAGGCTAACTGTGCCATAGAAACACCTGTACCATCGTAATTAGTTCCCATCGCTTCTCGCATGAGTGCTTTACGTTGTGCAGCGTAATTATTGGTCGCTTCACCTATATAGTTCACGTTAAAAAACGGATCGCTATTAACAATGTTAGTGTTACTGGACGCGGAAGCAGGAATGAAACCTGCCGTTTGTGCCTCAGTATAAGTTATAGTTGTACTTAAAAGGGTATCAAATTCAAAAGAGGTCGTGCTTTGGTAATTATTGGCACAAATAGATTCATTATAGGCTAAATAACAATATTCTGGATGGTATGGCAATAAGGCCTGTGACCAATCTGTTTTCCAATTGGTTACAAAGTCTGTTACATATCTTAGGTCTTTAGGGTTTATGTAATATTTACTATCTATTAAGTCCCCATAGGCACCACTAAATGTAGACCCTAAACTTGGTTCTTGCACAAGTGCTCCAGAATCATCAACTGCTATAGCTGGTAACCATTGGTCATTTACCCAATTCACTTCAATTACAGAGTTAAATCCATCTTCTTGATAAGGTGTAACAGGATTTCTCCATGTAAATGTATGGGCTGTATTTGCTGGATCGTTAATATTACCTTGATAATATAATTGATTGGCATCATTAAAAACACTTAATTGATCGACAAAAATGATGGGCTCTACAATGGCTTCATCTGCATCATAAGTTAAGGTGTAGTCTAATCTACCATATTGACCATAGGGGCTCATGTCTGATAATAGCATGGCTGAATTAACATCACAGGTTTGTGATTCTGTACACAAGTCTTCTAAAATGAGGAATGATTCCTGCAATTCTGCAATGGCAATGGTCACATTACTATCGCTAGACGTAAAAACACCACCAGACTCTGTATAGGCGTTTGCACCAAATAAGGCGTTTAATTTTTCTGTCATAAAAATGGTCCTCCCATTTGCAACAGATTCGCAATTTACTTCATCACAATCGATACTTATAAACTGAGGAATAAACGCTTCCTCTGTTAAAATACAACCATCAGGAGCACTGTTTAAAAAGTTATTCCATGCGGCATTCAGGTTTTCTTTATTCACTGTCAAGCGCTTAGAAATACCATATTCTCCAGTATTCCACACTCTATCAATTGGATTGCCTGTAGCTTCCGTTCTCGAAAAAGATTCCATTTTATTTTCTGAAATCAATTCAGAATTACAATCGTCACTCAATGCTATGGCTATATCATAAACGAATGGAAAAGTAATGTCTCCACATGATTCATTAAAAGTAAAATCACCAGTGTTTTCTAATTCATATTCCAATCTGTAGTCAGAAAAATTCTCGATAACAACAATTTGCTTATCAACTCTTAAACCATCTTGTAGAACACCAAAATTACCTGTAGCGTATCTGTTATTGTTATCTTCGCTAGTATCTTTATCTCCTTGATTCAATTTATTTAATAAATCTGATGCTACTCTATCATGCAATTCTAATGCAGCATCAATTTCATCATCTAATGGCAATAATATGGCTTGTTGAAGTTCCGGATTATTTGGGTCTGTTTTACTAGGATTTCCTCCAGCCAAAGCTGTAGCAATCGTTCTTCCTTGCGGATCTATATAACTAACACTTACTTGCCCGTTAGGGTCTACTACAACATTCTTTTTGTAATGCTTGTAATTCCCCACCTGGTATCCAAACAATCGGTTTAATTCTAAAGCAGAATTTGGTTGAGAATAGTAATATTTCATCTCATGATTGCTACCTATTTGGTGTTGTACTCCAACACCGCCTTTACTTCTTATTCTACCTGTATTATCTGGCGTATAAACGATTTGACTAAACGGAAAATTCTGTGCGTCTGGTACTAAATCCTGAAAAGGCTTGGCTGAATTAGGCGTATTATTAGAAGAATAATACTTACTTGAACCCGAAATATCAGACATACCAAATAAGTTTACCTCACAAGTTGGATCCTCTTCTGTTGAAACAGGGGTATCCCAATCAAAATCTTTAGGTGAATAAATGGCAAGGTTGCCGGTTGTGGGATCTACTACCTGTTCACTGATATTAAAATTTGGGTAGTACTTTATTTTATTATTATCTGTAGGAACTGGAAGTACTTCAATAGCTGGTCTTCCCTGCATATCGTATATAACTTCTCCAACTACCGCATTGTCATCACTATTAATTTTCGTTACGGTTTGACGGTTTCTTAGTGTTCCATCAAAATAACTAGCCACCGATTTATTTTTACCGTCCTCGGCATAACTGGTTTGAAATTGCCAGTTTTTATCTTGTTCATGAGAATTTAAAAGCAGATACACATCAGACCAATCACCTACTTTTATTTCGCCATTATTACCAGACGTCCATGGGCCAAAATAGCGTTTAGTGATATCTTCTGCAAAACGCGTGACTGCTCTTAATCGATAAATAATATAACCTCTAGAATAAATTAAAGGAATCTCATATGATGTACCTTTAGTTTCTATTCGCGTACTATTTAATTCGAAGTCTCTACTTGAAAAATCGATATCGGAAGCCAAACGTACAGGCGTATTAAATCCATAACTATCTATCCACGTCCACTCTAATTCATATTCTTCAGCAGCATTTAATAGGGCACTACTAGAATTTGACCAATCAATATTTAAAGAACACGGTTCTGAAGCTGACGGTAATTCTTGGTACGATAACGAAGGTAGTGTATCTGGAGGTAATTGATAATAACGGTCTACTTTGAGACCTAATTCAATAGATACATTATCTGGAATGCTGTTCATACCCGCCCCATTAGAACTAAAGGCTACCGATGAGTTTACCACTATTTGTATTCCATATCTATTTTTTATTTCAAAATAGACTTCGTCAACGTATTGAAAATTACCTGCGTCTTTATTATACTCAATTTCAAATATTTTTTGCTCAGCTGCCGCTGTTTCTATCGTGCCATCTGGTAAAATAGGGTAAACAGTAGCGTTTAGCACATAGGTGAAATTACTATTAAATGGTATATCGTCATTAATTTTTAATGTTAAATATGCGGTAGGATTAACAGAAGTAACATTAACAGCACCTAATTCTGGATCCACAAATTGGTAGGTCGATGGCATTGTATTTACAGCAATGGCTCCATTTGAAAATTGCTTTTCGTTAGCAAAGCTGAAAAAAGTAATGCAAAAGACTACTGCGGGTAAAATATTATTTTTTAGATAAACTAAATAATTCATGTGGCTAAATTTTGATCCGTTACTTATTGTGCTAAAATGATTTCGAAATTTTTGTATTGCGATACTCCTGAAATCTTATTAGGTGTAACTTTTATATAGGTGTCTTGTGAAAAATAATTTTTGTTGATTTTAATCTTAGAGCTATAATCTGAATAGCTTATTTCTAATCTTGGGAAATCGACTAATGCATCTGTCTTTTTCTCTAAATGGTCTTTTTCATAAAATGAAAAATCTTTTAAGCTCGAATAGTAAATAACAACTTTGGACTGTTGGTAAGTGTTTTTATCGAGGTGAAACTCTATCCTAGATGTTGGCAAACTCGAATATTCCTTAGCACTAAAACTCAGTTTATAGGTTGTTTTAGTAACTTCCAGTGTGCCTTTATCATAATATGAATAAATTAAATCAGGATCTATTGCCTCAAGACTCGGTTGTACATCCTCTGATGATAACCCCACGAGCATGGCTTTTTCTTCCGTATTTAATTTTATGAAGCCTTTAGGCATTTGAAGATGAACCATAGCTCCAATTTCCTGATAGGTGTGAGTGTTATATTTGGCCATCAAGCCAGAATACTGCTCATAAGACTTGGTCCCTTTTATGCCTTTATAAAGGTTGTAATTAAGTGTTACTTGGTAGTCTGTTTGCTTCTTTTTTACAGCACTAAACTGATTAAAAACCTCGTCGAACGTTTGTGCACTAACACCCGTAACCGTTAATAAAAATAATAGTATAGTAATTTTTTTCATTATTCTTTGGTTGCGCTTTTAGATCGTGTTTCCTGAATGGTAAAAACCCCTTTCTCTGTTTCCTTCTTTACTCTAACCAATCCGCCTTCTTCATCATACTCATACATGGTGGCATAGTTATTCTCATCCAACTCTGCCATTAAACGTTGCGTGATGGGATCGTAAACAAAACTTTTCATGTTACCATTAAAGGGGTGAATTCTAATATCGTCGTAAAACACATCTACGCGTTCATTAGGCTCTGGTTCTGTTATTATAAATAAATCTGCTAATGCATCACAAGAAATAGTAGCAACTTTTTCTACAAATCGTGATCTTCCACGTCTTGCAATAGTAGGATTACTAACCTTAATATAAGGTGAGAGTAAATCTAAGGGTACATTATTTGGTAACCCTCGTGAGGTACTCAGTTTATAAACTTTATTGGGCAATAACTCTTCACTTGATTGTATTTTAATCTGTGTTGTTGGTATACCATCGCAGTTGGTAAACTCATTACCTACATCAACCACATCGTAGCGTCTTGTAACACCAGGGAAAACTGATGGTAAATCATCAAAGTAGGGGTCTAAATTTACTACCTGTGGATCTAATGGTTCTGGATTAGCAATAATTAATTGTGAAAATTGATTGCATGAAATTGTAGCCTGGTTTGTTACAGTTCCCAAAAGCGGTGCTACATTATTAGTTTCATTAGTTACCGTTATATATCCAGAACTAGCATTTGGAACTGGGGGATATCCAAATAATGGCGTATACCTGTATACTATATTTTCTTCTAATGGTCCATTACTTAGTATTCTATAGCTATATGTAGAGCTGGCTCCGCAATTTGAAAAATCGTCATTTAAAAAATTTATGGTATACGTTTGAATGCCAAATACCTGTGGTGGTCTAGGTACAAAATAATCACTAATATTAAAAGGTACTGTTTCTGGAGCATCAGCATTATTTAAATCGATGCGCACTTTTGTTGCTGTAATAGGCACAAAAAACTCACCAACAACACGCTGCCAACCTTCTATAATTTCTCCAGAGGGTGAAAATGAGAACGCTTCTTTAACTTGGTCTCCCTCTAAAAAGGTTAAATCTAATTTTGCGTTTTCGTATGATACCACTTGTTTATCCTGGTCTTCTTTAACCCAAGCACTAACAATGTATTTATCGCCACGTTCTAACTCAAAGGAGTTACATAGGCATTCGCCAGTTTCGGGGCTGCAATTATTTACAATATGAACTTTAATATAGAAACGTTGCGATGAATACATATTTGACAGATTACCAGTACAATTAGCTGTAAATGTGGGCACTCCAAATTCTTGAATCCAAAATTCATCTCCTTCTTCTAGTGGTGTCGTTGCAGAAATAACCCCGTTACCCGCTGCATCATAAAGCAAATCATTGCCATATTTCGATCCCCATAAGGTTAACGGATTACCCGTAACACTTCTATTTAATGATAGACTTAGTACTGTTGGATCATCTGCACTACAAAAGTATTGATCAGGATTTGTATAAGTAGTTATTAGGTCTCTTAGATTAATTGTTAAAGTTTTATATTCTTCATAATCATTATCAAAATGATAATCACCACAATTACTAGTCACTTTAAAATAGAATACTTCATTGCAATTAACTTCTAAATCACTTAGTTCGGCTACGATGCTATTATATTCGGCATTAGTAGTAATTTGAACTTTATTTCCAGCACCATCATCTTTATACATCATATATGTATAACCTAGGTATTGCAAAAAGCCTTGTAAGTCTGGTGCAGCTGTCAAACCTTCATTATTAAAATAGCCTTGTTGTCCTCTTAAAAACAAATTATACATCGCTTTGTATGTTAATTCATCTTCTTGAACACCATCGTAATCCAAATCATCTAATCCGTTTGTAAAATAGCCTCTGTCAAAATTGTGAAACACATTTGTAAATTCATTCGTTATATCAATAAAAAAAGAATTTGAATATATATCAGAACACAGCTGAGTTGGGTTACCATTAGAATCTAGTGGATTAGATGGTATATACTGTACTCTATAACTTGAATCGTAAGTTGAGCTACTATAAAAAGTCGATAGGTCGACTAAAAAATGAGAAAAAACACCATTAACAAATACTGGGTTCGTTAATGCTATTGACGTTGAATTTGATCTTCTTAACCTATACGTTCCATCAGTATGGTCTAGAGGGAAGCTTGATTCATAACTTAAAAGAGGTATTATAATCTCACTATTGACGTCGCAGACTGAAATGTCACCATAGTTATTACCTAACCTAGGCCCTACGTAAGGCTCTGCATTGGTTTCAGATACAGTTCCAATAGTAATCTGTAATGGTGAAATATTACATGTACCACCATTATTTCCAATTATAGAACTAAATCTTGGATAAAGTAAATAAACATCACCTTCATTAACATTTGCGTTACCTGTAACTAAATTACCTTGATTATCATAGTAAGATATATAACCATAAATTGAGTTAGTAATAATATTACTTAAACGTGCTTGATTACCACAAGATATTGTTATGTCTTGAACACTATTCCCAGTAAGTGGCTCATCATTACTTAATTCTATATTAAAAACTCTATCTATATTATTGTATACACTTCTTGGATCACTATTAGGATACTCTTTAACTTTTATTGCAAATGAAACTATCCTTCTTTGACGATTAGTCATATTTAAATTATTTCTTAAATCCTCTAGATTAATTTGAATAGAACCAAGTACAGGAGGTTGAGTAGGCAGAGTAACAGTATTTGTTTGCGAAGTGGAAATTAGTTCATATTCTAAATCGGCTGGTGCGACTTCACTTGTATTATTTAAATTAATTATAACTGGAGTTATTGTATAAATTCCTTGCGAAACACAAAGATTAATTCCTAAAATCCCATCTAGGTTAGTACCAGTTAATGGAACCATATCTGGATCATTAGTATTCATTAAGTAATTACCCTGTGCAAACGAAAGATTTACAAAACTAAGTAGTATTAGTGTATATATTATTTTTCTCATCTCTATTTTAATTTAAGTCAAACCTTACAACAGTACAACTCGCTGTATTACACTTAAGTTCTATATATGTAT
This sequence comes from Lacinutrix sp. Hel_I_90, assembly GCF_000934685.1. Taxonomy (NCBI): domain Bacteria; kingdom Pseudomonadati; phylum Bacteroidota; class Flavobacteriia; order Flavobacteriales; family Flavobacteriaceae; genus Lacinutrix; species Lacinutrix sp. Hel_I_90. The sequence goes on along the minus strand of NZ_JYNQ01000001.1, from coordinate 13,565 downwards.
TGTCTTGAATACCATCTTCACAAGACACAATTTCTATAAAAGCATCTTGACTAAAGGGTAATGTAATCGCTCCAGTAGCAGAATCCTCTATACTAGCAAGCTCATTACCATCTCTATCTAAAACTCTTATAAAAGTATCGGCTTGATCCATAACACTATTGTAATAAATATTAGTGCAATTTGCTCTTATTAAATATGTTTTAGAGCATTCATTACTTCCAGAATCTTCAAGTAATACCTCAATACCACTAGGTATGGTTTGACATGGGTTTTCATTAACGCCATCCAAATTTTTAAGTAATGACACACGTTTATCTTTAACCACTTTTAAACTAGAGCGCCCGGTGTGTGAGTTGTTATAATCTAAAATGGCGTCTGTACTTAACTCATCTTTAAAACTAAAGTGCGCATTCACAGGTTCACTAGATGCTCCAGAGACGTTGGGTGTATAGTCGTAATCTTCAAAACCATCAAAAGCGAGTTCCTGATATTTTGTATTTGAACCCACTGCAGTTGGTAAAGTATAACGATACCCATATTGCGCAGCAGAATAACGATTTAAGGCATCTTTATTCTCTAATTCTGTACCATAAGGACTGTATGTTGTGACTTCACTTGCAAAGGTCCAATTGGTATCATTCTTACTCCAAGCACCGGCAGCATTCACTCTATAAAATGGTGTGAAGGTTTTAAAGAAGCCTTCTTTTCTTGGGTTATAACCTACCACGCCATTATTACGAGAGGTCAAATAGGCATACGATTTTATGGCGCGCCACTCTCCTTTTACATTGTGCAGATAAGGGTTAAAACCTACCATATTTATATCAGCAATATTACCTTGGTCGTCAAACAAGCCTTCAACATCATTATAAGGTAACCTAAATTCACATTGACTATTCCATGCATCACTGTACTCCACAGCACTTGCATTTACTACTTGAAAAGGTGTAAAATCTGTACTCGTACTAATACGACCAGATGCTAATGGATTTTTTTGTGTAGTTATAGAAGCCATACTCGCCATAGGTTGGTTTTTATAACCCGATCGATATACTTTAAAGGCCTTAGTATCACTTACGGTTTTAATTTGCCCGTTAGCATCCATTAATTTAACTTGGTTGGAAGCATTTCTTTCTACAACCCAGAATACACCAACACCATCTACAATAAGTCTATCCCCTTCAATTAGCGTATGATTATTAATATGTATTTGAGAGGTACTAAATGGGTGCAAAATAGAATGAAATTCACCAGACGCCTTTAATCTTCCTTGTAAATTGATATTATTACTCGCCGATTTCATGTGGTCGTAATGCCAGTTTGCAGGATAATTGAAGTTGAAATAATGATCACCGTATTCGTTTATTGTTTTTGTTAACAAGACATCTCCTGTCTGTGCATCGAAGGCTAAGTTCTCGGTTTCTACAGAGGACCCTAAATCGTAAGCAACCTTCTTAGTCATGATTCCTGTTCTATGAATAACCTTTGTTGCAGTAGCCATTTTTAAATCATTTTTATCGGTTTGAATCACTGGAAAAACAAACCCAAGTGGAATTGGAATTCCAAACAATCCCAATAAAACCGATAAATTTCCGTCAAAACCACCAACTACTGTTTCCGTTGTATTTCGTCTAAAATCTGTAATCATATCATATTGCACACCAATAAGATTTTCTGTTACGGTACCATTGGCATTTACAACATTTAATTTATTATTTAGTTTTTTACTGTTTTCTAATGAATATATATAATCGACGCCCGATAAAAATTCACCAGGTTCTTGAGATTCCGATCGTACACGTTGGCTTTTCTGCTTTCCATTCATGTCATTCGTTTCAACAGTAAACCCTTGAGACAAGGCAATGGTACTTTGCGTTTTTACCTTAAGTAATTTCCCTATAAAACCACTGGTATCAAAATTGTTGGTTATATCTGTATGATCTGTTAAGGTTGGAAAATCTCTTGATGTGTAAAATTCACTAATCACTTCTCCTGTGGCATGTTTTTTAACAACAAGTGTAGGATCATTGTCATCAACGCGTTGCAGGTTTTTAACAACCACTTTAGAATACGTGATGGTTGGCGAAGGGAATAAGGATTCTCCAATAGGTTTTTCTACATAGTTAGACTCCTTTGGGGCCTGTAAGCGTTGTGCATCATCATAAAAGGGTTGCACAATTGGATTTTCTCTAGACCCATTAGGTTCAAAGGTAGCCACACCAGAACTTAAACCTAAATCATCATTATAAGTATACTCTTGTCCGTAATTTTTTTTATAAAATTCATTATCAATATTATCGGTCATGACATCCCAATTATCATGTAATTGGATTGTTTTAACTCTTAAGCCACCGCCATATTTTCGTCCTTGAGCATGGTATAATCTTACCCAGGATTTTTCTTTTTTAAATTCTCTTGCATTTTTCTTTCGCTGTAATACTTGATTAGGACCTTGAAAAATCTCAGCAATGTTTCCAAAGGCACTCACAACAGCTTTACCAACCTGAAGAAAGTCTCCTGGACCATCAAAATTTGCATCTGGCAGATTATATACACGTCTGTTTAAATATTTTCTAGAAAAATACCAACCTGCTTTTGAGACTGGATTCACTTGTAAACCAGAATTAAAAATACCCCCTTCTCTATCTACACTTCTGAACTTAACAGAAGCATATGTTTTTCCATCTGTATGTAAATAAGTATTAATAGTCGAAAGATCGAGTATTGCGTAGCCTGTAACATAGTCAAATTGGCTTTGTGTCGTATTTAATAAAAATTTAAAATACAAGGGATTAGATTCACTACCAATATAACCTAAACCAGCATTTTCTGTATCCAACAAGTAATTTTCTTTGAAAGTTGTGGCATCTACATTTTCTGGTAATTCAATATGCATAAAATAGTTGTGGCTGGAACTATTATATAACACAGTACCTGAAGGATTATTCGCTGCCTGATTATTTACCCCAGCAACTTTAAACATTTGCATGGCTTTACGATCTTGAACAAAGCGGTAATCGTCGGACTCCATTTCCAATTCTAACTTACCGCCTGAAGGCAAATTAATAGACGATAGGGTCCAAGCATTCGCATTTTTGTCTGCTTGTTCTTTTGTCTGGTTTTGGTCTACAAAGGGAAATTCTGCAGTAGTTGGTAAATCGTTATCACCACATCCAATAGCAGGAGTCTCTTCTGGGGCTGAAGCATTTTTTTTATAATTACCCCAAATATCATGACCTTTTAAATTGTACTTAGGATTGAAAGTATTGTAATTGAATTCGTAAGGCGTGTATTTGCCCATATTAGAATTTCTATAGGTGAAATATACTTTCTTAAGTGTTAATTTTCCTTTATTAAGGTTATCATCCTCTCCGTCATTATCGCCATCATAAAATGCGCCATCGTTATTTTCTATATTAGGACAGAGTGAATAATCATATTCAAAATGCGCTACTTTAATGGGTTCGGCTGTAGATGGATTGGCATCATATTCTGGTCTTGAATACAGTCTAATACTGTCTATTTGTTGCATTCTACCTGCGCCTAGTCCTCCATTTTCTCCAGCACTACCTATAGCATCATGACGATCACTTAGATAAAAAACAGCAGTATGTGTTTTTGTTTCTATTTTCTCTAAAAACTTTAATTCTTTTGTACCATAAACATAACTGGCTTTTTGGTCTTCATCTTCTGTATTTAACCCTGCATTATATAGAGCTGTATTAGCTAAATAAGGGGTACGCCATTTATAGTCACCTGTCGTTTGATAACTAAATTTAGTGTAAGCGCCTAAATCATCTAAGGTAGGACCATTGCTTGTTAAATCTTCATAATCTGATGACAAAACAGAGCTCAATGCATAAGTGTGCGCATACGCTGGTGTGTTTATTGCGTTAAAGAAATGATCTTTCCCATTACTATTACCAGTAGTGTTCCAGCTTGTATTATAGTTGACCAAACCTGTCGCACAATTTGTATCATTATTACCTCTAGGTAAAGCAAAAGTGACTTCACGTTTGGTCTTATTGTAAGCTGTTTCCCCAAAAACATAACGACTCCCATCGCCTTTTAATATTTTTATACCTGCATGATGGTGATTTTTAGCTAATGGATTGATTTCTATTAAACCATCGCCAGCAGCATTCGCATCTTTTTTAGTAATCATTTGTATCGTTTGCGTACGCTGCAAACGATTGTCTCTTTTTACCTTGTTAATCAAACTATTTACATAGTTGATACTTAAATTTGAATTGTATTTCTTTATTTGATATTTATTATTCGTTTCTCTATTAAATTTACTTCCGACAATATCAAATTTTACAGGGGCATTATCATACATTTTATTTTCGAACAGATCCACTTCTGCATCTGAAGTCAATTCACCAACCATTTTATAATAGACCGGCTCATAGCCAATCTTCTGGTTTGGTGCTTCGCTATCATAAATAAATTTTTCAAGTGCTTGGGTGCCCCAAACTCCAGAATAACTGTTAGAGGCATTAATTTTCACATCTACACCACCTTCAGCATAAGCCCCTACTCCAAGCTCAACGCCTACGTTGCCTCCAACACCAAAATTCCCACTATTTACATCGTAAATAGTACCTACTTCACTTCTAAAGGGTCTAAACATACCACCAATGCCTTGTCCTTGCACAGAATAAATATCATAAGTGTAATTTGTCAATGGCAAAACATTAGTTCTTTCACTTACAGTACGATCATTTTCTCTATTAAAATCTAGAATACTAGTTCCTACCGCTCCATTTTCTGTGTTTAAATAGCCAAAAGCATTAATTTGTTTATTTTTTTCATCATTCTGAAGATTCTGTAATGTCGCCCAACCTTGAAGTCGTGCATCTCCTTCAAAACCAAATATTTCTACACCAAACCCAAGGTTTAAAGAAAGGTTCAAATTTGTGTAAGACAAATCATTTGCTGGGGTAAATAACATGCTATCGTTGAAAGATAGTCCTATGCCTCCACTACCTTTTGCTGCTCCTGATGCACTGCTACGTGTTGTGCCGCCAGAATTAGTATATGTTTTTGTCCCTCCTTTTAATTTTGTAACATTGGCACTAAATGTGGGTAATGACTGTCTTGAATTAAGACCAATACCTAAAGTAGTTTTAAATCCATTTACAGCACTTGTGGTCTTATCTTTCCCTTTTTGTTTTATACTAACACTTGCATTAACATTAGCACCTTCTCCATTCGTAGCGCCTACATTGAAATTTAATCCTACATTATTAGAAATATCAAAACTAGGCCCAAACGAAGAATTAAAAGTAATCCCATTATAATTATTAAATTTAACTCCTAAACTAGCGCTTAAACTAACTGGTAAAAAATCATCTGTATCAAACCCTAAAATTGGCACTCTTAAACTCGTCGTTACACCAAAAGTATTATTTGCTCTAATATTATTTTCATAGACCATTTTATCACCATTAAAATCATCTGGTAAGCCACGGACATTTCTTGCAATTTGTCCAACATTTACATTCCAACCCAGCCCTACCCAAGAGGCTTCTTGTCCCATAGCAATACCAGAATCGTAGGCCAGGTTAATAGGATAACCTCCTACATCCATGATTGGTAAATTGTAATTAAAATCACCGCTAGACAGATTCACCATATCAGAAGTTCCAATAGGCGTGAAAGCGTTAAATTCTGGCTGAGATGGCCCACTGGTTAATGCAAAAGCTGCAGTAGGCTGTACAATGGTAATAATTAATTGTAATGCTAAATAACAGGCAACAACTTTTGTTAATTTACCTTTTCTTATTTTCTTAAAACTCATGCTTTTATAACTTAAATGGTTTCTGGTTGAAACTAAATTTTATTAATCCGTTACCAAATAATTGGTCATTATATATTAATTGTAGGTTCTCATTTTCAGGGATTCCTGTAAAAAAAAGGAGTACTCTTTTAAAAGGCGCTACTTTGAAGTTACGTTCTAAAGTAGCACCAACACAAGCAATAGTATCGCCTTTAGAGGTTACTACAGAGTAGTCTTCACTGATCTTAAAAGCAGCATATTTCACCGTTTCTTCGTAATCCTTCTTCGTAAACTCGTTTAAGAACAAGTCTTTTTCTTCATCGTGAGAAAACTGAAACTCAATAATTCGCTCTCTACTATTCGCTTTACTAATAGAATCGATGGTGCTCAAATCGTTTAAGCCTTGTTGCTTTATAATGTAATATTCAATGGGAACTTCGGTAGCTGTGTAGTTTATGTTACCGATATATTGGTTGATTTTTTTCGTTTTCCAACCGCCATTAGAGAGGTTATCAAGTCTTAGGTTGATGTCTTCACTTGTAGTCACTTCATTTTTTTCCTTAACACAAGAAAGAGAAGTCACACAAAAAATTAGGAATATTACAATTCTATTGAACACCTTCGTATTTTGAATTTGCAAAAATTATAATATCTTCTGTTATATTAAATTCATCCTTTGAATACATGATATTACCATTACCAGACGTACCTAATATGATATCATATTTTTTTAATTCTCCATAGTCATTTATATAACCATTCAGGCGCTGCCATACCTGGTCACTTACAGAAGTTGTGAAATAATTTTGATACTCTTCAAGTTTGTTGTTTTCTTGTTGTAAATTATATTGAAGTAATTTATCCTCTTTTTTTTCTTGTATTGATATTTGAAATAATTGATAGAGACTGTCTACCTTTTTGGCTTGTGTCTCTATTTTATTTTTATGTAAAAGATTCATTTCTTTAGACATTTTAAAATTGTTGAACAATTTTATATTGTCAATGTAGACTTGTTTTTTTTCTTGAGGAGAAAAATAAGAAAATGCTATAAAAAGAATAAGGCCTATTATCAATAGACCATTAATGAATGGTAGGTTTTTTTTCAATGTTGGTTGCAACTTAGTTAGTCGTGCAAAAGTATTAAAAAAATGTTAAAATTAGCAAAAAAAAAAGCAGCTATCGCTACTTATTTTTTTAACAAATTGATATCTAATGCCTTACCGTTGATTTTGTACACGGACAGTTACTCATACCTTGTAGAAAATCGATACCTATGGTAATCATGTGTGTTCCTGAGTTGTATCCTGATAAATCATTCATGGTCATCTGGTAAGAATACGCAAAGTAAAATTTATTTTGCATGATGCCTGCCATAGGCCCCAGGTTTAAAGGCTCAAAAAACTGATCGTTAAGAAAACGATACGAGGCGCCAACCCAGTAGTAATTTTCATTCCTGCTGAATTTTCGGTATTTAAAGTTTATATCCGTACTTGAACGCCCGTCACTACTAAATAATTGATAGTAAAGAGAGGGTTCAAATTCAACGTTTTTATTGGACGGGCTTTTCATCACATAACCCGTATATACCTGGTAGTTTAATAGCAAACTTGGTTCTATGCCTGTAAAATTATCGATGTCCTTGGGTAAGATATTATTCGCATTTAAACTTAAATAATAGTCCTTGTAGCGGTATAGGGCCCCTACATCAAAGTTATGGTTTGATATCGAACGGTCATCAACGATACTTGGATCGACAATAGGCATTTCATAGCTACCCTCAAAGTTGTTAATGTCTATTTTAAAACTATTCAGATTATAAGAGAGTCCTAAGGACAAATACTGTTTGGATTTGTAATCTAAAATTAAATGCTGTGCAAAAGAGAACTTAACCCCTTTTTGACGCGTGTTTCCATTCTTATCGTTATACAAGGATAAACCAATACCCGAGCGGTCTGCGATTCTAAAATCGGCAAACAACGACTGGTTATCTGGCGCATCTTTGATACCTACCCATTGGGTTAAGCCGTTGGCGCGTATTCTTAAATTATCCCCAATACCCGCATAAGTAGGCGAGATTACAAAATCATTATCTGCCAAATATTGCGTCCAAACTGGTAAATTTAATTCCTGTGCATACCCTTTGAGTAATACCAGTAGAAATATATATGTTAGTACTTTTTTCATTTGGATTATTTTTTTTTAAGATAACATCCCTATCTGTTATGATTATCTATATAGTGTGAAATGACCTACAAAATCACGCTCGTTTTCTGAACTATTTAACTTCACGACATACCAGTAATCTCCAGTTGGTAATTCTTTGTCTTCATATTTACCATCCCAGTATTCTCCTACGCGTAAGACCGCTACTTTACGACCATATCTATCGAAGATATCTACTTCAAGATTTCTGTAAATCTCTGCACAGCCTGGGCCCCAACCATCAGCAACGCCGTCTCCATTTGGTGTGAAATAATTTGGTATACAAACATCTATAAACTCCATTGGTATTTCAGCTTCTGCCGTACAACCGTTATTATCTGTAACAGTTACCCTATAAACGCCTGAAGCATATATAATAAAGGTATTGGTGCTACCATAATCTTCTCCATTTAATGTGAACTGGTATGGTGTAGCACCCCCATTGGCCTCTGCTACAATCTCATTTAACCCGCCTTGACTTAAGGTTAGTGTTAAAGGAGCAAAGCCTATAATATCAAATAACTCTGTTCGTACAATACAACCATTGGTATGTCTTACATCTATATAATGTCCTACCCCTGCTGCGACATTGATAAAGACATTACTCGCTTGGTAAGCTGCGCCGTCTAATGAATAATCTACATCTGTAAGATCTGTGATACTCTCATCTACACTAACGCTAACCGTATTAGCTGCTGCATTGTCTATACACGTATAATCAATGACCACTTCTGGGTCTAATCTTACCGATTCTGGGAAGGTGATATTCCATTCTGATTCACAACTCGCGCTATCACGAACATAGACAATGTGGTCGCCACCTGCTAAGCCTGTAAAATCAAACTGGGTTTGACCTATAGCGCCTACCGTGTAAACGCCATTATAATCGTCTAAACTTACACTGTAAGGTTCTGTTCCGCCTGAGAGCTCTATACTAAACTCGCCATCATTATCGCCTTCACAAACCTCTGGTATAATTGAATTAGCTACAATATTAAGAAGCACTGCTGCTGGTTCTGATACCGTGAAATTAATAATCACATAACAGCCTAACTCATCTTGTACAATAACATCATAAGTGCCTTGTGATAGATTATCAAATATATTCGTCTCAAAAAATTGATTCAACTGTGGTGAGATGGCATATTTTATAATCCCTGTACCTCCTGTAGCCGTGATCTCTATCGTACCATTATTAGCTCCAAAACATTGAACATCTGTAACAACGAAAGTAACTGCTAATGGGTTAGCTGGTTCGGTTATTGTTATTGGTGCTGTGGTAGACTCACAATCGCCGCTATCCACATGAACCACATAAGTCCCTGCCACTAGTTCTGTAAAGATCCCTGGGCTGTTTTGAGTCGCTGGTATTGGATTTCCTGATGTATCTTCTAAGGTATACACATAGTTGCCTAAACCGCCTTCTGCTGTTGCACTTATCATTCCTGTATTATCTCCAGCACAGTTAATGGTTGGATTAGAGGATACTAAATTAAGGACTAACGTTGGTAACGGTTCTATAGTAATGTCATTCGATACATTAGAGATACAACCATTGGCATCCTGAACATAATAAGAATACGTTCCTACTGGTACTGAAAACGTGGTCGATGATACAAATGAACCTAACACGGTTGTGAAGGTACTGTCTTCACTATAGCTGTATGGCCCTGTGCCTCCATTAGCATTCAGGGTTAGCGTTGACTCCGTTAAACAGCTTTGTGTTGCGTTTACTACTAAACTCGCTTCTACCTGAGTGGGTGGTGATATAACGATATCTACAGAAGTCACAAGACAACTATACCCATCGGTAACACTAACACTATACGTGCCTGCTCCTAGCCCATCAAATACTGGTGAAGATTGAGGCCCTGAGGCGCTCGGTACTGGGGAGGTCGTGTTTAATATATAAACATAATTACTGCCTTGTCCGCCAGTGACATTACTTACCGTAATACTCGCATTGGTATCTCCAAAACAAGGGAGCATCGTAGTACTTGGTGTAAACGTTGCTGTTATTGGTGTTGGTTCATCAAGGGTCACTGTATCTGATGCGATACAGCCTGCTGAATCTATAACGTTTACTGTGTAAGTTCCTGCTGATAAGCCTTCAAAGGTACCATTAGTAGAATATGGCACTGTAGCTGCCCCTGTTAACTCATATTGATAATTACCCCAACCGCCACTGGCAACCGCGTTAATAGTCCCTTGAGTATTGGTACAGGTAACATTGGAAGTTTCTGTAGCTGTTACTGTTAGAGCACTAGCTGGTGAACCAATAGTAACCGTATTGGTTGTTGTGGTACAAAACGGACTGTCGGTTTCTACAACTTCTACGGTGTAATTACCGCCTGATAAGCCTGTAATCACTTGTGGATTTGTTGCTGTATTAGCCGCTACTACTCCTCCTACCGAAGTTCCTGAAGCGTCAAAGACTTCATAAGTATAGTTACCAGTATAGCCACTTACATTAATTTCTAAGGTTCCATTGGTATCTCCAAAACACGTTACTGGTGTCGTCGCTGTCGCTACGGCATCTACTGTATCAAACGGAGCCACTGTAAAAGGCGCTGTTGCAAAGGTACAACCCGTATCTAAATCATTCACCTGGAAATAATAAGTGCCAGGGGTTGTGATCGCAAAGATATTTGAACCTTGTGCTGTTCCATTTGGTAACATCTGGTAAGTGAAATTCCCTGAACCTCCTGTAACAGTAATAATCACCGAACCGGTAGTATTACAGTCTATTGGCGAATTAATTGTTACAATAGCATCTGTTATTACTGGTAATGGTGCGATGGCAACAGTATTTGTTGCAATACAGCCATTAGCATCCTGTACATAGACCGTAAAGTTTTGCACGCTTCCTGTATCGCTAATGTCAAAAATATTGGTCGTGAAATAATTAGTACCGTTAATACTATAAGTATAAGGTGCTGTACCACCTGTTTCTGTAATGGTTATGGTAGACGTATTCACTGAATTATTTGCTGCACAAGCAAAATCTGTTGCTGTGGCTGAAACGTCTAATAAAACAGGTTCACCAACCACAACATCTGCAGTTTCTAAACAGCCTCTACCTGAATTTACCTGTACTGTATAGGTACCTGCTGGTAATCCTGCAAATACATTAGAGTTTTGCGGGCCTACAACTATAGGTGCCGTTATCTCATAAGTATACACTGGGTTATCATTACTCGCTGGTAAAGTAACCGTAATCACACCATCACTACCGCCGTTACAACTTACATCGTTTACAGACGTAGTGAATGTTACCGGTGTTGCTGCCCCTAAGGTTAAGCTGATGTCTTCTGTACATCCCGTTGTAGTATCTGTCATCGTTACCGTAAACGTCCCTGATGGTACGCCTGAAAACACATTACCTGCAAAAGTAATTCCTGTATTTGGGTTTATAGAATAGCTATAAGTACCTGAACCTCCTGAACCGGTTACCGTAATTTCCCCGTCATCATCTGAACAGCTTGGTAAAGTGCTTATGCTTGCTGAAAATTCTAAAGCTGGTAAAATATCAACAGGGATTGTATTGGTACACCCATTGGCATCTCTTACCGTTACAATATAGTTTCCTGAGCTGTTCACCGTAAAGGTTGGACTCGTTTGGAATCCGTTGCCTATACTATATTCATAAGGGGCTATTCCACTACCAACGTTTACTGTAAAGGTATAGTCGTTTGTTGCACTTGGGCATTGACTTAATCCTGAAATTGTGATTCCTGAAGGCACTGGGTCTGTTGCAATAGTAACGGTTAATGGCGTTGTAATAACACAAGCATTACCATCTTGAACATACACGTCCCATGTCGTTGAAACCGCAGGATCTAAAATCGCTGTATTTGAAGACGAATAAGGTCCTGCTGGACTACCGCTTACTACAAAAGAGTATGAATATGGAGTTATACCGCCAGAAGCAATAACACTTACTTGTGCTCCCATATTACAGGTCGCATTAATATTCGTATCTAAGATTAAACCTAAGGCTGCTGGTTGTGCGACATCAACTGATGTTGTTGATTGACAACCCGTAGTTTCATCGGTAACTACTATTGTTTGGGTGCTTGGTCCTGTTAAGCCAGAAACCGTAACCGTTGGACTTGATTGCCCGGTTACTGCTGGAGCCCCGTTAATAGAATAGCTATAAGTCCCTGCAAAGTTGGAAATAGTAAATAAGACTTCTCCATTTGCTCCTGGATTACAAGTCACATCGCTAATTAATTGGCCTGTAACAGTAATATTTTCAACGTCTGCAACAGTGTATAGCTCTTGGTAAGTACACCCATTGGCATCGGTTACTTGGAAAATATAGTCATCTGCTGGTAAGCCAGTAAATATTCCTGTTGAAGCGCCCGTTGTATTAGTTGTAGCACTTGCTGGTGATAGAATTTCATAACTCAATGGTGTTACACCATTGGTTGTTGTTAACGTTACATCACTAGTAGACACTAAACAGGTAATTGCTGTGGCGCTAAAGTCTAAGTCGGTAGGTGGATCCAATGGATCTACGTTTACTGAACCTGGTACTTCACAGCCATTAGCATCTCTTACAATATAATTAACCGTTTGAACGCTGCCATTATTATTAACCGTGTAAGTATTTGTTGTGGTAAAGCCATTGCCATTAAAACTATAGTAATAACCTGTTCCTGTTCCCGTAGGCGTCCCATCTTGTCCTAATACGGTGATTATAGTCTCTACATCACAGGTCGTATTTACAGATAATGTAGCTGAAGCGCTTAATACTGTTGGTTCACTTATGGTTATTGGCGCACTTGCTTGTGTACACGATTGCGCATCTATTACAGTAATAATATAAGTAGTCCCTTGTGATAAGCCTGTAAATACATTTGAATTCTGAAGGGCTCCTGCGTCCAATTGGTATTGGAAAGGACCAGCTCCTCCTGTAACAGTTACGCTAATACTACCATCACTTCCGCCATTACAGCTTACATCGGTTTCTACGGTAGTAAAAACAATAGCTGGAATTGGATCTAAAACATACGTTGTTGTGGCTTCACATCCCGCGCCATCTGTTACACTAAAAGTGTAGGTACCTGCAGTAGTAGCGGTATATACATTAGAACCCATTGGGCTATAGGTCGCACCACCATCGGTGGATACTTCATAGGTATACACGGTATCTCCGCCCGTTGCTGTTAATGTGATAGTAGCATCAGGGGTTGCTGTACAATCTAAGTCCTTAGTTAAGGCTGCGCTTAATATCAGCTGGTCATTAACAACATAAGGGGTTGTTGCTACACATCCATTATCATCTTGGATGCTAAGGGTATAAGTCCCTGGTGTTGTTATTGTAAAGTTTGGACTGCTTTGAAATGGACCTCCTATACTGTAAGTCGCTGTTCCATTATACGTTGTGCCTGATAAGGTAATATTTAAAGGAGAACCTACATAACATTGTGCGGCTACTGGATCTATTGTTGGTACTGCATCTTCTGCAATTATTACCGAAAGTGGGAATTCACAACCGTTAGCATCTCTAACTATGATGTCCCAATTGGTCGCTATAGCAGGATCTAAATTAAGAACATTATTGCCATTAAACACT